>NZ_JBFAMP010000008.1:0-377724 GCF_040674455.1 Streptomyces sp. NPDC049837 | reverse complement strand
ACCGGCCCCGGCCCACCGGCCCCGGCCCACCGGCCCCGGCCCACCGGCCCCGGCCCACCGGCCCCGGCCCACCGGCCCCGGCCCACCGGCCCCGGCCCACCGGCCCCGGTCCCTGGCCCAGGCAGTGGGCCGTCCACGCGAAGGCCCCGACCGAAGGCCCCGGCACCCGGCCGGGGCCTTCGCGTGGAGCGGGCCGCGAGGTGCTGCCCGTCCGCGGGTCAGCCGCGTTGGCGGGTGGGGCGGCGGAGGGTGGTGGACCAGCGGGTCAGCAGCCGGCGGCGGTGGTCGGCCCAGCGGGTCGTGAGCGCCGTCCAGCGGTCCGAAAGCGCCCACACCACCCGCACGGCCGAGCGCGGCAGCAGCAGCGCGCGCAGCCTGCCGGCCCGGCCGGCACCGGCGGCCAGGCCCCGGCGGACGCGGGCGGCGTCCTCGGCCAGCCCGGTCGCGGGGCGCGGACGCGGTGCGTAGAGGACCTGCTCCACCGCGTCGGCGACCCGGTGCACCGCCTCGGCCGGCGCCCCCTCCAGCTTGCCCAGCAGGATGATCCGCACGGCCGTCTTGCGCGGCGTCTGCGACTCGTCCGGCGGGATGCCGTGGTCCCACGCCGTGTCGATGACCTCCTCCCAGGCCGCCAGGGCCTGCCCGGCCGTACGGAGGCGCCGTGCCCGTACCCGCGTCCGCCACAGCAGCGGCAGCAGCGGTATCAGCACCACCGCCACCACACCGGCCGCGACGAGCAGGATCGTGCCCAGCGGCGGTCCCGAGCCGCCGGCCGCGGCGGCGCCCGGCTCCTCGGTGTCGCCGCACTCGCCCAGCCGCCGCGCCTGCGGCGGGCAGCTCTCCTGGGTGGAAGGCTGCGCGGACGGCGCCGCCGTGGCGCTCTCCTCGGGCGCGGCCGGAGTGCTCGGCTCACCCGTCGGCGTCTCCTGCCGGGTGTACTCGGGCACCGAGCCGCGCGTCGGCGTCGGCTCGAAGCGGGTCCACCCCACGCCCTCGAAGTACAACTCGGGCCAGGCGTGGGCGTCACGGATGCCGACGGCCATGGTGCCGCCCGACTGTGGCGCACCCGGCGTGAAGCCGACCGCGACCCGCGCCGGAATGTCCAGCGTCCGGGCCATGGCCGCCATCGAGAAGGAGAAGTGGATGCAGAACCCCTCCTTGTTCCTCAGGAACTGGGAGATCGCCGCGACCCCCGTACCCGACCTCACCTCGGTGTCGTAGCGGAAGCCGCCTTCCACGGCGAACCAGTCCTGGAGCTTGACGGCCCGCTCGTAGTCGTTCGTCGCGCCCTTGGTGACCCGCAGCGCCGTCGCCTTCACGTCCTGGGGCAGGTTCTCGGGCACCTTGGTGTACTCCCGCGCCAGTGCCTCCGGGGCCGACGGGGCGGACGCCAACTGCTGCCGGGTCGGGTTCACGACCAGGCTCCGCACCGAGTACTGCACGCCCTTGGTGGTCTGACCCTCGTCGCCGACGAGCGTGCGCCCGGCCGGCTCATACCGCCAGCGCCCGTCGATGTCGACCCGGGTCGCCGGATAGGGCAGCGGCAGCCATTTCTGCTCGTAGGTGCCGGACGCCGAGATGTTGGTCGTGATCTCCGACGTGCTGACGTTCCCGTTCAGCCCGTCCGGGCGCGGCAGGTCCTCCGGTACGTCCCCGATGGGGCGCTCGGAGGTCCTGAAGGACGTGCCGTCGAACCGGTCGAGTGCCACCAGGCGCAGATACATCCCGGAGGTCTCCTCCGCGTTGGTGCGATAACGCAGCACCTCGCGGTCCTCGGGCTGCGTCAGGTTGTCCTGCAAGGACACCAGCGGGTTGACCGCCTGGATGGTGCCCCCGCCGCCTTCGCCGCCCGCGTTGCCCACGCTGTCGAGCAGCCCGCCGCTGAGCGACGGCAGCACCGCCGGCACGGCCAGCGCGATGCCCAGGGCCACCACACCGATCCGCCGCCCGGTACGCACCGGGGCCACCGGCCCACCGCCCGAGGACAGCGGCCCGGCCGCCCCCCGGCCGCGCCGGGAGGGTGCCGCGGCGCCGAAGACCCGCCCCCACTGGGAGAGCCGGTCGCGGCCCTCGGCCAGCAGGAGCAGCAGATAACCGGCGGCGGCCAGCAGGAACCACAGCCAGCTCGCGCCGCCGCCCGACAGCCCGGCCGCCACCGAGTACAGCGCCAGCAGCGGAAGACCGGCCGGAGCTGCGCTGCGGAACGTCACCGCGAGGACGTCCACCGCCAGCCCGATCACCAGCACGCCGCCGACCAGCATCAGCCGGATGCCGTCCGTCTCGGGCGCCGGGATCGCGTACTTCCCGACGTCCTCCGCACCCGCGGTCAGCAGGACACCGAACTGCCGGACGGCGTCCGGCCCGGGCAGGAACCCGGCCACCGCGTGGTCCCGGGCGAAGACGGCCGTCAGCGACACCAGGGCCACCAGGGCCTGGACCGTCACCGTCAGTGCCCGGGCCGACGACCAGCGCCGGACCAGCGCGCCCGCCCCGCTCTGAACCGCCACCAGCACCGCCGCCTGGAGGAGCCAGGTGGCCGGATCGACCAGTGGCAGCAACGCGCCCGCCGCCATCAGCGTGGCGGCGAAGGCGCACAGCGCCAGCCTCCCGCGACCGCTCATGACCAACCCCCCGAAACCCCGGTCATCCCACTGCTCGCCGTACCCGATCCCGATCCGGTACGGGCCCGGCCCGCGTCCCGCCACAGCTCGGCGAGCGACGCCCCGGCCGGAACGGCCACCGCCGTCCACCCCGCGTCGCGCAACCGCCGCAGCCTGTCCTCCACGGCCCCGGCCACCGCACCGCCGGTCAGCCAGGTGCCGCTGTCCAGGACGAAGGCGACGGCCGCGCCGCTGCGCTGCCGCATCCGGGCGGCCACCGCCGCCTGCTCCTCGTCCAGGTCGCCGATGAAGGCGACCAGCAGTCCCTCGTTCCCGCCGCGCAGCAGCTCGTACGCGCGCGAGAGCCCCGCCCCGTCGGAGTGGTCGACGACCGCGAGCGTGTCCATCATCAGGCCCGCCGCGTCGGCGGAGTCCTGTGCCGGCGAGGCGAACCCGTCCGCGCCGTCGCCGGGCAGCGCGCTGCCCTCGTCGGTCAGCAGCCGGACCGCGAAGCCCCGCTCCAGCATGTGCACCACCACCGACGCCGCGCCCGACACCGCCCACTCGAAGGCGGAGTCCGGCCCGGACCCCTGGTAGGCCACCGCACGAGTGTCCAGGAGCACGGTGCACCTGGCCCGCTGCGGCTGCTCCTCGCGGCGCACCATCAGCTCGCCGTACCGTGCCGTGGACCGCCAGTGCACCCGCCGCAAGTCGTCGCCGTAGCGGTACTCGCGCGGGATCACGTCGTCCTCGCCGGCCAGCGCCAGCGAACGCTGCCGCCCCTCGCCGTACCCCGACGCCTCGCCCGACAGCCATGTCGGCGGCAGGCTCTCCGTGCGCGGTATGACCGTGAGCATGTCGTAGGCGCTGAACGACCTGGTCAGCTCGCACATCCCGAACGGGTCGCTCAGCCGCAACTGGAGCGGCCCCAGCGGATAGCGCCCGCGCAGGTCCGAACGGACCCGGTAGGACACCTCACGGCGCCCGCCCGCCTCCACCCGGTCCAGCACGAACCGGGGCCGTGGCCCCAGCACGTACGGCACGTGGTCCTGGAGCATCAACAGCCCCGTGGGCAGCCGCGAGACGTTCTCCATCCGCAGGTGCACGCGCGCCTCGGAGCCGGCCGGCACCCGCTGCGGCGACAGCCGCCGGCTGCCCGCCACCTGGTAGCGGGTGCGGTACAGCACCGTCACGCAGACCAGCGGCAGCACGGCGAGCAGCAGCCCGACCCGCAGCAGGTCGCCCTGGCCCAGCACGTACGCGCAGATCGCCGCCGCGATGCCGGCCGCCAGGAACGACCGGCCGCGCGTGGTCAGCCCACCGAGGGCGGCCCGTACCCCGCCCATGTTCTCGCCGTCCTGGGCGGCGGGCCCCCCGGCCGTCATCACAGCCGCCGTACGCCGGGCTGCTGCTGGCCGTACAGCGGGGCGCCGGACACGGGACCGCCGGGCATCTGGCCGCCCGGTACGTGCCCACCGGAGACATGGCCCCCGGAGACGTGCCCACCGGACACCGGACCGCCGGAGACGTGGCCGCCCGGGACGTGACCGCCGGACATCGGGCTGCCGGACCTCGGCGCGGCCGCGGGCGGCGCCGCCGTCGGCACCGGTGTGCGCTGGAGGATGTCCCGTACGACCTGCTCGGAGGTGCGCCGGTTGAGCTGGGCCTGGGACGTGGGCAGCAGCCGGTGCGCCAGCACCGGGACGGCCAGCGCCTGGACGTCGTCCGGCAGCGCGTAGTCACGGCCGCTCAGCGCGGCGGACGCCTTGGCGGCGCGCAGCAGGTGCAGGGTGGCGCGCGGCGAGGCGCCGAGCCGGAGGTCGGGGTGGGTGCGGGTCGCCCCGACGAGCTCCACCGCGTACCGCCGGACCGCCTCCGAGACGTGGACCATGCGCACGGCGTCGATCAGCTTCACGATGTCGTGGGCGTGCGCCACCGGCTGGAGGTCGTCGAGCGGCGACACCCCGCCGTGCACGTCCAGCATCTGGAGCTCGGCCTCGGCGCTCGGGTAGCCGATCGAGACGCGGGCCATGAAGCGGTCGCGCTGCGCCTCGGGCAGCGGGTAGGTGCCCTCCATCTCGACCGGGTTCTGCGTGGCCACCACCATGAAGGGGCTGGGCAGTTCGTAGCTCTGCCCGTCCATGGTGACCTGGCGCTCCTCCATCGACTCCAGCAGCGCCGACTGGGTCTTGGGCGAGGCGCGGTTGATCTCGTCGCCGATCACGATCTGCGCGAAGATCGCGCCCGGCTTGAACTCGAACTCACGCCGCTGCTGGTCGTAGATCGAGACACCGGTGATGTCCGACGGCAGCAGGTCGGGCGTGAACTGGATGCGCCGCACGGAGCAGTCGATGGACCGCGCCAGCGCCTTGGCCAGCATCGTCTTGCCGACGCCGGGGACATCCTCGATCAGGAGGTGCCCCTCGGCGAGCAGCACGGTCAGCGAAAGCCGTACGACCTCAGGCTTGCCTTCGATCACACCTTCCACCGACCGGCGGACCCGTTCCGCTGTGGTGGTCAGATCTGTGAGGCTCGCTCGATCGTCATAGGTCGTCACACGGCCCTCCTCGGCCCGTTCCATGGGCCGTGCACGACTGACGGCACGGTCCACCCTTGAAACACGGACACCGCCTCCGAACCATTCAGGAGCGGTGCCACCCCCGCATTCTTGTTGGCGTTACCCGTACGTGTCACTCGGCTGTGGATAACCGCGTGCGATATGTCGGGGTTGGCATGGTCCGTGCGGGTGTCCCGTGCCGAGAAATGTCAGGAAGACGCGTCGATCTCGCGCAGGAGCCCCGTCTTCACGTCGAAGGCGAAGCCCCGGACGTCGTCGGTGTGCAACAGGAACGGCGACGTGCGCACCCGCTGCATCGACTGCCGGACGTCCTGGTCGACGTCGCGGAAGGCCTCCACCGCCCAGGCGGGCCGCTGCCCGACCTCCTGCTCCAGTTCGTGCCGGAAGTCCTCGGTGAGGGACTCCAGGCCGCAGCCCGTGTGGTGCACCAGCACCACGCTGCGGGTGCCGAGGGCCCGCTGGCTGATGGTCAGGGAGCGGATCGCGTCGTCGGTGACGACACCGCCGGCGTTGCGGATCGTGTGGCAGTCGCCGAGCTGGAGGCCGAGGGCCGCGTGGAGGTCGAGCCGGGCGTCCATGCACGCGACGACGGCGACCTGGAGGACGGGCCGGGCGTCCATTCCGGGGTCCGTGAACTTGGCGGCGTACTGCCGGTTGGCCTCGACGAGACGGTCCGTGACCGTACCGCCGGTTCGTATGGGGCTCGGCGAGGGGTGCGCGGAGGCGGAAGTCGACATGGCTATGACGTTAATGGTCACAGGCTGTTCGGGCGCGCTGTGAGAGGGGACAAAGAACATCAACGCACCTTGTTGTGAGGTACCCCACAGGCGTGAGCAATGCGCCACCATATGGGCGAGCCATCCGTAATTGCGCCCCTCGCGCGGCCGGGCGCCGGGCGGCCCGCGCGACGCGCTGCCCGGTTGATTGACCGGGCGGGGGAGTGGACTAAAGTGACGCGAAGTTCACGGAGACATTGAGCGAATCCCAGCGAATCCCGCAGTTTCTCCCCCGCGTGTGCGGCGGTACGTACGGCTCGGCCTCCTCCCGCTCGCCGGTCGGCCGACGCCCCCTTTCCGGCGCCGGACCCGGCAGTACGTACGCCGCGCCGAATCTGAGAGGGCGCATGAGCGAGCGCAGCGAGGGTCGTGCATGAACGAGACCCGACACGTCCCGGTGATGCTCCAGCGGTGCCTGGACATGCTGGCACCCGCACTGGCGCACCCCGGTGCGGTGGTCGTCGACTGCACCCTCGGCCTCGGCGGCCACAGCGAGGCGCTGCTGACCCGCTTCCCCGAGGCGCGGCTGATCGCCCTCGACCGGGACAAGGAGGCGCTGCGGCTCTCCGGCGAGCGGCTCGCGAGGTTCGGCGACCGCGCCACCCTCGTCCACGCCGTGTACGACGAGCTGCCCGGCGTACTGGACCGGCTCGGCGTCCCGCGCGTCCAGGGCATCCTGTTCGACCTGGGCGTCTCCTCCATGCAGCTCGACGAGGCCGACCGCGGCTTCGCGTACGCCCAGGACGCCCCGCTCGACATGCGCATGGACCAGACGACCGGCATCAGCGCGGCCGAGGTCCTCAACACCTACCCGCCCGGCGAGCTGGTCCGCATCCTGCGCCAGTACGGCGAGGAGAAGCAGGCCAAGCGGATCGTGGCGGCGATCGTGCGGGAACGGGAGAAGGAACCGTTCACCAACAGCGCCCGGCTGGTGGAGCTCATCCGCGACGCCCTCCCGCAGGCCGCCAAGCGCACCGGCGGCAACCCGGCCAAGCGGACCTTCCAGGCCCTGCGCATCGAGGTCAACGGCGAGTTGACCGTCCTGGAGCGGGCCATCCCGGCCGCGGTGAAGGCCCTCGCGGTCGGCGGCCGGATCGCAGTCCTGTCGTACCACTCGCTGGAGGACCGGCTGGTCAAGCAGGTCTTCGCGGCGGGCGCCGCCAACACCGCGCCGCCGGGGCTGCCCGTCGTACCCGAGCGCTACCAGCCGAAGCTCCAACTGCTGACGCGCGGCGCCGAACTCCCCACCGAGGAGGAGGTCGCCGAGAACCGCCGCGCCGCCCCGGCCCGGCTGCGGGGCGCCGAGCGGATCCGGGAGGACGAGCTGTGACCGGCCGGCACCGGAGAGGCATGACGGCGTGACGCACGAGGACGGCAGCGGGGCGAACCGGGAGGACAGGTGACCAAGGCGGGACCGTTGAAGGGGCGGGCGGCCAGGCTCGCGCGGCTCATGCCGTCCGGGCCGAGCACCGCGGCCCGCACCCCCTTCGTCCTGCTGGTCGTCCTGCTCCTGGGCGGCGGCCTGATCACCCTCCTGCTGCTCAACTCCTCCCTCAACGAGGGCTCCTTCAGGCTGAGCGAACTCAAGAAGCGGACCACCGAACTCACCGACGAGGAGCAGGAGCTCCAGCGGGACGTGAACGGCCGGTCCGCCCCCGACGCGCTGGAACGCCGGGCCCGTGAGCTCGGCATGGTGCCCGGCGGCAGCCCCGTCTTCCTGGGCCCCGACGGCACGGTCCGGGGCGTCCCCAGCCGGGCGACGGCCGAGCCCGCCCCGCCCACCGCCCCGACGACGCCCGGCAGGTGACGCAGTGCCCCCCACCCAGCCCCCACGCCGCCGCGTACCGGCCCCCGCCCGCCCGGAGCGCCCCGCGCGCCCCGCCCGCCCGGCCGCCCGGCGCCCGCGTCCCGCGCCCCGCCCGCCCGCCAGGGCCGGCACCATCAGGCTCGGCAGCCCCAGGCCCCGGCTGCGGCTGGTGAGCCTCGGCCTGACGCTGGTCATGCTGGCGTTCGTCGTGCGCCTCCTCCAGGTCCAGGCCGTCGACGCCAGCGCGTACGCGGCCAAGGCCGAGAAGAACCGGTACCAGGAGTACACGCTGTCCGCCGAGCGCGGCGAGATCACCGACCGCGCCGGGATCGCCCTGGCCACCAGCGTCGACGCGTACGACATCACCGCCGACCCGAAGATGTTCACGCCCGAGGAGAGCAAGGCCCCCGACGCCCCGGAGCAGGCCGCCGCCCTCCTCGCGCCGATCCTCGGCAAGGACCCCGCCGAGCTGGTCAGGAAGCTCAAGGCGCCCAAGTCCCGCTACGCGATGCTGGCCCGCCGCCAGACCCCGCAGGTGTGGAACCAGATCAAGGACCTGAAGAACGTCTTCGCCGAGAAGGCCCGCACCGAGAAGGCCGGCGGCGGCGCCGGCGTCAACGTGCTCGCCGGCATCTTCAACGAGCCCAGCAGCAAGCGCGTGTACCCCAACGGCACCCTCGCCGCCGGGATACTGGGTTACGTCAACGCCGACGGCCGCGGCGGAGGCGGCCTGGAGTCCATGCTCGACAAGGAGCTGGCCGGCAAGGACGGCAAGATCAAGTACGCCCAGTCGGGCGGCCGCCGGGTGCCCACCGTCGGCGCCCGGGAAACCCCCGCGGTGCCCGGCTCCGACATCGAACTCACCATCGACCGCGACATCCAGTGGGCCGCCCAGCAGGCCATCACCCAGCAGGTCGAGGAGTCCCAGGCGGACCGCGGCTACGTGATAGTGCAGAACGCCCGGACCGGCGAGGTCCTCGCCATGGCCAACGCGCCCGGCTTCGACCCCAACGACCTGTCCCAGGCCGACTCCGCCGCCATGGGCAACGCCGCCCTCCAGGACGCCTACGAACCCGGCTCCACCGCCAAGGTCGTCTCGATGGCCGCCGTCCTGGAGGAGGGCGTCGCCACGCCCGCCACCCACGTCGTGGTCCCCAACCGGCTGCACCGGGGCGACCGGCTGTTCAAGGACGACATCGACCACCCCACCTGGTACCTGACGCTCAACGGCGTCCTGGCCAAGTCCAGCAACATCGGCACCATCCTGGCCACCGGCCAGCTCGGCCCGACCCAGGCCCACGCGAACCGGGTCCTGCACTCCTACCTGCGCAAGTTCGGCTTCGGCAGCCACACCGGCCTCGGCTACCCCGGCGAGACCCCCGGCATCCTCGCCAAGCCGCAGGACTGGTCCACCTCCCAGCAGTACACGATCCCCTTCGGCCAGGGCCTGTCCATCAACGCCATGCAGGCGGCCTCCGTCTACTCGACGATCGCCAACGGCGGCGTACGCATCGAGCCCACCCTCGTACGCGGCACCAAGGGACCCGACGGACGCTTCACCCCGGCGCCCGCCCCCAAGCAGACCCGGGTCGTCAGCGAGAAGACAGCCAAGACCCTCGCCGCCATGCTGGAATCGGTCGTCGACGACGAGGAAGGCACCGGAACCAAGGCCGCCATCCCCGGCTACCGCGTCGCCGGCAAGACCGGCACCGCCAACCGCGTCGACCCCCAACTCGGCCGCTACCGCGGCTACACCGCCTCCTTCGCGGGCTTCGCACCCGCGGACGACCCGCAGATCACCGTCTACTGCGCCATCCAGAACCCCACCAGGGGCAGCTACTTCGGCGGCCAGATCTGCGGCCCCATCCACAAGAAGGTCATGGAGTTCGCCCTCAAGACCCTGCAAGTCGCACCAACCGGCAAAAAAGCACCTCGCATGCCGGTCACGTTCAAACCCGGCGAGTGAGCCGGCGGGAGCAACCAGTGACAACCATCACGCCCGACCCCGGGAACCGATCCGGCGACCACGCTGCCCAGGCGCCCTCATTTAGCCCGATCGCGGGTGCGCCCGGTACGCTCACCGCCGTGCCACACGCTGATCAGTCCCGAACCACCCCGAAGGACGCCCCCGCGAAACGCCCCGGGGCGCCCCGGCCGGCCCAGGTCCGCCCCACACCCCTGGGCGAGCTGGCGGCCCGGCTGGACATCCCGTCGCCGGGCAGCGCGGAGGTGACCGGCATCACCCACGACTCCCGGGCCGTACGCCCCGGAGACGTGTACGCCGCCCTCCCGGGCGCCCGCCTCCACGGCGCCGACTTCGCCGGCCAGGCCGCGGACCTCGGGGCCGTCGCCGTCCTCACCGACCCGACGGGCGCCGAACGCGCCGCCGCGACCGGCCTGCCGGTCCTGGTCACCGAGGACCCGCGCGGCCGGATGGGCGAGCTCGCCGCCGACATCTACGGCCGGCCGGGCGGCGACCTGCTCCAGATCGGCATCACCGGCACCTCCGGCAAGACCACCACCGCCTACCTCGTCGAAGGCGGCCTCAAGGCGGCCGGCCGCGCGACCGGGCTCATCGGCACCGTCGAGATGCGCATCGGCGACGAGCGCATCAAGTCCGAACGGACCACCCCGGAAGCCACCGACCTCCAGGCGCTGTTCGCGGTGATGCGCGAGCGCGGCGTCGAAGCGGTCGCCATGGAGGTCTCCAGCCACGCCCTCGTGCTCGGCCGGGTCGACGGCTGCGTCTTCGACGTCGCCGTCTTCAACAACCTCAGCCCGGAGCACATGGAGTTCCACTCCGGCATGGAGGACTACTTCCAGGCCAAGGCGCAGCTCTTCACCCCGCGCCGCAGCCGGCAGGGAGTGGTCAACTTCGACGACGAGTACGGCAGGAGGCTGGTCAAGGAGGCCTCCGTCCCCGTCGTCACCTTCTCCGCCGAGGGCAACCAGGACGCCGACTGGTGGGCCGAGGACGTCGAAATCGGCGCCCTGGGGAGCACGTTCACCATCCGTGGCCCCAAGGGCGAGCGGATCGGCGCCAAGGCCCCGCTGCCCGGCACGTTCAACGTCGCCAACACCCTGGCCGCCGTCGTCACCCTCGCCGTGGCCGGGATCGACCCCCAGACCGCCGCCGACGGCGTCGCCGCCGTCCCCGGCGTCCCCGGCCGCCTGGAGCGCGTCGACGCCGGCCAGCCCTACCTCGCCGTCGTCGACTACGCCCACAAGACGGACGCCGTCGAATCGGTCCTTCGCGCCCTGCGCAAGGTCACCGTGGGCCGACTGCACATCGTCCTCGGCTGCGGCGGCGACCGGGACGTCACCAAGCGCGGCCCCATGGGCGCCGCCGCCGCACGCCTCGCCGACACCGCCGTACTCACCTCCGACAACCCCCGCTCCGAGGACCCGCTCGCGATCCTCGCCGCGATGCTGGCCGGCGCCGCCGAGGTGCCCGTCCACGAGCGCGGTGACGTGATCGTGGAGGCCGACCGGGCCGCCGCGATCGCCGCCGCCGTGGCGCGCGCCCAGCCGGGCGACACCGTGCTGGTCGCGGGCAAGGGCCACGAGCAGGGCCAGGACATCGCCGGAGTGGTACGCCCCTTCGACGACCGCCAGGTCCTCCGCGAAGCCATCCAGAACAGTCAGGGATGAAGTAGTGATCGCCCTCTCCCTCGCCGAGATCGCCGAAATCGTCGGCGGGCAGTCGTACGACATACCGGATCCGGCCGTACAGGTCACCGGCCCCGTCGTCATCGACTCCCGCCAGGTCGAGCCCGGCTCCCTCTTCGCCGCCTTCGCCGGCGAGAACGTCGACGGCCACGACTACGCGCAGCGCGCCATGGACGCGGGCGCGGCGGCCGTGCTGGCCACCCGCCCGGTCGGGGCGCCCGCCATCGTCGTGGACGACGTCCAGACGGCGCTCGGCGCGCTCGCCCGCGCGGTCGTCGGGCGCCTCGGCACGAAGGTCGTCGCGCTGACCGGCTCGGCCGGCAAGACCAGCACCAAGGACCTGATCGCCCAGGTGCTCCAGCGCAAGGCCCCCACCGTCTGGACGCCCGGCTCCCTCAACAACGAGATCGGGCTGCCGCTGACCGCGCTGCGCGCGGACAAGGACACCGAGCACCTCGTCCTGGAAATGGGAGCGCGCGGAATCGGCCACATCCGCTACCTCACCGAGCTGACCCCGCCGTCGATCGGTCTCGTCCTGAACGTGGGCTCCGCCCACATCGGCGAGTTCGGCGGCCGGGAGCAGATCGCCCAGGCCAAGGGCGAGCTGGTCGAGGCGCTGCCGTCCGCCGAGGCGGGCGGGATCGCCGTGCTGAACGCGGACGACCCTCTCGTGCGGGCCATGGAAAACCGCACCCACGCGCGCGTGACGCTGTTCGGCGAGGCCGAAGAAGCCCACGTACGTGCCGAGAATGTCCGGCTCACAGAGACCGGACAGCCCTCTTTCAGGCTTCACACACCCACCGGGTGCAGTGACGTGACCTTGCGCCTGTACGGTGAGCACCACGTGTCGAACGCGCTCGCCGCGGCCGCCGTCGCCCATGAGCTGGGCATGTCCGTCGACGAGATCGCCACCGCGCTCTCCGAGGCGGGCTCCCTCTCCCGCTGGCGCATGGAGGTCACCGAGCGTCCGGACGGTGTGACGATCGTCAACGACGCCTACAACGCGAACCCCGAGTCCATGCGAGCCGCCCTGCGCGCGCTCGCGGCCATGGGCAAGGCCGCACAGGCCAAGGGGGGCCGTACGTGGGCGGTGCTCGGTCAGATGGCCGAGCTGGGGGACGAGGCGCTCGCCGAGCACGACGCGGTCGGGCGGCTCGCCGTCCGGCTCAACGTCAGCAAGCTCGTCGCAGTCGGGGGCAGGGAAGCGTCCTGGCTGCAACTGGGCGCATATAACGAGGGTTCGTGGGGTGAGGAGTCGGTGCACGTGTCCGACGCACGGGCGGCGATCGACCTGTTGCGCAGAGAGCTGCGCCCGGGAGACGTCGTGCTGGTGAAGGCATCAAGGTCGGTCGGGCTCGAGCGGATCGCCCAGGCACTGCTCGAGAACACCACCGAGGGCGAGGTCACCGGCCGATGAGGCAGATCCTCTTCGCGGGAGCCATCGGGCTCTTCCTGACCCTGATCGGTACCCCGCTGCTGATCAAGCTCCTGGCCCGCAAGGGATACGGGCAGTTCATCCGCGACGACGGCCCGCGTACGCACGGCAGCAAGAAGGGCACGCCCACCATGGGCGGTATCTCCTTCATCCTGGCCACGCTCATCGCGTACGCGCTCGCCAAGGTCATCACCGGCGAGGACCCGACCTACTCGGGCGTCCTGGTGCTGTTCCTGATGGCGGGCATGGGCCTCGTCGGCTTCCTCGACGACTACATCAAGATCGTCAAGCAGCGTTCGCTGGGCCTGCGGGCCAAGGCGAAGATGGCCGGCCAGCTCATCGTCGGCATCGCCTTCGCCGTCCTGGCGCTCCAGTTCGCGGACAAGCGGGGCCAGACCCCCGCCTCCACCAAACTGTCGTTCATCACCGACTTCGGCTGGACGATCGGACCCGTCCTGTTCGTGGTCTGGGCGCTGTTCATGATCCTGGCCATGTCGAACGGCGTGAACCTGACCGACGGCCTCGACGGCCTCGCCACCGGCGCCTCGGTGATGGTCTTCGGCGCCTACACCTTCATCGGGCTGTGGCAGTTCCAGGAGTCGTGCGCCAACGCCGACACCCTGACCAACCCCAACGCCTGCTTCGAGGTGCGTGACCCGCTCGACCTCGCCGTCGTCGCCTCCGCGCTGATGGGCGCCTGCTTCGGCTTCCTGTGGTGGAACACCTCGCCCGCCAAGATCTTCATGGGTGACACCGGTTCGCTCGCCCTCGGCGGCGCGCTCGCGGGTCTGGCGATCTGCTCCCGCACGGAGCTGCTGCTGGCCCTCCTGGGCGGCCTGTTCGTCCTCATCACCCTCTCCGTCGTCATCCAGGTCGGTTCGTTCCGGATGACCGGGAAGCGGGTCTTCCGGATGGCCCCGCTCCAGCATCACTTCGAACTCAAGGGCTGGTCCGAAGTGCTCGTGGTGGTCCGGTTCTGGATCATTCAGGGCATGTGCGTCATCGTGGGACTCGGCCTCTTCTACGCGGGATGGGCAGCCGACAAGTGAGTACCTCCTGGCAGGGCAAGAACGTCACCGTCGCCGGCATGGGCGTGAGCGGCATCCCCGCCGCCCGCGTCCTGCACGGCCTGGGCGCGCACGTCACGGTCGTCAACGACGGCGACGACGAGCGCTCCCGCGCGCAGGCGGCCGAGCTGGAGGCGGAGGGCATCACCGTCCGCCTCGGCGACGGGGCGACCCTGCCGGAGGGCACCGAGCTGGTCGTCACCACGCCCGGCTGGCAGCCCGACAAGCCGCTGTTCCGCGCGGCCGCCGAGGCGGGCGTGGAGGTCTGGGGCGACGTCGAGCTGGCGTGGCGGCTCCGCGGCCCCGACGCCGCGCCCTGGCTCGCGGTCACCGGCACCAACGGCAAGACCACGACCGTACGGATGCTCGCCGCCATCCTGGAGGCGGCGGGCCTGAAGACCGCGGCCGTCGGCAACATCGGCGTCTCCCTCCTGGACGCCGTCCTCGGCGAGGAGAAGTACGACGTCCTCGCCGTCGAGCTGTCCAGCTACCAACTGCACTGGGCGCCCTCCGTGCGCGCCCACTCGGCCGCCGTCCTGAACCTCGCCCCGGACCACCTCGACTGGCACGGCTCCATGCAGGCGTACGCCGCCGACAAGGGCCGCGTCTACGAGGGCAACCAGGTCGCCTGCGTCTACAACGTCGCCGACAAGGCCACCGAGGACCTGGTGCGCGAGGCCGACGTCGAGGAGGGCTGCCGCGCCATCGGCTTCACCCTCGGCACGCCGGGCCCCTCCCAGGTCGGGATCGTGGACGACCTCCTGGTCGACCGCGCCTTCGTCGAGAACCGGCAGAAGCAGGCGCAGGAGCTCGCCCAGATCTCCGACGTGAACCCGCCCGCCCCGCACAACATCGCCAACGCGCTCGCCGCGGCGGCCCTGGCCCGCGCCTTCGGCGTCCCGGCCACCGCCGTACGGGACGGACTGCGGGCCTTCCGCCCCGACCCGCACCGCATCGAGCTCGTCGAGGAGGTCCACGGCGTCCGCTACGTCGACGACTCCAAGGCCACCAACACGCACGCCGCGGAGGCGTCGCTGGCCGCGTACGACCCGATCGTCTGGATCGCCGGGGGCCTCGCCAAGGGCGCGACCTTCGACGAGCTGGTCGCCGCGTCGGCGAAGCGGCTGCGCGCCGTCGTCCTGATGGGCGCCGACCGCGCCCTGATCCGGGAAGCCCTCGCGCGACACGCCCCGGAGGTACCCGTCGTCGACCTCGACCGGACCGACACTGGGGCGATGTCGGCGGCGGTCCGGGAAGCGGCCCGGCTCGCGCAGCCCGGGGACACGGTTCTGCTCGCCCCGGCCTGCGCCTCGATGGACATGTTCGCCAACTACAACAAGCGGGGCGAGGCGTTCGCGGACGCGGTCCGCGCCCTCGCCGCCGAGCGCGCCTGACAGCCACCAGGTCCGGCCGCGCCGGGCACGACTGGAGGGGACAGCGACCATGCCGGCCGACCACGCCGCCGCCTACGCACCGCACCACGCGGGCCTCGCCCTGAACGGCGGTATCGCCCTGCGCGGCCGCACCGCCGGGCTCCGGCGGCCCCCGGCTGCCCGTGGCGGCGGCCGGACCGGGCGGGCCCGTAGGGTGCCCGCTCCCCGCCCGCCGCGGGGGAGTGGGGTGCGGGGGCTCTACGAGCGGGCACGGCGGGCCTGGGACCGGCCTCTGACCGCGTACTACGTGATCCTCGGCGCCAGCCTGCTGATCACCGTCCTGGGCCTCGTGATGGTCTACTCGGCGTCGCAGATCAAGGCGCTGGAGCTGTCGCTGTCCGACACGTACTTCTTCCGCAAGCAGTTCCTGGCCGCCGCCATCGGGACCGGGCTGCTGCTGTTCGCCTCCCGGGTCCCGGCCAAGCTGCACCGGGCGCTCGCCTATCCGCTGCTCGTCGGCACCGTCTTCCTGATGGTCCTGGTGCAGATCCCGGGGATAGGGCATTCCGTCAACGGCAACCAGAACTGGATCTACCTGGGCGGCCCCTTCCAGCTCCAGCCCAGCGAGTTCGGCAAGCTGGCGCTGATCCTGTGGGGCGCGGACCTGCTCGCCCGCAAGCAGGACAAACGGTTGCTCACCCAGTGGAAGCACCTGCTCGTGCCGCTCGTCCCCGTCGCCTTCCTGCTGCTGGGGCTGATCATGCTGGGCGGCGACATGGGGACGGCGATCATCCTCACCGCGATCCTCTTCGGCCTGCTGTGGCTGGCCGGTGCGCCCACCCGGATGTTCGTCGGAGTGCTGGCGGTCGCCGCCACGATCGGCGTCATGCTGATCAGGACCAGCGAGAACCGGATGGCGCGGCTCGCCTGCATCGGCGCCACCGAGCCGGGCCCGGGGGACTCCTGCTGGCAGGCCGTGCACGGGATCTATGCTCTGGCGTCGGGCGGATGGTTCGGTTCCGGGCTGGGGGCGAGTGTGGAAAAATGGGGCCAACTCCCCGAACCTCACACCGACTTCATCTTCGCCATCACCGGGGAGGAACTGGGGCTGGCGGGGACGCTGTCGGTACTCGCCCTCTTCGCGGCTCTAGGCTATGCGGGTATCCGCGTGGCCGGACGCACGGAGGACCCCTTCGTGAGGTATGCCGCGGGAGGCGTGACCACCTGGATCACGGCGCAGGCCGTGGTCAACATCGGTGCGGTGCTCGGCCTGCTGCCGATCGCCGGTGTCCCGCTCCCGCTGTTCTCCTACGGAGGGTCCGCCCTGCTGCCGACCATGTTCGCCGTCGGTCTGCTCATCGCCTTCGCGCGAGAGGAGCCCGCGGCGAAGGCGGCCCTGGCCATGCGACAGCCTGGTCTCGGCAAACGGGCCGGGGTGAGTTGGAAGTCGATGCGACGGCGCGTCAAGAAGCGTCCGTCCGGAGAGCGGTGAATTTCGGTGCATGTCGTACTCGCCGGTGGGGGGACCGCCGGCCACATCGAGCCCGCGCTCGCCCTCGCGGACGCCCTGCGCAGGCAGGACCCGACCGTGGGGATCACGGCCCTCGGTACGGAGCGGGGTCTGGAGACCCGGCTCGTACCGGAGCGGGGCTACGAGCTGGCGCTCATCCCCGCCGTTCCGCTGCCACGCAAGCCCACCCCCGAGCTGATCACCGTCCCGGGGCGGCTGCGCGGCACGATCAAGGCCGCCGAGCAGATCCTGGAGCGCACGAAGGCCGACTGCGTCGTCGGCTTCGGCGGTTACGTCGCCCTGCCCGGCTACCTGGCCGCCAAGCGGCTCGGCGTACCGATCGTGGTCCACGAGGCCAACGCCCGGCCCGGCCTGGCCAACAAGATCGGCTCGCGGTACGCGGCCGGGGTCGCCGTCGCCACCCCCGACAGCAAGCTGCGCAACGCCCGCTACATCGGCATCCCGCTGCGGCACACCATCGCCACCCTCGACCGCGCCCGGGTCCGCCCGGAGGCACGCGCGGCGTTCGGCCTGGACCCCAACCTGCCGACCCTGCTGGTCTCCGGCGGCTCGCAGGGCGCCCGCCGGCTGAACGAGGTGATCCAGCAGATCGCCCCGGTCCTCCAGCGCTCCGGCATCCAGATCCTGCACGCGGTCGGCCCCAAGAACGAACTGCCGCACGTCGACAACATGCCCGGTATGCCGCCCTACATCCCGGTACCGTACGTGGACCGGATGGACCTCGCGTACGCCGCGGCCGACATGATGCTGTGCCGCGCGGGCGCGATGACCGTCGCCGAACTCTCCGCCGTCGGGCTGCCCGCCGCGTACGTACCGCTGCCGATCGGCAACGGCGAACAGCGGCTCAACGCCCAGCCGGTGGTCAAGGCCGGCGGCGGGCTGCTGGTCGACGACGCCGAGCTGACGCCCGAGTGGGTCCAGGGCAACGTGCTCCCGGTGCTCTCCGACCCGCACCGGCTGTACGAGATGTCCCGCGCCGCCGCCGAGTTCGGCCGCCGGGACGCCGACGACCTGCTCGTCGGCATGGTCTACGAGGCGATCGCGGCACGCCACAGGGCGTGAGAAGGCAGGGAGCATGGCCGGGCCGACGACGACCACCGAGCGCGGCGCGCCGGGCACCAAGCGGCCCGTGGGCACCAGGCTCAAGGGCTCGAAGCCCAAGGGTCCGTCCCCGGCCCGGCCCTCCCGGCTGCCCGGCCCCCGTGCCGTGCTCCTGATCGTGACCGCCCTGGCCCTGCTCGCGAGCGGTGTGTGGCTCTTCTACGGCTCCGCGTGGCTGCGGGTCGAGCAGGTCACCACCTCCGGTACGCGGGTGCTGACGCCCGCCGAGGTCAGGGCGGCCGCCGCGGTGCCGGTCGGGGCCCCGCTGGTGTCGGTCGACACGGACGACATCGAGGACCGCCTGCTGCGCGCCCTGCCCCGGATCGACTCGGTGGACGTCGTCCGGTCATGGCCGCGCGGAATCGCCCTGAATGTGGTCGAACGTACCCCGGTCCTCCTGGTGGAAAAGAGCGGAAAGTTCACCGAAGTGGACGCGAACGGTGTGCATTTCGCCACGGTGGACGCGGCCAAGGCTCCGAAGGGCGTGCCGCTGCTGGAGCTGACGGCGGGTCAGTCCCCCAGCCTGCGCCGCTTCGGAGCCGACCGGCTGACCGCGGCGGCGGTCGGTGTCGCGGGCGACCTGCCGGGGCCGGTCGCCGAGGACACCAAGGTCCTGAGGGTCCGTTCGTACGACTCCATCACCCTGGAGCTGACGGGCGGCCGGACCGTGGTGTGGGGCAGCGGCGAGTACGGCGAGGCGAAAGCCCGTGCGCTCACCGCACTGATGAAGGCGGCGCCCAAAGCGGGGCACTTCGACGTGAGTGCCCCGACTGCCCCTGCCGCGTCGCGGAGTTGACGCACATATGCGCTGGCCAGCACCCTGGTTGGTCAGCGCTATGGGTGATCACATAGGGTGAAAAGAAAAACGGGAGGTTCGGCGTGTTCGTTGAACGTGCGCCACTTGTCGACTTAGTGTCCTGTTCGGAAGAGTCCAGCGAACAGAGACACTGGTAACCCTAAACTTCAACGTTAGGGTTTGGGTCGGCGTTTCGGACCGTCCCATCGGCATCCGTCGTCGCGGCGCGAGACCACCGCGAAGTGGCGACACGTAACTCGAGGCGAGAGGCCTTCGACGTGGCAGCACCGCAGAACTACCTCGCAGTCATCAAGGTCATCGGTGTCGGCGGCGGTGGTGTCAATGCCATCAACCGAATGATCGAGGTCGGTCTCAAGGGCGTCGAGTTCATCGCCATCAACACGGACGCGCAAGCTCTGTTGATGAGCGACGCCGACGTCAAGCTCGACGTCGGCCGTGAACTCACCCGCGGCCTCGGGGCCGGAGCCAACCCGGCAGTCGGTCGCAAGGCGGCAGAGGACCACCGCGAGGAGATCGAGGAGGTCCTCAAGGGGGCCGACATGGTCTTCGTCACCGCCGGCGAAGGTGGCGGCACCGGCACCGGCGGCGCGCCCGTCGTCGCCAACATCGCGCGCTCGCTGGGCGCCCTGACCATCGGTGTGGTCACCCGGCCGTTCACCTTCGAGGGCCGGCGCCGCGCCAACCAGGCGGAGGACGGCATCGCCGAGCTCCGCGAAGAGGTCGACACCCTCATCGTCATCCCGAACGACCGGCTGCTGTCCATCTCGGACCGCCAGGTCAGCGTGCTGGACGCGTTCAAGTCCGCCGACCAGGTCCTGCTCTCCGGTGTCCAGGGCATCACCGACCTCATCACCACCCCGGGTCTCATCAACCTCGACTTCGCCGACGTCAAGTCGGTCATGTCCGAGGCCGGTTCCGCCCTCATGGGCATCGGCTCGGCCCGCGGCGACGACCGCGCGGTGGCCGCCGCCGAGATGGCGATCTCCTCGCCGCTGCTCGAGGCGTCCATCGACGGCGCCCGTGGCGTGCTGCTGTCCATCTCCGGTGGCTCGGACCTCGGCCTCTTCGAGATCAACGAGGCCGCCCAGCTCGTCAGCGAGGCCGCGCACCCCGAGGCCAACATCATCTTCGGTGCCGTCATCGACGACGCCCTCGGCGACGAGGTGCGGGTCACGGTCATCGCGGCCGGCTTCGACGGCGGCCAGCCGCCGGCCCGGCGCGACAACATCCTCAGCGCCGGATCGAGCAAGCGCGAGGAGCCGGCGCCCCCGGCGCGGGCCACGGAGCAGCCCCGCCCGGTGAGCGGCCTCGGCACCGTGCCGGTGCGCGAGGAGGCCCCGGCCCCGGCGGCCGAGCCCGCCCCGGCCGTGAGCGACAGCTCCCTGACGGTCACGCCGCCGGCGGTCCCGCCGGCCCGCCCGTACCCGGACACCTCGGCCGAAGAGCTGGACGTCCCGGACTTCCTGAAGTGACCCTGTGACGTGATAGGGCAGCACGACTCAGTGAGCGGCGCGCATTTCGCCTTCACCGATCGGTGGGGCGGGGTGAGCGCCGTTCCGTACGAAGAGCTCAACCTCGGCGGAGCGGTCGGCGACGACCCCGGTTCCGTCACGACGAACCGCCGGCTCGCCGCCGAGTCACTGGGGCTCGATCCGCGGCGGGTCGTGTGGATGAACCAGGTGCACGGCCGGGACGTGGCCGTGGTCGACGGACCGTGGGCGGCGGACGAGGACGTTCCGGCGGTGGACGGGATCGTCACCGCCCGGCGCGGGCTCGCGCTCGCGGTGCTGACCGCCGACTGCACGCCCGTCCTGCTGGCCGACCCGGTCGCGGGTGTGGTGGGCGCGGCGCACGCCGGCCGGCCCGGGATGGTCGCCGGTGTCGTGCCGGCCACCGTCGAGGCCATGATCGCGCTCGGCGCGGAGCCGTCCCGGATCACCGCCCGCACCGGCCCGGCCGTGTGCGGACGCTGCTACGAGGTCCCCGAGGCCATGCGGGACGAGGTGGCCGCCGTCGTACCGGAGGCGCACTCCAAGACGAGTTGGGGCACACCGGCGGTGGATGTGACCGCCGGGGTGCACGCCCAGCTCGACGCGCTGGGGGTGCGCGACCGGCGCGCTTCGGAGGTCTGCACGCTCGAATCGCGCGACCACTACTCGTACCGCCGCGACCGCACGACCGGGCGGCTCGCCGGATATGTCTGGTTGGACTGATAGCAGATGACGGACCGCAAGGCTCAACTCGCCGAGAACCTCGCGCGAGTGGAGGAACGTATCTCCGCCGCGTGCGCGGCGGCCGGGCGCAAGCGCGAGGACGTGACCCTGATCGTGGTCACCAAGACGTACCCCGCGAGCGACGTACGGCTGCTGCACGAGCTGGGGGTCCGTCATGTCGCCGAGAACCGCGACCAGGACGCGGCCCCCAAGGCCGCCGCGTGCGCGGATCTCGACCTCACATGGCACTTCGTCGGCCAGTTGCAGACCAATAAGGTCCGTTCTGTGGCGAGTTATGCCCATGAGGTGCAGTCGGTCGACCGGCTGAGGCTCGTCACCGCGCTGTCGGGCGCGGCGGAGCGCGCCGGGCGCGAAATCGGGTGCCTGATCCAGGTGGCGCTCGACGCGGGGTCCGGTGAGCGCGGCGAGCGCGGCGGCGTCGCGCCGGACGGCATCGAGGAGTTGGCGGACGCGGTCGAGGGAGCGCCGGGCCTCCGGCTCGACGGACTCATGACGGTCGCGCCGCTGGCCGGGCCCTATGCGGGGCGCGAACGGGCCGCATTCGATCGGCTGATGGAATTCGCATCCCGCCTGCGCGTGTCCCATCCGGCTGCGAACATGGTGTCAGCAGGGATGAGCGCGGACCTCGAGGACGCGGTGGCGGCCGGAGCGACACATGTGCGCATCGGTACGGCGGTGCTCGGAGTCCGACCTCGGCTCGGGTAACGTCGCGAAGCAAGTCGGACCACAGCAGAAAATATGGTCATTTCCGCCGAACAGCGGACAGGCCTTGTGGATCGCGGGCACTTGGTGACGCTGTGCCCATGAGTGATGAGGGCGATCCACCACAGAGCGGAGGACTCAGAGAATGGCCGGCGCGATGCGCAAGATGGCGGTCTACCTCGGCCTCGTGGAGGACGATGGGTACGACGGCAGGGGCTTCGACCCCGATGACGACTTCGAACCCGAACTGGAGCCGGAGCCCGAGCGCGACCGACGGCGCCACCAGCCCCCGCACCAGTCTTCGCACCAGGCGGAGCGCGAGGAGCCGGTGCGTGTCGTCCAGCAGCCGCCCGTGCAGCGCGACCCTGTTCCGCTTCCCGCTGAAAGCGGACGTCCGGCGCGAATCGCCCCCGTGGCATCCATCACACCTGAACGCCCGAGCCTGGAGAAGAACGCACCGGTGATCATGCCCAAGGTCGTGTCCGAGCGGGAGCCCTACCGCATCACCACGCTGCACCCGCGGACCTACAACGAGGCCCGTACCATCGGGGAACACTTCCGCGAGGGCACGCCTGTGATCATGAATCTCACGGAGATGGACGACACGGACGCGAAGCGACTTGTCGACTTTGCCGCCGGTCTCGTCTTCGGCCTGCATGGCAGCATTGAGAGAGTGACGCAGAAGGTGTTCCTGTTGTCGCCTGCTAACGTCGATGTCACGGCGGAGGACAAGGCCCGCATCGCAGAGGGCGGATTCTTCAACCAGAGCTGAGAGCACGACACCGGGAACGGCCCGGCCGGAAGGCCGGTGGACATAGGACCAGGGGAGAGGGAAGCGCGGGATGAGCGTCGCACTACAAGTGATCTACATCGCTCTGATGTGCTTCCTTGTCGTCCTGATCTTCCGGCTGGTCATGGACTATGTCTTCCAGTTCGCTCGTTCATGGCAACCCGGGAAGGCGATGGTGGTCGTTCTGGAGGCCACCTACACTGTCACCGATCCACCACTGAAGCTTCTGCGGCGGTTCATCCCGCCGTTGCGTCTCGGGGGCGTGGCACTCGACCTGTCCTTCTTCGTTCTGATGATCATCGTCTACATCCTGATCTCCATCGTGAACAGCTTCATGATGAGGGTGTGAGGGTGTAGCGATACGGTCCTGCCGACTGCCGACGACTACGTAGAGGTGAAGGAAAGATGCCGCTGACCCCCGAGGACGTGCGGAACAAGCAGTTCACGACCGTCCGCCTCCGAGAAGGCTATGACGAGGACGAGGTCGATGCCTTCCTCGACGAGGTCGAAGCCGAACTGACGCGCCTGCTCCGCGAGAACGAGGACCTGCGCGCCAAGCTGGCCGCCGCCACGCGCGCGGCCGCGCAGAACCAGCAGCAGCAGGGCATGCGTAAGCCGCCGGAGCAGCAGGACCGACCGGTCGGTCCGGGGGCTCCCGTGCCCGCCGGGATATCGGGTCCGCCGGTCCAGCAGCAGCCCCCGCAGATGGGTCCCCCCCAGCTTCCCGGTGGTGCTCCGCAGCTTCCGGCCGGTCCCAGCCACGGCGGCCCGCAGGGCCAGCACGGCCCCGGTCCCATGCAGGGCGGCCCCATGGGTGGCCCGATGGGCGGTCCCATGGGTGGCCCCATGGGCGGTCACGGCCCGCAGATGCCCCAGCCCGGTCAGGGCCCCGGCGGCGACAGCGCGGCCCGCGTTCTCTCCCTCGCCCAGCAGACTGCCGACCAGGCGATCGCGGAGGCCCGTTCCGAGGCCAACAAGATCGTCGGCGAGGCCCGGTCGCGCGCCGAGGGCCTGGAGCGCGACGCCCGCGCCAAGGCGGACGCCCTGGAGCGGGACGCGCAGGAGAAGCACCGCGTCGCGATGGGCTCCCTGGAGTCCGCCCGCGCCACGCTGGAGCGCAAGGTCGAGGACCTGCGGGGCTTCGAGCGTGAGTACCGTACGCGCCTGAAGTCCTACCTGGAGAGCCAGCTCCGCCAGCTCGAGACCCAGGCGGACGACTCGCTGGCCCCGCCGCGGACCCCGGCGACCGCGTCGCTGCCGCCGTCCCCGTCGATGGCGTCGGCCGGCGCGAGCGCCCCGTCGTACGGCGGCAACCAGACCATGGGTGGCGGCCAGCCGATGGGTGGTGGCCCCTCCTACGGTGGCCAGCAGCAGATGTCGCCCGCGATGACGCAGCCGATGGCACCGGTGCGGCCGCAGGCGCCGCAGCCGATGCAGCAGGCTCCGTCGCCGATGCGCGGTTTCCTCATCGACGAGGACGACAACTGACGCGGGCGGTTCGCGCGGTACGCGCGTAGCCGTCGGTAGGCAGAAGGGCTGGGGCCCAGGACGTCACGTCCTGGGCCCCAGCCCTTTGTCGTGGGGGTGCCTCTGCGTTCTGGGCGGTCGCCTCGCTGGGGCGCGCCTTCCCGCCCGTTGTGGGCAGTCGTTCCGCAGGGCGATGGGGGTCCCCCAGCTCGAGCGAAGTCGAGAGCTTGGGGGAGGGTGGGCACAACGGGCGGGGCGGTGCCTTTGGCCGGTGCGCACGAGGGCGGTGCGGATACGGGCGGTGGGTGGGGGGCGGGGCCCCTCCGGGCTCGCCTCCTCGAGGCCGGCGGCCTTGGGTCTCTCGCAAGGGAGCCCCGGCTTCGCCGCCAACCTCTGCGGGGCGACCCTGCACGGCCCCGAAGGGCCCGGCCACCAGGTGGTGGCCGGGCCCTTCGCGTTCGGTTACGCCTTGCGGAGGCGGAACGTGAGGGACAGGCCCTCGTCGGTGAACGGCTCGCCGTACGCGGCGTCCGCCTCCCCGGAGGCGAAGTCGGTGGCCAGGACCTCGTCGGCGATCAGCTCGGCGTGGTCCGCGAGGGCCGCGGTGACCTCGGGGTCGGTGGACTCCCAGCGCAGGGCGATCCGGTCCGCGACGTCCAGGCCGCTGTTCTTGCGGGCCTCCTGGATCAGGCGGATCGCGTCACGGGCCAGGCCCGCCCGGCGCAGCTCCGGGGTGATCTCCAGGTCCAGGGCGACCGTCGCGCCCGCGTCGGAGGCGACCGACCAGCCCTCACGCGGCGTCTCGGTGATGATCACCTCGTCGGGGGCCAGGGTGATCGTCTCGCCGTTGACCTCAAGGGTTGCCTCGCCGTTGCGGAGGGCGAGGGACAGCGCGGCCGCGTCGGCGGCGGCGACCGCCTTGGCCACGTCCTGGACGCCCTTGCCGAAGCGCTTGCCCAGGGCCCGGAAGTTCGCCTTGGCGGTCGTGTCGACGAGCGACCCGCCCACCTCGGAGAGGGAGGCGAGGCTCGTGACGTTCAGCTCCTCCGTGATCTGGGCGTGCAGCTCGGGCGACAGGGCCTCGAAACCGGTGGCGGCGACCAGCGCGCGGGAGAGCGGCTGGCGGGTCTTGACGCCCGACTCCGCGCGCGTGGCGCGGCCCAGCTCGACCAGACGGCGTACGAGGGCCATCTGGGCGGAGAGGGTCGGGTCGATCGCGGAGAGGTCGGCCTCGGGCCAGGTGGAAAGGTGGACGGACTCGGATGCGTCCGGGGTCACGGGGACCACGAGGTCCTGCCACACCCGCTCGGTGATGAAGGGGGTGAGGGGGGCCATCAGGCGCGTGACGGTCTCGATGACCTCGTGCAGGGTGCGGAGGGCCGCCTTGTCGCCCTGCCAGAAGCGGCGGCGGGAACGGCGTACGTACCAGTTGGAGAGGTCGTCGACGAACGCGGAGAGCAGCTTGCCGGCGCGCTGGGTGTCGTACGCCTCCAGGGCCTGCGTGACCTGGTCGGTCAGCGCGTGCAGCTCGGAGAGCAGCCAGCGGTCCAGCACCGGGCGGTCGGCGGGCGCCGGGTCGGCGGCCGAGGGCGCCCAGCCCGACGTGCGGGCGTACAGCGCCTGGAAGGCGACCGTGTTCCAGTACGTGAGGAGCGTCTTGCGGACGACCTCCTGGATGGTGCCGTGGCCGACGCGCCGCGCGGCCCAGGGCGAGCCGCCGGCCGCCATGAACCAGCGCACCGCGTCCGCGCCGTGCTGGTCCATGAGCGGGATCGGCTGGAGGATGTTGCCCAGGTGCTTGGACATCTTCCGGCCGTCCTCGGCGAGGATGTGGCCCAGGCAGACGACGTTCTCGTACGACGACTTGTCGAAGACGAGCGTGCCGACCGCCATCAGGGTGTAGAACCAGCCGCGCGTCTGGTCGATGGCCTCCGAGATGAACTGCGCCGGGTAGCGCTTCTCGAAGATCTCCTTGTTGCGGTAGGGGTAGCCCCACTGGGCGAACGGCATCGAGCCCGAGTCGTACCAGGCGTCGATGACCTCGGGGACGCGGGTCGCCGTCTCCCGGCAGGTGGGGCAGGGGAAGGTGACCTCGTCGATGTACGGCCGGTGCGGGTCCAGGGACGACTGGTCCGTGCCCGTCAGCTCGGACAGCTCGGCGAGTGAACCGACGCAGGTGAGGTGGTTCTCCTCGCAGCGCCAGATGGGCAGCGGGGTGCCCCAGTAGCGGTTGCGGGAGAGCGCCCAGTCGATGTTGTTGTTCAGCCAGTCGCCGAAGCGGCCGTGCTTGACGGAGTCCGGGAACCAGTTGGTGTTCTCGTTCTCCTCCAGGAGCCGGTCCTTGACGGCGGTCGTACGGATGTACCAGGACGGCTGCGCGTAGTACAGCAGCGCCGTGTGGCAGCGCCAGCAGTGCGGGTAGCTGTGCTCGTACGCGATGTGCTTGAAGAGCCGCCCACGGGCCTGGAGGTCGGCCGTGAGGGCCTCGTCGGCCTTCTTGAAGAACTGGCCGCCGACGAGGTCGAGGTCCTCCTCGAAGGTGCCGTCGGGGCGGACCGGGTTCACGACGGGCAGGCCGTACGCGCGGCAGACCTTGAGGTCGTCCTCACCGAAGGCGGGCGCCTGGTGGACCAGACCCGTACCGTCCTCGGTCGTGACGTAGTCGGCGTTGACGACGAAGTGGGCGGTCTCGGGGAAGTCGACCAGGGTGAAGGGGCGCTCGTAGGCCCAGCGCTCCATCTCGGCGCCGGTGAAGGTCCGGCCCGTGGCCTCCCAGCCCTCGCCGAGGGCCTTGGCGAGCAGCGGCTCGGCGACCACCAGTCGCTCGTCGCCGTTGGTCGCGACGACGTAGGTGACCTCGGGGTGGGCGGCGACGGCGGTGTTGGACACCAGGGTCCACGGGGTCGTCGTCCAGACCAGGAGGGAGGCCTCGCCCGCGAGGGGGCCGGAGGTCAGCGGGAAGCGGACGAAGACGGAGGGGTCGACGACCGTCTCGTAGCCCTGGGCCAGCTCGTGGTCGGACAGGCCCGTGCCGCAGCGGGGGCACCAGGGCGCGACGCGGTGGTCCTGGACCAGGAGGTCCTTGTTGAAGATCTCCTTCAGGGACCACCACACCGACTGGACGTACTCGGGGTCCATGGTGCGGTACGCGTCGTCCAGGTCGACCCAGTAGCCCATCCGGGTCGTCAGCTCGGCGAACGCGTCGGTGTGGCGGGTCACCGACTCGCGGCACTTGGCGTTGAACTCGGCGATGCCGTACGCCTCGATGTCCTTCTTGCCGGAGAAGCCCAGCTCCTTCTCGACGGCGAGCTCGACCGGCAGGCCGTGGCAGTCCCAGCCGGCCTTGCGGGCGACGTGGTAGCCGCGCATGGTGCGGAAGCGGGGGAAGACGTCCTTGAAGACGCGGGCCTCGATGTGGTGCGCGCCGGGCATGCCGTTGGCGGTGGGCGGGCCCTCGTAGAAGACCCACTCCGGGCGGCCCTCGGACTGCTCAAGGGACTTCTGGAAGACCTTGGCCTCGCGCCAGAAATCGAGCACGGCGTGCTCGAGCGCGGGCAGGTCGACCTGGGCGGGTACCTGGCGGTACTGCGACATCGAATCCTCCGGCGGACTGTGACTCGTTCCGTCGGAGGGACGAGAGCGCCAGCGCTGCGCGGCTCCCGCGGTACCACCCTCCTTGGCCCCGGACCGGCCTTGTGGGCGGTCCTGAGCCCCCTCATTGGGGTCGCGATGCCGGTTCTACTGACCCTGCGGTCTCCCGCGGGCGTTCTTCCGGCGGCTCCGGGGTGATGCTTCACATCGGGCTCGCCCCCGGGCTCTCACCGTCCCCGGGTCGCTCATGGCTGCGTACGACGCTACTCGTCCCCATCCAAGCCTTTCGCTGCGCCCAGTGTAAGGGCCCGGACGGACAGCGGCCGACCGGTTTTCCGGGGCGCGGGCGGTGGGCGCGGAAGTGACCCGAATGGCCATACGGGGTCCGGCGGGCTCCGGGCGGGCATGGGGGGCGGATTACAGGGCGGGGAGCTGGGCACAACGGATGCAGGCTGTCCTTGCCACGGGCATGGGGCGTCCGGACCGGCGGCGTGCCCCGTTGCCGCGGGGCTTGAGTCGATTTATCGTCCCAGCACGATTCGCGAGCAAGATCACAATATGTGAAGGGGCCGCGAGATGGTGGCGAAGAAGACCGCCGCGAAGAAGACGGCGTCCGCGAGATCCACCGCCACGGGCGCGGCGGCCAAGGACACGACGGGGAAGAAGAGCACGGCGTCGTCTGCGGCGGCGACGCGCCCGGCAGCGCCGGCCCGGACCCGGAAGACGGTCACGAAGAAGACCGTGGCCGGGGCGGGGGCGGCGAGGGGCGAGACCGCGGCCGCGAAGAAGGCGGACCGGTCCGCGAAGCGCGCCGAGACGGCGGAGGCGGCGGAGGCGGCCGGGCGCACCGCCTCTGAGCGCGCGGGCCCCCCGGCCAAGAAGCCCGCCACCCGAGCCTCCAGGACGGCGTCGGCGAGCGATCAGGAAACGGCCGCACAGGAAGGCGGCGGGCAGGCGGCGTCCGCCAAGAGGGCGTCCGCCAAGAAGACCACGGCTCGCAAGGCCGCATCCAAGCAGGGCGGCAGCCCCGGCAGGAAGGCCGAAGAGGAGCCGACCGCCAAGAAGGCGGCGGCTCGGAAGAAGGCACCCGCCAAGAAGGCCGTGGAGGAGGCAGCCGGCAAGGCCGCGGGCAAGAAGGCGGCAGCGAAGAAGGGAGCGGAAGCCGTCGGGGAGGCACCCCACGAGGCGCCGGCCAAGAAGGCACCGGCCAAGAAAGCACCGGCCAAGAAAGCACCGGCCAAGAAAGCACCGGCCAAGAAAGCACCGGCCAAGAAGGCGCCCGCCAAAAAGGCGCCCGCCGGGCGAGGGGTGGGAAAGAAGCACGTGGCCGGGAAGGCCGCGGAACAGGCCGCAGCCGCGGCCGAGGGGGCGGCCGAGGCCGCGGAACAGACAGGAGCCAGGACAGTGGCAGCGAAGAAGACCGCGGACGTGACCACGGCGCCGGCCGCCTCGGCCGTGCCCCCTGCCCGGGGCGTCGCCGAGACGGCACCGGAGGAGCTCGCCGTACGGCCAGGGGAGGAGCCCTGGAGCGCCGAGGAGGTCGCGGAGGCGCGGGCCGAGCTGGAGGGCGAGGTGGCCCGCCTCCAGGCGGAGATCACCGCCTCCGAGGTGGCCCTGTCCGGGCTGATGCGGGACTCCGGGGACGGCGCCGGGCACGACGAGGCCGACACCGGGACCAAGAACATCACCCGCGAGCACGAGATGGCGCTGGCCGCCAACGCCCGCGCCACCCTGGAGCAGACCCAGCACGCCCTGCAACGGCTCGACGCGGGGACGTACGGCCTGTGCGAGGTGTGCGGGAAGCCCATCGGCAAGGCGCGCATGCAGGCGTTCCCGCGCGCCACCCTGTGCGTGGAGGACAAGCAGAAGCAGGAACGGCGGGGCTGAACCCGTACGTGTGTGCCGTACCCTCGTGCCTAGTAGGCACCTAGGTTGAGGGACTCACGTGGCAGAGGCGGAGCGCATCATCGGTACGCCGGACGTGGACGGCGAGGCTGCGGCCCCCGCCGAGCAGCCCAAGGGCAAGCGCCGCATCGTCGCGCTGCTCGTCGTGGCCCTGGTGGCCTATCTGCTGGATCTCGGCAGCAAGATGCTCGTGGTGGCCAAGCTGGAGCACCACGAGCCGATCCAGGTCGTCGGTGACCTGCTGAGGTTCGTGGCGGTGCGCAACCCGGGCGCGGCGTTCGGGATCGGCGAGGCGTTCACCGTGATCTTCACCTGCATCGCGGCGACGGTCATCGTGGTGATCATCAGGCTGGCGCGCAAGCTCTACAGCCTGCCCTGGGCGATCGCGCTGGGCCTGCTCCTCGGTGGTGCGCTCGGGAACCTCACCGACCGGATCTTCCGCTCGCCCGGCGTCTTCGAGGGCGCGGTCGTCGACTTCATTGCGCCCGCGCACTTCGCCGTGTTCAACCTGGCGGACTCGGCGATCGTGTGTGGCGGGTTCCTCATTGTGATCCTGTCGTTCAAGGGGCTGGACCCCGACGGGACCGTCCACAAGGACTGACAAGGCATACTCGACGGGTGAGCACGATTCCCGAGATCCGTACGCTGCCCGTTCCCGATGGCCTCGAAGGCGAGCGAGTCGACGCCGCAATCGCCCGTATGTTCGGGTTTTCCCGCACCAAGGCGGCCGAGCTGGCCGCCGCCGGGAAGGTGCTCGTCGACGGCGCCGCCGTCGGCAAGTCCGAGCGGGTCAGCGGTGGCGCGTGGCTCGAGGTCGAGATGCCCGGGGCGCCCATCCCCGTGCAGGTCGTCGCCGAGCCCGTCGAGGGCATGGAGATCGTGCACGACGACGACGACATCGTCGTGATCGTCAAGCCGGTCGGCGTTGCCGCGCACCCGAGCCCCGGCTGGACCGGGACGACCGTGATCGGCGGCCTCGCGGCGGCCGGGTACCGGATCTCGACGTCCGGTGCCGCCGAGCGGCAGGGCATCGTCCACCGCCTCGACGTCGGCACGTCCGGGCTCATGGTCGTGGCCAAGTCGGAGCGGGCGTACACGCTGCTCAAGGCGCAGTTCCGGGACCGTACGGTCGACAAGCGCTACCACGCGCTCGTGCAGGGGCACCCCGACCCGCTGAGCGGGACGATCGACGCGCCGATCGGACGCCACCCGAACCACGACTACAAGTGGGCCGTGACCGCCGACGGCAAGCCGTCGGTGACCCACTACGACCTGATCGAGGCGTACCGCGCGGCCTCCCTGCTGGACATCAAGCTGGAGACGGGCCGCACCCACCAGATCCGGGTCCACATGTCGGCCCACCGCCACCCGTGCGTCGGCGACCTGACCTATGGCGCCGATCCGACGATGGCGAAGCGGCTCGGCCTGACCCGGCAGTGGCTGCACGCGGTGCGCCTCGGGTTCGAGCACCCGGCGGACGGCCGCTGGGTCGAGTTCGAGAGCACCTACCCGGACGACCTCCAGGCCGCCCTGGACAGGATCGCCGCGGAGAGCGCGTGAGCGAGTTCGTCGTACGGGAGGCCGTGACCGAGGCCGACCGTCAGGCGGGCTTCGCCGTCCGCCGTGAGGTCTTCGTCGCGGAACAGGGGGTACCGGAGGAGATCGAGTACGACTCCTACGACGCGACCGCCGTGCACGTGCTGGCCGTCCGCCGCGCCGACGGGGTGGCCCTGGGAACCGGCCGGCTGCTGTACGGGGCCGACGCGGCCGGCAAGACGGGTGGCGCCGAGGGCGTGGGCTCGCTGGGCCGGCTCGCGGTGGCCCGGGCCGCACGGGGCCTCGGCGTCGGCGTGGCCCTGGTGCGGGCCATAGAGGAGGCGGCACGCGCGCGTGGGCTGATCGCGGTGGACCTGCACGCCCAGACGCAGGCGCTCGGGTTCTACGAGCGGCTCGGTTACGAGGCGTACGGCGGCGAGTTCCAGGACGCCGGCATACCCCACCTGGCGATGCGGCGCGTGCTGTAACGACCATCGTGGGGTGAACGGCCGGAGGGCGCACCATGGACCAACTGGCTCTGCTTCTCGTGCTGTTGCTCGGGGCGGTGGTGACCGTGCCCCTCGGGGAACGGCTGGGCCTGCCCGCCCCGGTGCTGATGACGCTCGCGGGCATGGTGCTGGCGCTGCTGCCCTTCGTGCCGAACGTGGAGATCCCGCCGGAGTTCATCCTTCCGCTGGTCCTGCCGCCGCTGCTGTACGCGACGGTGCAGCGGACGTCGTGGCGCCAGTTCGCCGCCAACAAGCGCCCCATCTTCCTGCTGGCGGTGGCGCTGGTCTTCGTCACCACGGCCGCCGTCGCCGCCGTCGCGAGCGCGGTCGTCCCCGGCCTGCCGATCGCCGCCGCCGTGGCGCTCGGCGCGCTGGTCGCGCCCCCGGACCCGGTCGCCGCGACCGCCGTCGCGGGCTCCCTGGGGCTGCCGCGCCGGCTCGTGTCGATCCTGGAGGGCGAAGGGCTGTTCAACGACGTCACGGCGATCGTGCTCTACCACGTGGCGATCGGCGCGGCCGTCGGCGGGACGTTCTCCTGGGCGGGCGCGGCCGGGGAACTGGTGCTGTCCGCCGTCGTCGCCATCGTGGTCGGGTTCGCGCTGGGCTGGCTCTCCAACAAGCTGATGGGGCTGCTGGGCGACGCGACCCTCCAGACCGGGCTCACGCTCCTGGTGCCCTTCGTCAGTTACGTGCTCGCCGAGGAACTGCACGGCTCCGGCGTCCTCGCCGTCCTCGTCACCGCCCTGTTCCTCGCCGAACACGCCACGGACGCGGACGACGTGATGGGCCGCATCGCCGGGCGGACGTTCTGGGAGATCGTCGACACCCTCGTCACGGGCATCGCCTTCGGGCTGATCGGCCTGGAGCTGCACAACGTCTTCGGCACCGCCGACGGGCGGGAGCTGCGCATGCTGGGCTGGGGCGCGGCCATCGCCGGGTGCGTCGTGGGCGTACGGCTGCTGTGGCTGCTGCCGGCCACCTGGCTCGCCAAACGGCTCCACACGCGCCGGGACTACGACGAGGAGATCCCCATGAGCTGGCGGGAGACCGTCGTCATGTGGTGGTCCGGCATGCGGGGCGTGGCGTCGGTCGCGCTGGCCCTCGCGATCCCGCTGCGCACGGAGGACGGGGCGCCGTTCCCGGGGCGGGACGAGATCGTCTTCATCGCCTTCTGCGTCATCATGGCGACGCTCGTCCTCCAGGGCCTCACCCTGCCGTGGCTCGTGAAGAGGCTCGGCGTACGCGCCGACACGGACGCGGAGCGGGAACTGGAGCGGAAGCTCGCCATTCGGGCCGCGAAGGCCGCGAAACGGCGCCTCAAGGAGATCCAGGAGGTGGAGGACCTCCCGGAGGACCTCCAGGAGCGGCTCCAGCGCGTCGCGTTCGACGTGGGGGCGCGGATCAGCCCCGACCTGGTCGACGAGGAGCGGCGGTCGTCCTCCGCGCAGCGGGCGGAGCGGTTCCGGGCGATGCAGCGCATCCAGCGTGAGCTGATGTCGGCGGCCCGCCATGAGGTGCTCTCCGCCCGCAGCGAGCCCGGCGCCGACCCGGAGGTCGTCGACCGCGTCCTGCGCCACCTGGACGTCCGCAGCTTGCGGTGACGCCGACCGGAGCGAGGTGGCTCAGCCGCGGCCCGTGCGGGGGGTGTCCTTGGCGGGGGCCTCGCCGTCCAGGGCGTAGGCGTCCGCGTTGTTGGTGTGGACCTCGGCCGCGCGGGGCTGCCGGGCGGACGCGCCGCGCTCGGGCCACTGGCCGTCCGGGGGCAGCGACGCCGGGGACGTGGCGATGCGGGGGAGCGCGTACCGGTGCTTCTCGTACAGCCAGGCGATCATCTGCTCCCGTACGACGCACCGCACCGTCCAGATGTCGTCCGCGTCCTTCGCCGTGACGACCGCCCGCACCTGGATGGTGCTGGGGGTGGTGTCCGTGACGGCCAGGGACCAGTCGCGGCCGTCCCAGGCCGGGCAGTCCGCCAGGATCGCCTTGAGCTTCTCGCGCATCAGTCCCACCGGCGCCGCGTGGTCCAGGTGGAAGAAGACCGTGCCGGTCATCTGGGCGCCACCGCGCGACCAGTTCTCGAACGGCTTGCTGGTGAAGTAGGACACCGGCATCGTGATCCGCCGCTCGTCCCACGTCCGTACGGCCAGGAACGTCAGCGTGACCTCCTCCACCACGCCCCACTCGCCGTCGACGACCACCGTGTCGCCGATCCGCACCATGTCGCCGAAGGCGATCTGGAAGCCGGCGAAGAGGTTCCCGAGCGTGGACTGCGCCGCGACACCGGCGACGATGCCGATGATGCCCGCCGAGGCCAGCATGGACGTACCGATCGTCCGGAAGTCCGGGAACGTCAGCAGCATCGCGGCGACCGCGACCACGCCGACCACCGCCGTGACGATCCGCATGATCAGCGTGACCTGGGTACGCACCCGGCGCACGCGCGCGGCGTCACGGGTGGACGAGGCGTAACGGGCGTAACTGGACTCGACTATGGCCGCCGCGATCCGCACCACCAGCCACGCGCTCGCCCCGATCAGTACCAGTGTCAGCGCCTGGCCTATCCCGGCCTGATGGTCCTCGATCACCGCCCACTTCGTCTGCCGGTACGAGCCGCGGAGCAGCGCGGTGAGCAGGACCACCTGAAGGGGCAGCCGGCAGCGGCGCAGCAGCCCCCACAGCGGGGTCTCGTGGTGCCGGGCGTCGGCTCGGCGCAGCGTGACGTCGGCGAGGTAGCCGACCACCAGCGTGAGCACGACCGAGCCACCGACGACGGTCAACGGGCGCAGTACGTTCTCCATGGCTCCGCAATTCCGAATGGCAGGATGGCCGGATGAACATCATGCTCTTCCACTCGGCCTATGGTCCGCGCCCGGCCGTGCACGCGGCAGCCGACCGGCTGCGCGCCGCCGGGCACCACGTGCACGTGCCCGACCTGTACGACGGTCAAACGGCCGGCACCGTGGAAGAGGGCATGGCCATCAAGGACCGCATCGGCAAGGAGGAGCTGCTCAAGCGGGCCGTCATGGTGGCCGCCCCGTACTCGGAGCAAGGGCTCGTGTACGCGGGGTTCTCCCTGGGCGCGTCCATCGCGCAGACCCTGGCGCTCGGCGACGAGAAGGCGCGGGGGCTGCTGCTGTTGCACGGGACGTCGGACATCGCGCCGAACGCCTCGGTCGACGAGCTTCCCGTGCAGCTCCATGTCGCCGACCCGGACCCGTTCGAGCCGCAGGACTGGCTGAACGCCTGGTATCTGGGGATGCGGCGGGCGGGCGCGGACGCCGAGGTGTACCGCTACCCGGGTGCCGGGCACCTGTACACCGACCCGGACCTGCCCGACTACGACGAGGAGGCCGCCGAGCGGACCTGGGCGATCGCCCTGTCGTTCCTGGACAGCCTGTAGCGCCCGTAGTGCCTGTGGTGCATGTGGTGCTTCACGCGCGCGTGCAGCGGCCGCTGATGGCGCCGGGGCCGGGGACGCACTGGTAGCCGAAGTCCGAGGAGCGGTGGCTCAGGTAGCGGCCGAGGCAGTCGTTCTTGGAGGTGAGCCCCGCGGACCGGCACCATTGCGCGGCTTCCGTGCCGCTGTTGAAGCCCGGCACGTAGAACACCCAGTAGCCGGGGCGCAGGGAGGCGTACGCGTCGCTGTCGAGGTAGTCGGCCTCCTCCAGGCCCTTGTCGCGGAGGGACGCGGCCATGCGCGCCCGCGCGCCGGTGCCCGAGGACTTGGACACGGAGGCGAGCTGGGCGATCCAGCTCTCGGCCAGCGGGTCGGAGGGGGTGGGCGGCGGTGGCGCCTGGGTGGGGCTGTGCGTCGTCGGCCCGGCGGTCGTGGGCGTGGCGGTGGCCGGCCCTGCGGTCGTGGGGCGTGCCGTGGCGGTCGGGGAGGGCGTCGAGCCGTTCGGGCCGTCGGCGCGCGTGGCCGGCCCCTCGCGCAGTACCAGTACCAGGGCGGTCGCGGCGGCCAGCGCCACGGCCACCGAAACGGCCGCGACCACGACCGGGGTACGGCTCCGGGCCGGGCGGTCGGCGTGCGTGACGGCTTCCGGGAGTGGCGCCGGGGGCGTGGGACGCGGCGGCGTGGGACGTGGCGGCGCCGTCATCGTCGGCTGCGCCGACCAGTGCGGCGGGGGTGTCGTGCCGGTCTCGGCCAGCGCCAGCATCGCGTCCAGGCGGGCCGCGTCGGGGCGGGCCGCCGGATCGCGGACGAGCAGGGCGCCCAGGACGGGCGCGAGGGGCCCGGAGCGTACGGGCGGGGGAACCGGGTCGTCGAGGACGGCCGCCAGGGTGGCCAGCGTCGTGGCGCGGCGCAGCGGACTGACGCCCTCCACGCACACGTACAGCACGAGGCCCAGCGACCACAGGTCGGAGGACGGGTCGTTGTCCAGGCCCCGGACGCGCTCGGGCGCGATGTACTCGGGCGAGCCGACCAGCTCGCCGGTCACCGTCAGCGACGTGGAGCCCTGGAGCGCGGCGATGCCGAAGTCGGTGAGGACCGCGCTCCCGTCCGCCCGCAGCAGGACGTTCGCGGGCTTGACGTCCCGGTGCTGGATGCCGGCCGCGTGGGCGGCGCGCAGCGCGGCCAGCACCTGCCGGCCGATGCGCGCCGCCTCCACCGGGGGCAGCGGGCCCTCCTGGGCGAGCCGGTCCTGGAGGGAGGTCCCGGGCAGCAGCTCCATCACGATCCACGGATGGGGCCGCACGTCCACGATGTGATGGACGGTCACCACATGCGGGTGGCTCAGCCGGGCCAGCGCCCGCGCCTCGCGCAGGACCCGCTCGCGCATGGCGTCGGCCGGCCCGGCGTCGTACCGCACCTCCTTGAGGGCCACCTCGCGGTGGAGCACGGTGTCGCGTGCCCGCCACACCGTGCCCATGCCCCCGCTGCCGAGCCGTTGCAGCAGCTCGAACCGACCGTCGATCACGTCCCCCGGCGCACTCATGGCGCCAGGTTAGAGGGAAGTCAGCCTGCCCGGTACGCCGTCCAGTGGTCCTTCATCCGCTGCACCTGGCCCGCCGTGAACTGGTACATGCACGCGTCGTACGTGTAGTCCATGAAGTTGTGGATCGGGTCGGCACCCGTCTTGCTGACGCAGGTGTCGCGCCCGGTCGGGCACTCGTAGGCCGGGCTCTTCTCGGCGGGCGTGTCGGTCACGTAGTCGCCGTTGCCGTTACAGCCGCCCTGGAAGGTGTGGTAGAGGCCCATCCAGTGGCCGACCTCGTGCGTGCCGGTGTCGCCCTCGGCGTAGTTGGTGGCCGAACCGCCCGGCAGGGAGGCGTCGAGCACGACGACACCGTCCATGGTCGGGTTGGACTTGTACGAGGACGGGAAGGTCGCCCAGCCGAGGAGGCCACCGCTGAGGTTGGCCGTGTAGAAGTTGAGCGCACCGGCGCCGCCCTGCCGGAGGGCGGACTTCATGGCCTTCTCCTCGGCGGAGCCGGAACTCAGGTTGTACCAGGCGGCGTTGTTCGTGTAGTCCGTGCCGGCCAGCGTGAACGTGAAGCCGGAGTCGGTGTTGCCGGTGCCCTGGCCGCCGAAGGCGGAGTTGAGGACGGCCATCTGCGCGTTGATGTCGGTCGCGCTGAGCTTGCCCTTCTCGCCGTCGTGGATGACGTGGAAGTAGACCGGGATCGTGGTGGCGGCGGCGACGTTCATGCGGCCCCCGTTCGCGCGGGCCGCCTCCAGTCTCTTCTTCAGGTCCGCGTCCATGGCCTTGGCCTTGGCGTCGGTGACCTCGTTCGGCTCGTGCGCGTGACCCGCGCCCTCGGGGTGGATCTCGCGCGCGTTGGCGGCGGCGCCCGAACCCTCGGCGCACTCCTCGGTGACCGTGGCGGCCGGCGACTTGGCGGCGGCGACACCCGTCGGGGCGGAGAGCGGGAAGAGGGCCAGGGATCCGGCCATGACCGCCGTACCGAGAACACGGCGGTGCATACGCGGAGATATTCGGGCAAGAGCACGCATGGTGACTCCTCGCGTGGGGGTGTGGAGAGGGCCTTCCTCGCCACCGCGGGGAGATTACGTGGCCATGTCAGATCTTGATGAGCATTGAACAAGCCCAATCAATCGTTGAGTAATTGAAGACATCAGGGAGAAATCCTTCGGTCCGTTCCAGACTCCGAGACGTCCGCGTAACAGAACCGGCACCCAGTGCGGGCGGTGTGTCCGCATTCGATCTACGGAACACGCCGCCCGCCATGGGGCTGTGATCTCCTGTTAACAACCAGAGGATTGGCTGAAAATCATCGCTGAGGGGCCATCAGCGAACCGGTGCGTTCACCCGCTCGACCTTCTGCGTTCCGCTGAGCGTCCGGTACGACCGTATCCAGGCCGAGGAAGCGTCCGGCTTCGTCTTGTCGGAGACGGTGTAGTAGTCCATCTGCGAGCGCTCCGCGGTCACGTCGAGGACGCCGTACCCGTGGTTGTCCATGTCCACCCACTTCACATGGCGGTTGGCGCCCCTGATCGCCGCCGCGGCGGCCAGCGAGACCGTGCCCGGCGCGACGTGCAGGATGTCGTCCAGGTTGTCGGAGGTCACCGACGTCACCACGAACTCGGTCGCCGCCGACCGCGACGCCGGGTAGGTGGCCGCCGTCACCGGTACGTCGTTGGCCCACGCCATGTGGATGTCACCGGTCAGGAACACGGTGTTGGTGATGGACCGGTCCGTCAGGTGGGCGAGCAGCTCCTTGCGGTCGTCCGTGTAGCCGTCCCACTGGTCCACGTTGATCGCCACGCCGCCCTTGGGCAGCCCCAGCAGCTCCGCGACGGGGCCCATCAGATGGGCGGGCAGGGAGCCGAAGGCGACCGGCGAGATCATCACCGAGGTGCCGACCAGTTTCCAGGCCGCGTCGGAAAACGCCAGCCCCGCCTTCAGCCAGTCCAGTTGGGCACGGCCCGTGATCGTACGGTCCGGGTCGTCGACCTGACCGCTGCCCGTCCGCGCCTGCTGGGAACGGAACGAGCGGAGGTCCAGCAGGTGCAGGTCGGCCAGTTGGCCGAAGCGCAGCCGGCGGTAGACCGTGCCCTCGGTGGAGGTGCGCACCGGCATCCACTCGAAGTACGCCTGCTTCGCGGCCGCCGCCCGCGCCGCCCAGTCGCCCTCGGCGCCCGGTGTGTGGTTGTCCGCGCCGCCCGACCAGGTGTCGTCGGCGAACTCGTGGTCGTCCCAGATGGCGATCACCGGGTGCGCGGCGTGCAGCGCCTGGAGGTCGCCGTCCGTCTTGTAGGTGCCGTGCCGCAGGCGGTAGTCGGCGAGGGTGACGATCTCGTGCTTCGGCTCGTGCTGCCGTACGACGTACTTGGGCTTGGGGTAGGCGCCGGTCCCGTACTCGTAGATGTAGTCGCCGACGTGGAGGATCGCGTCCAGGTCGGTCCGGGCGGCGAGGTGGCGGTAGGCGGAGAAGTGGCCGGCCTCCCAGTTGGCGCAGGAGACGACGCCGAAGCGGACACCGTCCGTCGTGGCGTCGGCGGCCGGGGTCGTGCGGGTCCGGCCGACGGGCGAGACGGCCGTCGAGGGATCCGTACCGGCCGTGAAGCGGAAGTAATAGGCGGTCTCCTGGCGAAGGCCTCTTACATCCACCTTGACGGTGTGGTCGGACGCGGCCGTCGCCGTGACCGTGCCCCTGGCCACGGTCCGGGTGAAGGCTCTGTCCTCGGCGACTTCCCATCTCACCTCGGTGTCCGGGCCCTTGCCGGAACCGGGGAGGGCGTCGGGGGAGGGGGTCACGCGCGTCCACAGCAGGACGCCATCGGGCAGCGGATCGCCGGAGGCGACCCCGTGGAGGAAGGCCGGGGCCCGGAGCTCCGCCGCGGCGGGCGGGGCGGCGGCCAGGACGGGCGCGGCGACAACGGTGGCGGCAGCGGCCTTGACGACCGTGCGGCGGCTGGGTGTGGAAAGAGAACGACTGGTCACGGCCGATCAGATTACTGATCGGTAGAGCACTTGGGCGGGCGAACTACCCTGAGTTCGCCCGCCCGTTGGCCGAAATCCGCGCCCCGGGTTACTTCTTGAGCGCCTCGTCGATCGCGGCGGTGAAGTCGGCAGCCGTCATGGGGGCGTTGCCCCGCGCGTCCGTCACCGGCTTGCCGTCCATCTTCAGCGTGGGCGTGCCCTTCACCCCGCTCTTGTCGAAGGCCTCGGACATCTTGAGCGCCCAGGCGTCGAAGGTGCCCTCCTCGACGTTCTTCTTGAACGCGGCGTTGCTCTTGAGCGCCGGGACGGTCTCGGCGATCTCCAGGAGGTAGGAGTCCTTGGCGAACTTGTCCTTGCTCTCCTCGGGGTGGAACTTGGCCGAGTAGAGGGCCGCCTTGTAGTCCAGGAACGCCTCGGGGCTGACGTCGAGGGCGGCACCCAGCGCGGACAGCGCGTTCTTGGAGCCCTCACCCTGGTCGCTGTTGTCGATGAAGGTGGCGCCGATGTACTTGATCTTGTACTTGCCGGCCGCGACGTCCTTCTCGATCGTCTCGCCCACTCCCTGCTCGAACGTGGCGCAGATCGGGCAGCGGGAGTCCTCGTACAGCTCCAGCGTCTTCTTCGCGGCCGGCTTGCCGATGACGAGATTGGTGCCGTTCTCGCCCGAGGTGTTCTTCGGCGCGGTGACGCTCTTCTGGTCCTTCGCCGCCTCCCAGTGGGAGGGCTTGTTCGCCTGCATCACGGCGTAGCCGACGCCGCCGGCCACCGCCAGGACGGCGACCGCCGAGACGGCGACGGTGATCTGCCGGCGGAGCTTCTCCTTCTTGGCCTGGCGCTCGCGCTCCTGGCGGAGCCGCTCGCGGGCCGCCGCCTTGTTGGCCTGGCTGTTGCGTGCACTCATGGTGGTGTTCTCCGTGGAAATCCGTGCTGAACCGGTGCGGAAAGGGACTGCTGTGCTCAGGCGGAGAGAGCCGCCCGGCATTCAGGCGGCGAGAGCCGCCCGGCACGGCGGTCCACGCCGCCCCACGGAGTGCACGAGAAGGCGGGTACGGGACGGGCGCGGCCGGCTCGTGAGCCGCGGGCCCCGCCGCACGGCCAGGCCCGGCGCGGCCACCGCGGCGACCGCGATCAGCAGGGGCCGGAACGCGAAGGCGGCCACCGCCCGCACCAGGCCGGCCAGCGCGCTCTCGCCCCGCCGCAGCCACGCCGAGGCCAGCAGCCCGACCGTGACGTGCGCGGCAAGCAGCAGCCACGGCAGCGCCGGGTCGGCGGAGCGGAGCAGGGCGGCGACACCGCCGTCGGGGGCGACGACACCGGGCAGCGGGGTGCCCACGTCGCCGCCGCACAGCACGTCGACGCCCACCGCGCGCAGGGATCCCGCCACGGGGCCGCCGGCCGGGCCGTAACAGACGTGCTGGCCGGTGGTGAAGACCGTGTCGGCGGCCAGCTCCAGCGGGACGAGGAGCCCCGCGATGCGCCAGTACCCGCGCTCGGCGCCCGCCAGCGCGTACGCCACGCCGAAGACACCGGCCGCGACGGCGGCGACGGTCGTCAGTGGCAGCGGGGCGCCCGAGAGCAGCACATGGGAGGCCACGGACAGCGTCACGACCAGTGCCGTGAAGAACGCCGCCCGCAGCCACCTGAGCCGGGTCCCGGAAATGTCGTCCATCGCCCGAGAGTGTGCCACGCCTTCCTGTAAGCGGTCCCTAAAGGATCCGGCCTCGTACCGGGCGCCTAGAGGCCCGGGATGCGGCCGTTGCGGAACAGGTCGACGAAGATCTGGTGGTCCGCCCGGGCCCGGGCGCCGTAGCTGTGCGCGAAGTCCACCAGCAGCTCCCCGAAGCCCTCCTCGTCCGCCGCGATCGCCGCGTCGATGGCCCGCTCCGTGGAGAACGGCACCAGGGAGTGCCCGCTCTCGTCGTCCGCCGCCGCGTGCATGGTGGCCGTCGCCCGGCCCAGGTCGGCGACGGTCGCCGCGATCTCCTCGGGGTCGTCGATGTCCGACCAGTCCAGGTCCACGGCGTACGGCGAGACCTCCGCCACCAACTGCCCGGCGCCGTCCAGCTCCGTCCAGCCCAGCCACGGGTCGGCGTGCGCCTGGAGCGCCCGCTGCGAGATGACCGTGCGGTGCCCCTCGTGCTGGAAGTAGCCGCGCACCGCCGGGTCCGTCACATGGCGGGAGACCGCCGGGGTCTGCGCCTGCTTCATGTAGATCACGACATCGTTCTCGAGGGCGTCGCTGTTGCCTTCGAGGAGGATGTTGTACGAGGGCAGCCCGGCCGACCCTATGCCGATGCCGCGCCGCCCCACCACGTCCTTCACGCGGTACGAGTCCGGCCGGGCCAGGCTCGACTCGGGCAGCGTCTCCAGGTACCCGTCGAACGCGGCCAGCACCTTGTAGCGGGTGGCCGCGTCCAGCTCGATCGATCCGCCGCCGGCCGAGAACCGGCGCTCGAAGTCCCGGATCTCGGTCATGGACTCCAGCAGCCCGAACCGGGTCAGTGACCGGGCGTCACGCAGCGCGTCCAGCAGTGGTCCCTCGGCCGTGTCCAGGGTGAACGGCGGGACCTCCTCGTTCTTGGCGCCCGTGGCCAGGGCGTGGATGCGCTCCCGGTAGGCGGCGGCGTAGATCCGTACCAGCTCGGTGATCTGCGCGTCGCTGAGCGCCTTGGTGTAGCCGATCAGCGCCAGGGACGCCGACAGCCGCTTCAGGTCCCAGGTGAACGGCCCGACGTACGCCTCGTCGAAGTCGTTGACGTTGAAGATCAGCCGGCCGTTGGCGTCCATGTACGTGCCGAAGTTCTCGGCGTGCAGGTCGCCGTGGATCCACACCCGGCCGGTCCGCTCGTCCAGGTACGGGCCGCCGTGCCGTTCCCGGTCGAGATCGGCGTAGAAGAGGCAGGCCGTGCCCCGGTAGAAGGCGAAGGCCGAGCCGGCCATCTTCCGGAACTTGACCCGGAAGGCGGCCGGGTCGGCGGCCAGGAGCTCGCCGAACGCGGTGCCGAAGACGGAGAGGATCTGCTCACCGCGTTCCTCGGCGGTGGGCTGCGGGACCGACATCGCGGGGTGCCTCCTGGTGCGTACCTACACGGGCGCGCGCATGACCGCGCGCATGACAAAAAGGACAGGTGTTCCGTCCCCCTCCAACGCGCGACCGTACTCCCGAGTGCCCGCCCGCCACTCCCCATCGGGCACATCCGTTGTCAGTGGGGCGACGTAGACTTCCGAGCTGTCCCCCATCCCCGACCCCCGGAGGCAGCAGCCGTGTCGAAGCCGCCGTTCACGCACCTTCACGTGCACACCCAGTACTCGCTGCTGGACGGTGCCGCGCGGCTCAAGGACATGTTCAACGCCTGCAACGAGATGGGCATGACGCACATCGCGATGTCGGACCACGGCAACCTGCACGGGGCGTACGACTTCTTCCACTCGGCGCAGAAGGCGGGGGTCACGCCGATCATCGGCATCGAGGCGTACGTCGCCCCCGAGTCGCGGCGCAACAAGCGCAAGATCCAGTGGGGCCAGCCGCACCAGAAGCGGGACGACGTCTCCGGTTCGGGTGGTTACACCCACAAGACGATCTGGGCGGCGAACGCGACCGGCCTGCACAATCTGTTCCGGCTCTCCTCCGACGCGTACAAGGAGGGCTGGCTCCAGAAGTGGCCGCGTATGGACAAGGAGACCATCGCCCAGTGGTCCGAGGGGCTGATCGCCTCCACCGGCTGCCCCTCCGGCGAGCTCCAGACCCGGCTGCGCCTCGGCCAGTTCGACGAGGCCCTGAAGTCGGCTTCCGAGTACCAGGACATCTTCGGCAAGGACCGGTACTTCCTGGAGCTGATGGACCACGGCATCGAGATCGAGCGCCGGGTCCGCGACGGCCTGCTGGAGATCGGCAAGAAGCTCGGCATCCCGCCCCTGGTCACCAACGACTCGCACTACACGTACGCGCACGAGGCCTCCGCACACGACGCGCTGCTGTGCATCCAGACCGGCAAGAACCTCTCCGACCCGGACCGCTTCAAGTTCGACGGCACCGGCTACTACCTCAAGTCCACGGACGAGATGTACGCCATCGACTCCTCGGACGCCTGGCAGCAGGGCTGCGCCAACACGCTCCTGGTGGCCGAGCAGATCGACACCACCGGCATGTTCGAGAAGCGCGACCTCATGCCGAAGTTCGACATCCCCGAGGGCCACACCGAGGTGAGCTGGTTCAAGGAGGAAGTCCAGCGCGGCATGCACCGCCGCTTCCCCGACGGCATCCCCGAGGACCGCCAGCAGCAGGTCGAGTACGAGATGGACGTCATCATCCAGATGGGGTTCCCGGGGTACTTCCTCGTCGTCGCCGACTTCATCATGTGGGCGAAGAACCAGGGCATCGCGGTGGGCCCCGGCCGAGGCTCCGCGGCCGGTTCGATCGTGGCGTACGCGCTGGGCATCACCGACCTCGACCCGATTCCGCACGGCCTGATCTTCGAGCGGTTCCTCAACCCCGAGCGCGTCTCCATGCCCGATGTCGACATCGACTTCGACGAGCGCCGGCGCGTCGAGGTGATCAGGTACGTGACCGAGAAGTACGGCGAGGACAAGGTCGCCATGATCGGCACGTACGGCACGATCAAGGCCAAGAACGCGATCAAGGACTCCGCGCGCGTGCTGGGCTACCCGTACGCGATGGGCGACCGCATCACCAAGGCCATGCCCGCCGACGTCCTCGGCAAGGGCATCCCGCTGTCCGGCATCACCGACCCCTCCCACCCCCGGTACTCGGAGGCGGGCGAGGTCCGCTCGATGTACGAGAACGAGCCGGACGTGAAGAAGGTCATCGACACCGCGCGCGGTGTGGAGGGCCTGGTCCGGCAGATGGGCGTGCACGCCGCAGGCGTGATCATGTCCAGCGAGCCCATCGTCGACCACGTCCCCGTCTGGGTGAGGCACACCGACGGCGTGACCATCACCCAGTGGGACTACCCGAGCTGTGAGTCGCTCGGCCTGCTGAAGATGGACTTCCTGGGCCTGCGCAACCTCACGATCATGGACGACGCCGTCAAGATGGTGAAGGCCAACAAGGGGATCGACATCGATCTCCTCGGCCTCCCGCTCGACGACCCGACCACCTTCGAGCTGCTCCAGCGCGGCGACACCCTCGGCGTCTTCCAGTTCGACGGCGGCCCCATGCGGTCCCTGCTGCGGCTGATGAAGCCCGACAACTTCGAGGACATCTCCGCCGTCTCGGCCCTCTACCGGCCGGGCCCGATGGGCATGAACTCGCACACCAACTACGCGCTGCGCAAGAACGGCCAGCAGGAGATCACCCCGATCCACCCCGAGCTGGAGGAGCCGCTCAAGGAGGTCCTCGGGGTCACCTACGGCCTGATCGTCTACCAGGAGCAGGTGCAGAAGGCCGCCCAGATCATCGCCGGGTACTCGCTCGGCGAGGCCGACATCCTCCGCCGCGTCATGGGCAAGAAGAAGCCCGAGGAGCTGGCGAAGAACTTCACCATCTTCCAGGCCGGCGCCAAGAAGAACGGCTACAGCGACGAGGCCATCCAGGCCCTGTGGGACGTGCTGGTCCCCTTCGCCGGATACGCCTTCAACAAGGCCCACTCCGCCGCGTACGGACTGGTCTCGTACTGGACGGCCTACCTCAAGGCGAACCACCCCGCCGAGTACATGGCGGCGCTGCTCACCTCGGTCAAGGACGACAAGGACAAGTCGGCCGTCTACCTGAACGAGTGCCGCCGCATGGGCATCAAGGTGCTCCCGCCCAACGTCAACGAGTCGGAGTCGAACTTCGCCGCCCAGGGTGATGACGTCATCCTCTTCGGCCTGTCCGCCGTGCGGAACGTCGGCACCAACGTCGTCGAGTCGATCATCCGGTGCCGCAAGGCGAAGGGGAAGTACACCTCCTTCCCCGACTTCCTCGACAAGGTCGAGGCGGTCGTCTGCAACAAGCGCACCATCGAGTCGCTCATCAAGGCCGGTGCCTTCGACGAGATGGGCCACACCCGCAAGGGCCTGGTCGCCCACCACGAGCCGATGATCGACAACGTGGTCGCGGTCAAGCGCAAGGAGGCCGAGGGGCAGTTCGACCTCTTCGGCGGCATGGGGGACGAGACCAGCGACGAGCCGGGCTTCGGGCTCGACGTCGAGTTCTCCGATGTCGAGTGGGACAAGTCCTACCTCCTCGCCCAGGAGCGCGAGATGCTCGGCCTGTACGTCTCCGACCACCCGCTCTTCGGCATCGAGCACGTCCTGTCCGACAAGACCGACGCGGCGATCTCCCAGCTCACGGGCGGGGAGCACGCGGACGGCGCGGTCGTCACCATCGGCGGCATCATCTCCGGCCTCCAGCGGAAGATGACCAAGCAGGGCAACGCCTGGGCCATCGCGACCGTCGAGGACCTCGCCGGCTCCATCGAGTGCATGTTCTTCCCGGCGACGTACCAGCTCGTGTCCACCCAGCTCGTCGAGGACACCGTCGTCTTCGTCAAGGGCCGCCTCGACAAGCGCGAGGACGTGCCCCGGCTGGTCGCCATGGAGCTGATGGTCCCCGACCTGTCGTCGGCCGGCACCAACGCGCCCGTGGTGCTCACCATCCCGACCGTCAAGGTCACCCCGCCGATGGTCAGCCGCCTCGGCGAGATCCTCACCCACCACAAGGGCAACACCGAGGTGCGGATCAAGCTCCAGGGCCCGCGGTCGACCACCGTGCTCCGGCTCGACCGGCACCGCGTCCAGCCCGACCCGGCGCTCTTCGGCGACCTCAAGGTGCTCCTCGGCCCCTCCTGCCTGGCCGGCTGACCGGCCCGGCCACGTCACCGCGCGGAAGGGGCGCGCCCGTCGTCACGGGTGCGCCCCTTCCGGCGTACGCGGGGTACGCCGCGCCTTCAGGCGTGCCTAGTTGTGGCCGAACCTCTTCTGCCGGCCCTTGCGCGCGACGTCCGCCGGGGTGGCCGCCGCCATGCGGTGCTCGGCCTGCGCCTCCATCGAGGTGCGCTGGGCGTCCTGGCTGCTGCGCTCCGCCGGCGACGCCTTCGGCTGACTTCGGTCCGACTTCTTGTTCTTGGCCATGGTGATGCCTCCTGTGGGGGTGTAGGGGCCAGGGCCGCTGCCAGACTCACATACGTACATAATGCGCGCATTTTGGATCATTGCGGACGGTAGTCGGCGGCCCTCATGGGGGCTTGCGGCGATCCGCCACGCCGATGATCCAGTTCCGGCCGTTAACCCCTCGGCAGTCGGGCAGACTCGAAGGAAACCCGAAGCAACTTCCGATCCCGAGGTTCCCGAAAGAGGGTGGAACACGTGGACCGCTGCGTCGTTCTGGTGGACGCCGGCTACCTGCTGGGAGCCGCCGCCAGCCTTCTCGCCGGAGAACCGGCCCGCTCCCGGATCACCGTCGACCACACCGCCCTCATCCAGGGCCTCCGCGAACGCGCCGAGGCCGACACCCAGCAGCCCCTGCTCCGGATCTACTGGTTCGACGGCGCCCCCGACCGCGTACCCCAGCCCGAACACCGCCGGCTGCGCGTCATGCCGCGCGTCACCGTCCGGCTGGGCGCCCTGACCCGCAGCGACGGCCGCTGGGCCCAGAAGGGCGTCGACGCCGCCATGCACGCCGAACTCACCGAACTGGCCCGCAACCGCGCCTGCTCCGACATCGTGCTGGTCACCGGCGACGGTGACCTGCTGCCCGGTCTGATGTCCGCCAAGGAACACGGCGTCGCCGTCCACCTGTGGGCCGTCCAGGCCGCCGACGGCGACTACAACCAGTCCGAGGACCTGGTCGCCGAGGCCGACGAACGCCGGGTGCTCGACCGCGAATGGATCACCCGGGCCGTACGCGCCAAGGAGCTCACCGGCCCCTGCTCGCCGCCCCCCGCCCCGCGCCCCGAGATCGCCGCGATCCTCTCCGCCCCGCTGCCCGAGTCGGCGCTCGCCGCCTCCGCCGAGCGCGCCGCCGAAGCCTCCCCCGCAGCCTTCGGCGCGGGAGGTACCCCCACTGCCGCCGCCGTCAACGGCTCGTCGTCCGTCAACGGCTCCACGGCCGTGAACGGCACACCGCCGGGCCACGGGACGTCCGTCAACGGCACACCTGTCCACGGCGCCCCCCGCGAGGGCGGGGCCGGCACCGACGAATCCGGCGCGCCCACCCCCGCCGGCGGCGGCAAGGGCGGCGTCCCCACCCCCAAGGACCTGGCGGCCCTGCACGCCCCCGGCCACCAGAACACCAGCCCGGGACCCGCCCAGCCCGCGAACGCCACCCTCCGCTGGTCCTCCGACCGGGGCTGGGTCGACCGCCCCGGCGGCACCGTGGGCGAACCGCCCGAGACCGCCTCGCTGCCCACCCTCGCCCAGCTCACCAGCGCCGAGCAGCGCTGGGCCGACCGCGAGGAGGACATCACCACGGTCGGCGGCGACCCCTTCGAGGTCGGCCAGGTCTTCGCACGGCGCTGGATGGAACGGCTCCCCGACCCCGCCCACGTACAGAAGCTGTCCACCATGTACCCGCGCATCCCGCACCGCATCGACGGCGAACTGCTCCGCTACGCCGCCCGCTTCGGGCTCCTCGCCCACAAGGACGACCAGATCGACGAGCACGACCGGTACGCGATCAGGGCCGGGTTCTGGCGCGAGATCGACGTCCGCACGGCGGCCGAGCACGCCCCCGTGGGCGAATAGGGCACGGCGACCCTTTAGGCTCATCCCTCGTGAGTACGGTGTGCGTGGTGCGGGAGCTGGTCAAGACGTACCCCGCCACGCGCGGCGGGCGAGGGAGGCCCGCGACACCCGAGGTGCGCGCCACCGACGGGGTGTCCCTGGACGTGCGCGGCGGTGAGATCTTCGGCCTGCTCGGCCCCAACGGCGCCGGCAAGTCCACCCTCGTGCGCCAGCTCACCGGCCTGATGCGGCCCGACTCCGGCACCGTCCAGATGCTCGGCCACGATCTCGTACGCCACCCCGAGCGCGCCGCGCGCCTCATCGGCTACCTCGGGCAGGAGTCCACCGCCCTGGACGAGCTGACCGTCGCGCTCGCCGCCGAGACCACCGGGCGGCTGCGCGGCCTCACGGCTCGGGACGCGCGGGCCGAGCGGGACGCCGTACTGGACGAACTCGGGCTGTCCGGGCTCGCCGGGCGGCCCCTGAAGAAGCTGTCCGGCGGGCAGCGGCGGCTCGCCTGTTTCGCGGCCACGCTGGTGGGGGAGCGGCCCGTGCTGATCCTCGACGAGCCGACCACCGGCATGGACCCCGTCGCCCGGCGCGCCGTGTGGGCGGCGGTCGACCGGCGGCGCGCCCAGCACGGCACGACGGTGCTGCTGGTCACCCACAACGTCATCGAGGCCGAGACGGTACTGGACCGGGTCGCCGTCCTGGAGCGCGGGCGGGTCATCGCCTGCGACACCCCGGCCGGGCTCAAGGAACGGGTGGCGGGCGAGGTACGGGTGGAGCTGGTGTGGCGCGAGCGGGCACCGCTGGACGTGCCCGAGGTGGCGGCGCTGCGGGAATCCGCGCAGGAGTCCGGGCGCACCTGGGTGCTGCGGCTCGCGCCGGACGAGGCGCGGGCGGCGGTCGCGGCGGTGACGGGCGGCGCGGCGTTCGCGGCGCTCGACGACTTCACGCTCGCCACGCCGAGCCTGGAGGACGTGTACCTGGCGCTGGGCGGCGAGACGAAGGGCCTGGTCAAGGCATGAACAGGAGTATCCGTTGAGCATCGTGCCCGCACAGGCCGCTCTGTCGTCGGGCGCGGCCGTCTCCGCGCCGGCCGCCGGCGCCGACACACCTGACGCCGCGCCGCTCGCGCCCCGGGCGCGGCTGCTGCCGGCGCTCGCCGCCGTGTACCGGGCCCAACTGTCGCGGGCCCGGGTGGCCCGTATCCCGCTGCTGTTCGTGGCGACCTTCCAGTCCGTCGGGATCATGGTCCTGATGCGTGGGGTCGTGGACGGCGGGGCGGAGGCGCGGGCCGTCGTGGCCGGCTCGTCGGTGCTCGTGGTGGCGTTCGTGGCGCTGAACCTGCTCGCGCAGTACTTCGGGCAACTGCGGGCCAGCGGCGGGCTCGACCACTACGCCACGCTTCCGGTGCCGCCCGCCGCGGTGGTGCTGGGCGCGGCCGGCGCGTACGCCTCCTTCACGGTGCCCGGGACGGTCGTGACGGCGGTGGCCGGCTCGGTCCTCTTCCAACTGCCGCTGACCCACCTGTGGATCCTGGCCGCGGTCGTGCCGCTCGCCGGGGCCGCCCTCGCCGGGCTCGGCGCGGCGCTCGGGCTGCTCGCGCCGCGTCAGGAGCTCGCCACCCTGCTGGGCCAGCTCGGCATGTCGGCCGCCCTGCTGCTGGGCGTGCTGCCGGCCGACCGGCTGCCGCAGCCCATCGGGTGGGCACGCGACCTGCTGCCGTCGACGTACGGGGTGGAGGCGCTCGCCCGGACGTTCGACGCCCGGCCCGACTGGGCGGCCGTCGGGCTGGACCTCGCGGTGTGCGCGGTGGTCGGCGTCGTCTCGCTGGCCGCCGCGACGTGGGCGTACCGGCGGGCGGCGGTCCGGTGAGGCACCGGGCCGGGGCGCCTGGCACGATGGCAGGGTGACCGCACCGCTGACTCCGCCCCACCGGCCCTCCCCGCACGACTCGCACGGTTCGCACGGTTCGTCCGACTCGCATGGCTCGCACGGCTCGCACGAGACCGGGTGGCCGCCGCCGTATCCCACCGCCCCGAAGGGCGCGGACGACGCGCCGGACGTGGCCACGGAGGTACGCCAGGGTGCCGTGGTGCTGCTCGGGGTGACCCTCGCGGGTATCGCGCTGGGGCTGCTGTGGCTGTGGCTGGCCCCCCGGATTCCGCTGGTCTCGGACGGCAAGGCGGTGTTCCTCAAGGACACGGAGGGCGAGGGCGCGGTCGGCGCCGACGGTACGTTCGCCCTGCTGGCGCTCGGCCTCGGGGCGCTCAGCGCGGCCGTCGTCTTCTGGTTCCACCGGCACGGTGGCATCGCGATCGTGGTGGGCCTGGCCCTGGGCGGCCTGCTGGCCTCGCTCCTCGGGTGGGGCGTCGGCACCCTGCTCGGCCCGGCGCACGACGTGGCCGAGCACGCCCGCGCGGTGGGCGCGGGCGTCACGTTCGACGCGCCCCTGAAGCTCCAGGCGCACGGGGCGGTACTGGCGTGGCCGGTGGCGTCGATGCTGGTGCACCTGGCCCTCACGGCCCTCTTCGGCCCCCGCGACCCGGAACCGGACTGGGACGCCCCTGCCTGAGTCCCTTCAGAGACGGGCAGGGTCAGGACGGGCGGCGGCCGTGGTTGGCGCGGTGCTTGCGGATGCGCCACTTCCGTTTGCGGGTCCTCTTCGACATGGGCGGCCCCTTCCGAGACGCGTTCCGTTCCTACGGTCGTAGCCGAGGACGGGACCGCCGTCGAGGGGTTACGCGCGACCGATCGGCGCCAGCACCGCGTCCGTCAGGGCAGCCAGGTCCGACGGGGCGAGCTCGACCTCCAGGCCCCGGCGCCCCGCCGAGATACAGATCGTGTCGTGCTTCGACGCCGAGGCGTCCAGCACCGTGGGCAGGCGCTTGCGCTGGCCCAGCGGGGAGATGCCGCCCCGGACGTACCCCGTCGTGCGTTCCGCCGCGGCCGGGTCGGCCATCGTCGCGCGCTTGCCGCCCACCGCCGCCGCGAGGGCCTTCAGGTCGAGCTGGCCGGCGACCGGGACGACCGCGACCGTGAGGGTGCCGTCCACATCGGCGACCAGGGTCTTGAAGACCCGGTCGGGGGAGACCCCGAGGGCCTCGGCGGCCTCCTCGCCGTACGAGGGGGAGGCCGGGTCGTGGTCGTAGGCGTGCACCGTGAAGGGTGTGCCGGCCGCCGTCAGGGCCACCGTCGCGGGCGTGCCGTTGGCCTGCTTCTTGGGCTTCTTCGCCACCTGTCGTGTCCTCGGGTCGGTTGGGTCGCGTCAGTTGGGGCTCGTCGGCGCCCGGGTCAGTTCCACCGCCGGCAGCGACGGCAGGTGCCGCAGCACCGCCGTCTCCGCGCGCAGCAGGTGCAGTTCCTCCCGCAGCCGCGTCGCCGTGTCCGGTGCCTGGAGGAGCCGCTGCTTGGCCGGGGTGTCGAGCACCGCCGCCGCGGCCACCAGGTACGAGACCACCGACGGCTCGTCGGGCAGTTCCTGACCGGCCGTCATGGACCGTTCCCGGGCTCCCGCCAGCCGCTTCTGGTAGGCGCGGAAGGCCCGCAGGACGCCCTCCGCGAGCGCCCCGGCCCCCTCGCCCTGTTCCTCCTCCAGCTCCTCCAGCTCCGCCGTGAGGAACGGGCCGCTCGCGTCGACCGAGAGCAGCTTGACCCGTTTCGTCCCGGTGGCCAGCACCTCGAAGCTGCCGTCCTCCCGCTCCCGGATCGTCGCCGCGTCGGCGATGCACCCGACCCGGTGGAAGGCCTGGATCGGGTCGGGGCCGAAGCCCGCGGCGGGACCCTTCTCCGGCAGCGCCGTCTGGTCGGGCATCCCGGGCGCGGTGGGCGCGACCTCACGCCCGTCGCGGATCGCCACGACGGCGAAGCGGCGCGGCTCCGACTCGTCGGTCTTCGACAGCTCGCGCATCATGGCGCGATAGCGCTCCTCGAAGACGTTCAGGGGCAGCACGAGGCCTGGGAACAGCACCGCGTTCAGCGGGAAGAGTGGCAGGCGAGCGGTGGTCACAGCGGTTAAGCGTAATGGCCGCCGAAGCGGCCGCGTCCGGCCCGTCCGCGCAACGGGACGGCCGAGGCCACCTCCAGCCGTACGCCGTGGCGCGCGTCGAGGAACCGGCCCAGCGGGTCGTCGCTCACCGACGACCACGGAAACGACGTCGCGTACGGGCCGATCAGCCGGAACTGGTCCAGCGCCGCCGCCCACCGCTCCCGCCCCACCAGCACGTACACCAGGACGTTGCGCACCTCGGCCGGCCACGGGTCGGCGACCGCGTACCGCCCGGACAGCTCGACCGCCAGGTCCGCCGCCGCGTCGATCCGCTCCGCCCGTACGGGCTTGGCGCCACCGGCCAGCAACTGCGCGAACGCCGCCCGCACCGGAAGCGCCCTTATCAGCGACCCGGGCAGCGCGTCGGCGGCGGCCTGCTCGGCGAAGTCGAAGCAGAAGTCGAAGTCGAAGGACCCGCGGTGCGAGCCGCGCCGCTGGGTGGCCAGGTACTTCAGCGCGGCCACATGGCAGCCGTAGTGGTGCGCGGCGCGGCGCACGGCCTGCTCCCACAGCGTCTCGAACGCGGTGTGTGTGGCGTGCGTACCGCGCGCGTGGTCCAGCGCCAGGCGCCAGGGCACCGGATCGTGCGGCGCGGCCTCGGCCGCCGCGTCGACCAGCGGTCCCAGCTCGCGCAGCCGCTCGGCCCGCGCCGGGGACTGCCACGCCCTGCGGACCGCGACCTCCGCATTGACCAGCAGGGCGTCCGGGTCGTGGGGCGTGGCCGCCAGCCAGCCGGTCAGCCACTCGTCGCGGCTGTGCGCGAAGGCGGCGAGCCGCTTGACGTACCGGTCACGGCTCTCCCACTCGGCGGCCCCGCGTGTGGCGGCCAGCAGCTTCGCGGCCGGTTCGTGGTCCCCGAGGGCGGCGGAGACCAGCGCCGGAGCCAGCCGCTCGTCCGGCGCGTCGAGCAGCACCGCGTGGTCCGGCGGCAGCCCGTCGGCGAGCTGCGGGACGTGCCGGACCGCGCGCGCGGTGCTGAGCAGGGCACGGAGCAATGACATGGTGCGGACCATTGAAAACCGCAGGTCGGAGCCGCGCCAGTGGCCTGCTGTGAAGCTTTGGTGGCGGCGGAATGGTTGCACGGACGAATGCCAAGAGAGCGTAAAGAAAGCGGTGTACGGGTGTGTCAACTGCGCCTCAGGAGACGCGAGGCACCGGCCGCGACGGTAGTGGCGAGGATCCAGCCCAGCAGGATCAGCACGGTCGACGCCCACTGCCATATGCCGCCCAGCCGCCAGTACCCGTCCTGGCCGAGATTGATCACCGGCAGCAGCAGATCCAGCGCGTACAGGGCCGCGTTCCAGTTCGGGTGCTCAGCCGGCTTGATCGGCGGCGGATCGCACTGCGCGAAGGCGAGCGTCCCCGCCGCCCACAGCACCGCCATCCACAGCGCCGCCCGGCCCGGCCGGTAGCCGTACGCCACCGTCCAGTCCTGTAAGTAGCCCCACATCTTCGCCGCCAGCGGGAGCGTCTCGCGCCGCCGGCGCTGCTTGGCCAGCAGCACTTCGCGCGCGTCCGCGTCCTCCCCGCTGTTGCGCAGCACGGTCGCCAGCCGCTCGTACGGCTCCGGGGCGAACTCCGGGGTCGCCGCCGCCACCCACTCCAGACGGCGGGCGAGCGGGAAGTGCCCGTACGGCACGAGGTTCTCGTACACGAAACCGCCCATCGCCAGCCCGCCGGGCCCCGGCCAGCTCGTCGACAGGTCGATCAGCGTCACGACCTTCGCGCCGTTCAGCACCACCCGCCCCTCCTCCGGGCGCTCCCCGTTGAAACGCAGCTCCGGGGTGACGATCCGGCGCAGCGACAGCTCCTCCCGCCGCTCCGAGGACAGCAGGAACCGCGCGTGGTGGAAGTCCACCGCGTCCCCGAACCGGCCGTCGTCCAGCCGCACCCCGCCCCGGCACTCGAACGGCTGCACGCGCGTGCCGCGCATCGGCGTGTTGAAGTTCGCCAGCCCGCCGGGCGGCGTCGTACCCGCCGCGTTGCCCGTGCGGTCGCTGACCCAGGCGTACGTCATGTACAGCGTCCGCTCCACGGTGAGCTGCGGCGCGTTGAGCGCCCGGCGGCCCTCCGCGCCCCGCAGCCTGCTGCCGCGCAGGCTCAGCGAGACGCCGATCTTCGCCCCGCGCAGCGAGAACTCGCCATGCGTCTCGATCAGCTCCGCCGTCAGGTCCTGCGCCACCGCCATCCCGTCGGCGACGATCGCCCGCCCCCGCCGGTCCGGGCCCACATGGATCTGGCTGATCAGCAGGTCCGTGCCGATCTGGGCGTCGGTGAGCCGCATCCCGTGCTCCACCCGGCAGCGCGGCAGGTGCAGGTCGCCCTCCGTGTGCAGCCGCGCCGCCTCCAGCCGGGGTATCGCGCACTTGACCATGCGCAGCGTGGTGAACCGCGACTCCGGCAGCACCACCTCGTTCTCGAACCGGCAGCCGTACAGCTCCACGTACGGCCCCACCGTGCCGCCCGCAAGATCCAGCGTGCCGGTGATCTGCACCCCGCGCAGCTTCAGCGCCGAGACGCGCCCGGCCAGCGCGGGCGGCCCGTCGAGCAGCAGCAGCGCCACCTTGTCCGCCCGCACGCTCCGCTCGGGCGGCCAGACGCGCGGCGAGAACGGATCGTCCAGCATCGCGTTGCCCGCGCTCAGGTCGTACGTGGCGCCGATCCGGAACGCCTGCCACATGCCCACCTCGGACGGGGTGAGGTCGTCCGGTACGTCGTCGTCGTGCGGCTCGGTCACTGCCGCCCCCTCCGCTTCCCCTGTTTCGTACGGCTGTTCTTCCCGCTGTGTGACGGACTGAACGCTAACGGTCAGGTGTGACAGTCCAGCCCTGCCGTGGCGTGTATCAGCCAGTGATACGGACGTCCGGCCGCGGGAAGCCGTCTGCGAGAATTGACCTGTGATCTCACGAATCGATCTGCGCGGCGACGCCCTCCCCAAGGGTGGCGCTCTGCGCGACCTGCTGCCCCGTGCCGAGTTCGACGTGGAAGCCGCCCTGGAGAAGGTGCGGCCGATCTGCGAGGCCGTGCATCATCGGGGAGACGCGGCGCTGATCGACTACGCGGAGAAGTTCGACGGTGTGGTCCTCGACCAGGTGCGCGTTCCGGCCGCCGCGCTCACGCGCGCGCTGGAGGAGCTCGACCCGGCCGTCCGCGCCGGACTGGAGGAGTCGATCCGCCGCGCCCGCATCGTCCACCGCGAGCAGCGCCGCACCCAGCACACCACCCAGGTGGTGCCCGGCGGCACGGTGACCGAGAAGTGGGTTCCGGTCGAGCGCGTCGGGCTGTACGCGCCGGGCGGCCGCTCCGTCTACCCCTCGTCCGTGATCATGAACGCCGTACCGGCGCAGGAGGCGGGCGTCGAGTCGATCGCCCTCGCGTCCCCGCCGCAGAAGGAGCACGGCGGCCTGCCGCACCCGACGATCCTCGCCGCCTGCGCGCTGCTCGGCGTCGACGAGGTGTACGCGGCCGGCGGCGCCCAGGCCGTCGCCATGTTCGCGTACGGCACCGAGTCCTGCGCCCCCGCCAACATGGTCACCGGCCCCGGCAACATCTGGGTCGCCGCCGCCAAGCGGTACTTCACCGGCCGGATCGGCATCGACACCGAGGCCGGCCCGACCGAGATCGCGGTCCTCGCCGACGACACCGCCGACCCCGTCCACATCGCCGCCGACCTGATCAGCCAGGCCGAGCACGACCCGCTCGCCGCCGCCGTCCTGGTCACCGACTCCGTCGACCTCGCCGAGGCCGTCGAGAAGGAGCTGGAGCCGCAGGTCGCCGCCACCAAGCACGTCGAGGACCGGATCGTGCCCGCCCTGCGCGGCAGGCAGTCCGCGATCGTGCTGGTCGACGGCCTGGAGGAGGGCCTGCGCGTGGTCGACGCGTACGGCGCCGAGCACCTGGAGATCCAGACCGCCGACGCCGCCGCCGTGGCGCAGCGCGTGCGCAACGCGGGCGCCGTCTTCGTCGGCCCCTGGGCACCGGTTTCGCTCGGTGACTACTGCGCGGGCTCCAACCACGTCCTGCCCACCGGCGGCTGCGCCTGCCACTCCTCGGGCCTGTCCGTGCAGTCCTTCCTGCGCGGCATCCACATCGTGGACTACACGCGCGACGCGCTCGCCGAGGTGGCCCACCACGTGGTGACCCTCGCGGAGGCGGAGGACCTCCCGGCGCACGGCGCGGCCATCAAGGCCAGGTTCGAGTGGAAGGTGCCCCAGCGGTGACGATCGGCATCGACGACCTGCCCATCCGCGACGAGCTGCGCGGCAAGTCCCCCTACGGCGCGCCCCAGCTCGACGTGCCCGTACGCCTCAACACCAACGAGAACCCGTACCCGCTGCCCGAGCCGCTCGTCGAGCGGATCGCCGAGCGCGTCCGGGAGGCGGCCCGTACGCTCAACCGCTACCCCGACCGGGACGCCGTCGAGCTCCGCACGGAACTGGCCGCCTACCTCACCCGCACCACCGGGTACGAGGTCGGCCTCGCCAACGTCTGGGCCGCCAACGGTTCCAACGAGGTCATCCAGCAGCTCCTCCAGACCTTCGCGGGACCGGGCCGCATCGCGATGGGCTTCGAGCCCTCGTACTCGATGCACGGCCTGATCTCGCGCGGCACCGGGACGGGCTGGATCTCCGGACCGCGCCGGGACGACTTCACCATCGACGTGGCCGACGCCACGGCCGCCATCGCCGCGCACCGCCCCGACGTCGTCTTCATCACCTCGCCCAACAACCCCACGGGTACCGCCGTCGACGCGGAGACCGTGCTGGCGCTGTACGAGGCGGCGCAGGCGGCCAGGCCGGCGCTGGTGATCGTCGACGAGGCGTACGTGGAGTTCAGCCACCGCCCGTCCCTGCTGTCCCTCATCGAGGGCCGCCCCCACCTGGTGGTCTCCCGGACCATGTCCAAGGCGTTCGGCGCCGCCGGACTGCGCCTGGGCTACCTCGCAGCCCACCCGGCCGTGGTCGACGCCGTCCAGCTCGTACGCCTGCCGTACCACCTCTCGGCCGTCACCCAGGCCACCGCGCTCGCGGCCCTGGAGCACACCGATACGCTGCTGGGGTACGTCGAGCAGCTCAAGGCCGAGCGGGACCGGCTGGTCGCCGAGCTGCGGGCCATCGGCTACGAGGTGACCGAGTCCGACGCCAACTTCGTCCAGTTCGGGCGCTTCACCGGCGAGGGCGGCGCCCACGCCGTGTGGCAGGCGATCCTCGACCGGGGCGTCCTGGTCCGGGACAACGGCGTACCGGGCTGGCTGCGGGTCACCGCCGGCACACCCGAAGAGAACGACGCGTTCCTGGATGCGGTTCGCGCACTGAAGAAGGAGCAGAGCTCATGAGCCGCGTAGGACGGGTCGAGCGCACCACCAAGGAGACGTCCGTCGTCGTCGAGATAGACCTCGACGGCACCGGAAAGGTCGATGTGTCGACCGGCGTCGGCTTCTACGACCACATGCTCGACCAGCTCGGCCGCCACGGTCTGTTCGACCTCACCGTCAAGACAGACGGCGACCTGCACATCGACTCGCACCACACCATCGAGGACACCGCCCTCGCGCTCGGCGCCGCCTTCAAGCAGGCCCTCGGCGACAAGGTGGGCATCTACCGGTTCGGCAACTGCACGGTGCCGCTGGACGAGTCCCTCGCCCAGGTCACCGTCGACCTCTCCGGCCGCCCCTACCTGGTGCACACCGAGCCGGAGAACATGGCGCCGATGATCGGCTCCTACGACACGACGATGACCCGGCACATCCTGGAGTCGTTCGTCGCCCAGGCCCAGATCGCGCTGCACGTCCACGTGCCGTACGGGCGCAACGCCCACCACATCGTGGAGTGCCAGTTCAAGGCCCTCGCCCGCGCCCTGCGCTACGCCTCGGAGCGCGACCCGCGCGCGGCCGGCATCCTGCCCTCCACGAAGGGCGCGCTGTGAGCGACGCACGCGCGGCCGCCGGGCCGCGGACGAGCGTGATGCCCGCGCCGCTGCGCCGCGCGGGCGGAGAAGCGAACGAGGGAGCACTGTGAGTCCGCTGTCCACGCTGCTCATCATCGTCGGACTTTTCCTCGCGGGAGGCGTGTACTCCTTCAGCAAGCAGAAGATGCCCAGGGGCGTCATCGTCCTGCTGGCCGTCGCCTCGGCGATGTGCCTGCTCGCGGGCGTCCTGCGTATCCAGGGGATCTGGGAGTGAGCGCAATGAGCACTGCGAAGAAGGTCGTGGTCTTCGACTACGGATTCGGCAACGTCCGCTCCGCCGAGCGGGCGCTCGCCCACGTCGGCGCCGACGTCGAGATCACCCGCGACTACGACAAGGCCATGAACGCCGACGGGCTCCTCGTCCCCGGCGTCGGCGCCTTCTCCGCCTGCATGGCCGGGCTCAAGGAGGCCCGCGGGCACTGGATCGTGGAGCGCCGGCTCTCCGGCGGCCGCCCCGTCATGGGCATCTGCGTCGGCATGCAGATCCTCTTCGAGCGCGGCATCGAGCACGGGGTGGAGACCGAGGGCCTGGACGAGTGGCCCGGCACGGTCGGGCCCCTGAAGGCCGCGGTCGTCCCCCACATGGGCTGGAACACCGTCGAGGCGCCGGAGGACAGCGAGCTGTTCGCCGGCCTCGGCGCCGACGCCCGGTTCTACTTCGTGCACTCCTACGCCGTGCACGACTGGAGCCTGGAGATCACCAACCCCGCGATGCGCGCGCCCAAGGTCACCTGGTCCACGCATGGCGAGCGGTTCGTGGCGGCCGTCGAGAACGGGGCGCTGTGGGCGACCCAGTTCCACCCCGAGAAGTCCGGCGACACCGGCGCACAGCTCCTGACCAACTGGCTCAACACCTTCTGACCTCCCTCCAAAGGATCTAGGACCCGCTGAGATGAGCAAGCTCGAACTCCTCCCCGCCGTCGACGTCCGGGACGGCCAGGCCGTACGGCTCGTCCATGGCGAGTCCGGTACGGAGACGTCCTACGGCTCCCCGCTGGAGGCCGCCCTCGCCTGGCAGCGCGCGGGCGCCGAGTGGCTGCATCTCGTGGACCTCGACGCCGCGTTCGGCACCGGTGACAACCGGGACCTGATCGCCGAGGTCGCGAAGGCCATGGACATCAAGGTGGAGCTGTCCGGCGGCATCCGGGACGACGCGTCGCTCGCCGCCGCGCTCGCCACCGGCTGCACCCGCGTCAACCTGGGCACCGCCGCGCTGGAGACCCCCGAGTGGGTCGCCAAGGTCATCGCCGAGCACGGCGACAAGATCGCGGTCGGCCTGGACGTGCGCGGCACGACGCTGCGCGGCCGCGGCTGGACCCGCGACGGCGGCGGCCTCTACGAGACGCTGGCCCGCCTCGACTCCGAGGGCTGCGCCCGCTACGTGGTCACCGACATCGCCAAGGACGGCACGCTCCAGGGCCCCAACCTGGAGCTGCTGCGCAACGTCTGCGCGGCCACCGACAAGCCGGTCGTCGCCTCCGGCGGCGTCTCGTCGCTCGACGACCTGCGGGCCCTGTCGGAACTCGTTCCGCTCGGTGTCGAGGGCGCGATCGTCGGCAAGGCGCTCTACGCGAAGGCGTTCACCCTGGAGGAAGCGCTCGCGGTGGTGGCCGAATGACCCAGACCGTACGCAAGGTCGTGACCGGCGCGCCCTGGGAGGAGCAGTTCGGCTACTCCCGGGCCGTCGAGTTGCCGAACGGCCTGGTCCTGGTCTCCGGCTGCACCTCCGTCGTCGACGGCGTGATCGCCGAGGGCGGCCCCTACGAACAGGCGGTCAACTCCTTCAACGTCGCCCTGGGCGCGCTGGAGCAGCTCGGCCTCGGTGCGGCGGACGTCGTCCGTACGCGCATGTACATCACCCACGCCCGGGACGTGGAGGAGGTCGGCCGCGCCCACAAGGAGCTGTTCGACGCCGTCCGCCCCGCCTCATCGATGATCATCGTCGAGGGCTTCGTCGACCCGCGGCTGGTCGTCGAGGTCGAAGTCGAGGCGTACCGGGCAGCAGAGCGAGGAGGTGCCTCGTCATGACCCTCGCGGTCCGAGTGATCCCCTGCCTGGACGTGGACAACGGCCGGGTCGTCAAGGGCGTCAACTTCCAGAACCTGCGCGACGCGGGCGACCCCGTCGAGATGGCCAAGCTGTACGACGCCGAGGGCGCCGACGAGCTGACCTTCCTGGACATCACCGCGTCGTCCGGCAACCGGGAGACCACCTACGACGTGGTGCGCCGCACCGCCGAGCAGGTGTTCATCCCGCTGACCGTCGGCGGCGGCGTGCGCAGCGCCGAGGACGTCGACAAGCTACTGCGCGCCGGCGCGGACAAGGTCGGCGTCAACACCGCCGCGATCGCCCGCCCGGAGCTGATCCAGGAGATCGCCGAGCGCTTCGGCCGCCAGGTGCTGGTCCTGTCGGTGGACGCCCGCCGTACCGACTCCGGCACGCCCTCGGGCTTCGAGGTCACCACGCACGGCGGCCGCCGGGGCACCGGCATCGACGCCGTCGAGTGGGCCCACCGGGCCGCCGAGCTCGGCGCGGGCGAGATCCTGCTGAACTCGATGGACGCGGACGGCACCAAGGACGGCTACGACACCGAGATGATCGCGGCCGTGCGCAAGCACGTCACCGTGCCGGTGATCGCCTCGGGCGGCGCGGGCAGGCTCGCGCACTTCCCGCCGGCGATCGACGCGGGCGCGGACGCGGTGCTGGCGGCTTCCGTGTTCCACTTCGGCGACCTGCGGATCTCCGAGGTGAAGGACACCTTGCGCGAAGCGGGCCACCCGGTCCGCTGAGGCATCTTCCGGCGGTCAGGCCCTTCCGGCGGTCAGACGAGCGGCTGGGCGAGCTGTACGAGGTTGCCGACGGTGTCGTCCAGCACGGCCGTCACCAGCGGACCCTGCTCCGTGGGCGGCTGGGTGAACCGCACACCCAGCCCGCTCAGCCGCTCGTACTCGGCCGCCAGATCGTCCACACCGAGGACGATGCAGGGCAGCCCGGCCTCCCGCAGCCCCTTGCGGTACTGCTCCGCCACCGGGCTGTCGCCGGGCTCCAGCAGCAGCTCCACGTCCTGCCCGGGGGCGGCCACCGTGATGAAGCGCGCCTCACCCAGATCGAGGTTCGTCCGGGTCTCGAAGCCGAGCACGTCCGTGTAGAAGGCGTGGGCCTTGTCCTCGTCGTCGACGTACACGTTGGTCATCGCGATCTTGATCATGGTCCGCCTCCCGGGTGAGCCGCGTACGTCCGATGATGCCCGCCACCACTGACAACGGCTCCCCGAGGCCTCCCACGAGGGAGGCGGCTAGATCCCGAGCTGCTTCGCCCCGTGCAGCCGCTCCACGGCGTCCTTGTCGCCCTCCACCTCGACGTTCGCCGCGTCCTGGCGGCCGAACGCGAACATCGTCAGCTCGCCCGGCTCACCCGTCACCGTCACCACCGGCGCACCCCGGTGCGCCACCACCGTCTGGCCGTTGGGGCGGCGCAGGACCAGGCCCACGGGGACCTTGCGGCACAGCATGCGGGCCGCCTTCTCCAGGCGTACCCACAGGGCCTCCGCGAAGACCGGGTCCAGCTCGCGGGCCGTCCAGCCCTGCTGCGCGCGCCGCACGTCCTCGGCGTGCACGTAGAACTCGACCGTGTTGGCCCCCTCGTCGACCTGCTTGATCGCGTACGGGGACATCCTCGGCGGGCCCGTCCGGATGAGCTGGATCAGCTCCTCGTACGGCTTGGATGCGAATTCCGCCTGCACCTGCTCCAGGCGCCCGCGCAGCGGGCCCAGCAAGATCCCCGCCGCCGCGTCCGGGCGGCGCTCGCGCACCACCACGTGGGCCGCCAGATCGCGGGTCTTCCACCCCTCGCACAGGGTCAGGGCATCGGGGCCCGCCGCCTCCAAGAGGTCGGCGAGCAGGAGCCGTTCACGCTTGGCATGGGTCGACATGGAGGCCAGCGTACGGCCGCACGGTCCGGTCCGCCCAGTGGACGCACCACCGGGAACACCTCGCCGTCACGGCACAATGGCGACATGACCAGCAACCTTGACCCGGCCATCGCCGCCCGTCTCAAGCGCAGCCCCGACGGGCTGGTCCCGGCCATCGCCCAGCAGTACGACACCGGCGAGGTGCTCATGCTGGGCTGGATGGACGACGAGGCCCTGCACCGCACCCTCACCACCGGCCGCTGCACCTACTGGTCCCGCAGCCGCCAGGAGTACTGGGTCAAGGGCGACACCTCCGGTCACGTCCAGCACGTCAAGTCCGTCGCCCTCGACTGCGACGCCGACACCGTCCTGGTCAAGGTCGACCAGGTGGGTGCCGCCTGCCACACCGGCGCCCGGACCTGCTTCGACGCCGACGTCCTCCCGCTGGGAAAGTAACGCCATGGATCTCGAGACCTTCCGCAAGCTGGCGGCCGACCGCCGCGTCATCCCCGTCAGCCGCCGCCTCCTCGCGGACGGCGACACCCCGGTCGGCCTCTACCGCAAGCTCGCCGCCGAACGCCCCGGCACCTTCCTCCTGGAGTCCGCCGAGAACGGCCGCTCCTGGTCGCGGTACTCCTTCATCGGCGTCCGCAGCTCCGCCACCCTCACCGCCCGTGACGGCCAGGCCCACTGGCTCGGCACCCCGCCCGTCGGCGTACCCGTGGACGGCGACCCCCTGAAGGCGCTGCGCGCCACCGTGGAGGCCCTGCACACCCCCCGTGACCTCGCCTCCGGGATGCCGCCCTTCACCGGCGGCATGGTCGGCTACCTGGGGTACGACATCGTGCGCCGCCTGGAGCGCATCGGCGACCACGGCACGGACGACCTCCACCTGCCCGAGCTGACCATGCTGCTCACCTCGGACCTCGCCGTGCTCGACCACTGGGACGGCACGGTGATGCTCATCGCCAACGCCATCAACCACAACGACCTCGACACGGGCATCGACGAGGCGTACGCGGACGCCGTCGCCCGCCTCGACGCCATGGCCGCCGACCTCGCGAAGCCGCTCGCGACGGAGCCCGCCGCCCTGCCGCCCTCCGAGCTCCCGCCGTACACCGCCCTGTGGGGCGGCCAGGCCTACCAGGACGCCGTCGAGGACATCAAGGAGCGCATCCGGGCCGGCGAGGCCTTCCAGGTGGTGCCCTCCCAGCGCTTCGAGACGCCCTGCACGGCGAGCGCCCTGGACGTCTACCGGGTGCTGCGGGCCACCAACCCGTCCCCGTACATGTACCTGTTCCGCTTCGACGGCTTCGACGTCGTCGGGTCCAGCCCCGAAGCCCTGGTCAAGGTCGAGGACGGGCACGCCATGGTCCACCCGATCGCCGGCACCCGCCCGCGCGGGGCCACGCCCCAGGAGGACCAGGCTCTGGCCGACGAGCTCATCGCCGACCCCAAGGAGCGCGCCGAGCACCTGATGCTCGTCGACCTCGGTCGCAACGACCTCGGCCGGGTCTGCGAACCCGGCTCCGTCGAGGTCGTCGACTTCATGTCGATCGAGCGGTACTCGCACGTCATGCACATCGTCTCGACCGTCACCGGCCGGGTCGCCGAGGGCCGCACCGCCTTCGACGTGCTCACCGCCTGCTTCCCCGCCGGAACGCTCTCCGGCGCGCCCAAGCCGCGCGCCATGCAGATCATCGAGGAGCTCGAACCCACCCGGCGCGGACTGTACGGCGGCTGCGTCGGCTACCTGGACTTCGCCGGCGACTCGGACACCGCCATCGCCATCCGCACCGCCCTGCTGCGTGACGGCACGGCGTACGTCCAGGCCGGCGCGGGTGTCGTGGCCGACTCCGACCCGGTCGCCGAGGACACCGAGTGCCGCAACAAGGCGGCCGCCGTCCTCCGCGCCGTGCATACCGCCAACCGGATGAACGGCGCATGACGGCATAAGGGATAGTGGTGACGTGAGTGCCGCATCCGTACCCCAGCCCCGTGCCACCCGCGCGGACGAGACGGCGGCCGCTTCGGGCGGCCGCCGCAGCCTCGCCGCCGCCCTGTCCCTCGGCGCCGTCGGCGCGGCCGTCGTGCTGCTCGCCTCGGGCCAGACCTGGGCCGAGGGCACGGTCGCGGTCGGCGGCGGCACCGTGCCGCTCGAAGCGTCGGGCGGCGACGTCACCGGCGTACCGACCGCCCTCGCCATCGTGGGCCTCGCGGCCCTCGTCGCCGTCTTCGCGGTACGCCGCGCCGGCCGGTTCCTGGTGTCGCTGCTGCTCACCCTGAGCGGCGCGGGCGCGGCCCTCGCCGCCTACCTGGGCGCCACCGACAGCGCGGCGCTCAACGCGAAGGCCGCCGCGACCACCGGCGACGCCGCGGCCCGGATCGGCACCCTCACGCACGGCGCCTGGCCCTACATCACGGCCGCCGGGGGCCTGCTGATCCTCGTCGCCGGGCTCCTCGCCCTCCGCCACGGCCGGACCTGGCCGGCGATGTCCGGGCGGTACGAACGCGACGGCGGCCCCCGCGAGCGCAAGGGCACCCGCACGGCCGCCCCCGCCGGCCCGGACCGTCCCGAGGACCTCTGGAAGGCCCTGGACCGGGGCGAGGACCCCACCCGCGACGCGTGACGCGCGGCGGCCTCCGAGGGTGACCCCCGGATCACCCCGCACGCGCGCGTGCGGGACAATGACGCTGAGCGTCCGCACCCGGCGGGGCCGTACACAGAGCAACAGCAACGAGGAGCAATTCATGGCGGGCAGCGACCACGGACACACCCCGGCCGCCTGGACCGGAGTCACCATCTCCTTCATCGGCTTCTGCGTCGCCGGTGTCTTCATGGTGGCGGCCAACCCGCTCGGCTTCTGGGCCGGCATGGCCGTCATCCTGCTCGGCGGTGTCGTCGGATACGCGATGAAGCTCGCCGGCCTCGGCCAGAAGGAGGCGCCCGAGCTCGTCCGGGCGCGTGAAGAGGCCGCCCGCAAGGACCACACCCCGGAGACCGCCCGCGCGGACGTCCACGCCTGACCCGTCCGGGCGCATCGCGACACGAGGCGCGGTCCGGCACGAGCCGGGCTGCGCCTTTCCGTATGACCGGCGACAATCACCCGGTGGACCCCAACCCGACCCCCGCGTCGCCCGCCGAGCCGCCCGTTCCCGCCCGGCCCGGGCCGTCCGGCCCCGCGCCGGCACCCGTGCGGCCCGGCCCGGACGGGGCGGCACCTGTGGAGCCCGGCCCGGATGGGGCGGCACCCGTGTGGCCCGGCCACACCGTGGCGGCGGCCCCGCCCCCAGCCCCGCTCGTACGGCGTGTCGCGGCGCCCCTGGGCGTCCTCGCCGCGGTCGCCGGGGCGTTCGCGTACGTCGGCGCGGTCGACCCCAACGAGCCCGGGCACTATCCCGTCTGCCCCCTGCTCCGCTTCACCGGGATCCTCTGCCCCGGCTGCGGCGGCCTGCGCAGCGCCCACGCCTTCATCCACGGCGACCTGACCACCGCCCTCGGCGCGAACGCGATCGCAGTCGCCGGATACCTGCTCTTCGCGGTGTGGCTCGTGTACTGGCTGGCGCGCGCCGTCCGGGGACTGCCCGTACGGATCACCCTCGGACCCGTGTGGTGGTGGTCCGCCGGCGCCCTGCTGGCGGTTTTCTCCGTCGTCCGGAACCTTCCGTTCGGCTCCGCCCTCGCTCCGTGAAACACCAGGTCACAGCGGTGCGGTCGGCCGGATGAGGACTCTCGGCCCCGGTACGGATACCATCAAGGTGACTGATCCTGATCCAACATCACCGTCGTGGAAGGGGGCCTCTCGCGTGAGTGTGCTCGACGAGATCATCGAAGGCGTTCGCGCCGACCTCGCAGAGCGACAGGCGCGGGTGTCCCTCGACGAGCTCAAGGAGCGGGCGGCCAAGGCGCCCCAGGCCAAGGACGGCGCCGCCGCGCTGCGCGGCGACGGCGTCAAGGTCATCTGCGAGGTGAAGCGCTCCAGCCCCTCCAAGGGCGCGCTCGCCGCGATCGCGGACCCCGCAGGGCTCGCCGCGGACTACGAAGCGGGCGGCGCCGCCGTCATCTCCGTACTGACCGAGCAGCGGCGCTTCGGCGGCTCCCTGGCCGACCTCGAAGCGGTGCGCGCCAAGGTCGACATCCCGGTCCTGCGCAAGGACTTCATCGTCACCGCGTACCAGCTCTGGGAGGCCAGGGCGTACGGCGCCGACCTCGCCCTGCTGATCGTCGCCGCGCTGGACCAGCCGGCCCTCGAGTCGCTGATCGAGCGGGCCGAGTCCATCGGTCTCACCCCGCTGGTCGAGGTGCACGACGAGGAAGAGGTCGAGCGGGCCGTCGACGCGGGAGCCCGCGTCATCGGCGTCAACGCCCGCAACCTGAAGACCCTCAAGGTGGACCGCTCCACCTTCGAGCGGGTCGGCCCCGAGATCCCCGCCGGGATCGTGAAGGTCGCCGAGTCCGGCATCCGTGGCCCGCACGACCTGATCGCGTACGCCAACGCGGGCGCCGACGCGGTGCTCGTCGGCGAGTCCCTGGTCACCGGGCGCGACCCCAAGTCCGCGGTGGCCGACCTGGTCGCCGCGGGCGCCCACCCGGCCCTCCGGCACGGACGGGGCTGAGCCTCTCCCATGACCGCCGCCCGCCCTCGCGTCTGCGCCGCCCCGGCGCCGCACCGCACGCCGCCGCGTGCCGTGCCGCCGGGCGCCGCGGCGCGCCCGCGGGCGAGCCGTTCCACGGCTTCGGCGACGGCGGTTTCCGCGGTGAGCGGGACCGCCACCGGTGTGGCGGACTCGGCCGCGACCCCGGCCACGCGCGCGTGCGTGGCCTCCGCGACGGCCGGACGTGTCTGCCGCCCCTACGCGGCGGACCTCCTCACCGGCGTGCACGCCGTCCCCGACGCGTACGCCCGGCTGGCCCGGGGCTGCCGCCCGCGTGGCTGCCGTGCCCCGGCGCGGCGCGTGCACGGGCGCCGCGTCCGCTACGTCATCGGTGACGAGCCCGGCCAGGTCAACGGCATGCGATGGCGCGCGCGCACCGCGCGCCTCCGCCACCGCTGACCCACAGCCCTCCGTCCGTACGACACGGACGTGACGACGGGCGGGCAGCGGTCGCCCGGTGGCGTCGGCGCACACCGTGACCACCGTCAAGCCGAGACGTCCGGGGGCGAACACCGCCCCCGTAGAGGAGCATGTCGCATGCCCAGCGAGTTCTTCATTCCCGATCCCGAGGGCCAGGTCCCGAGCGCCGAGGGTTACTTCGGTGCCTACGGCGGCAAGTTCATCCCCGAGGCCCTCGTCGCCGCGGTCGACGAGGTGGCCGTCGAGTACGACAAGGCCAAGAACGACCCCGCGTTCGCGGCCGAGCTCGACGACCTGCTGGTCAACTACACCGGCCGTCCGAGCGCCCTCACCGAGGTGCCCCGGTTCGCCGAGCACGCGGGCGGTGCCCGGGTCTTCCTCAAGCGCGAGGACCTGAACCACACCGGCTCGCACAAGATCAACAACGTGCTCGGCCAGGCCCTGCTCACCAAGCGGATGGGCAAGACCCGGGTCATCGCCGAGACCGGCGCCGGACAGCACGGCGTGGCCACCGCCACCGCCTGCGCCCTGTTCGGCCTCGAATGCACCATCTACATGGGCGAGATCGACACCCAGCGCCAGGCGCTGAACGTCGCCCGGATGCGGATGCTCGGCGCCGAGGTCATCCCGGTCAAGTCCGGCAGCCGCACCCTCAAGGACGCCATCAACGAGGCGTTCCGCGACTGGGTCGCCAACGTCGACCACACGCACTACCTCTTCGGCACCGTCGCCGGACCGCACCCGTTCCCCGCCATGGTCCGCGACTTCCACCGCGTCATCGGCGTCGAGGCCCGCCGCCAGATCCTTCAGCGGGCCGGCCGGCTGCCCGACGCGGTCGTCGCCTGCGTCGGCGGCGGTTCCAACGCCATCGGCCTCTTCCACGCGTTCATCCCGGACGCGTCCGTACGCCTCGTCGGCTGCGAGCCCGCCGGACACGGCGTCGAGACCGGCGAGCACGCGGCCACGCTCACCGCCGGCGAGCCCGGCATCCTGCACGGCTCCCGCTCGTACGTCCTCCAGGACGACGAGGGGCAGATCACCGAGCCGTACTCGATCTCCGCCGGCCTCGACTACCCGGGCATCGGCCCGGAGCACTCGTACCTCAAGGACAGCGGACGCGGTGAGTACCGCGCGGTCACCGACGACGCCGCCATGCAGGCCCTGCGCCTGCTGTCCCGTACCGAGGGCATCATCCCGGCCATCGAGTCCGCCCACGCGCTGGCCGGTGCCCTGGAGCTCGGCCGGGAACTCGGCGAGGACGGCCTCATCGTGGTCAACCTGTCCGGCCGCGGTGACAAGGACATGGACACCGCCGCGCGTTACTTCGGCCTCTACGAGACCGACGCCGCCCCCGTCGAGGCCGACGCCTCCGCCGAGGACGGCGCCGCCGAGATCCAGACGGACACCACGATCCAGGGGGGAACCAAGTGAGCGGCAACATCCAACTCCTGACCGACACCCTGGAGCACGCCAAATCCGAGAACCGGGCCGCGCTCATCGCGTACCTCCCGGCCGGATTCCCGACCGTCGACGGCGGTATCGAGGCCATCAAGGCCGCCTTCGACGGCGGCGCCGACGTCGTCGAGGTCGGCCTGCCGCACAGCGACCCGGTCCTGGACGGCCCGGTCATCCAGACCGCCGACGACATCGCGCTGCGCGGCGGCGTGAAGATCGCCGACGTGATGCGCACGGTCCGCGAGGCGCACGAGGCCACCGGCAAGCCGGTCCTCGTCATGACGTACTGGAACCCCATCGACCGGTACGGCATCGAGCGCTTCACCGCCGAGCTGGCGGAGGCCGGCGGCGCCGGCTGCATCCTGCCGGACCTGCCGGTGCAGGAGTCGGCCGTGTGGCGCGAGCACGCCGAGAAGCACGGCCTGGCGACCGTCTTCGTGGTCGCGCCCAGCAGCAAGGACGAGCGGCTGGCCACCATCACGCGCGCGGGGAGCGGCTTCGTGTACGCCGCGTCCCTGATGGGCGTCACCGGCACCCGTGAGTCGGTCGGCGAACAGGCCGCCGACCTGGTGCGGCGCACCCGCGCCACCTCCGAGCTGCCGGTCTGCGTCGGCCTCGGCGTCTCCAACGCCGACCAGGCCGCCGAGGTGGCCTCCTTCGCCGACGGCGTCATCGTCGGCTCCGCCTTCGTCAAGCGGATGCTCGACGCCGACGACCACGCGGCCGGCGTCGCCGCCGTACGGGAACTGGCGGGCGAACTGGCACGAGGGGTGCGGCGCTCCGCGACGGTTTCGTAGCTCGTACGGGTGGATCTGGACCGGGGAGGCGCGCGGGCGCCTCCCCGGTTCGTTGCTGTGGGCGTGAGCGACAAGAACAGTGCAGGGAAGCGGAGCGCGCGAGAACGGCTCCAGGTGGAACGCGAGCGGCAGAAGGCCCGCGACAAGCGCAGGCGCACGCTGATCGTCGCGGCCGCCGTGGTCGGCGTGCTCGGGCTGGCCACGGTCGTCGGGCTGATCGCCGCCAACACCGGCGACGAGAGCGACGGCTCCGGCTCCGGCCCCGTCGCCGCCCCGACGGGCGCCGCCGGCAAGGACCAGCTCGCCATCCCGGTCGGTGCCACCGACGCCCCGTCCACGCTCACGATCTGGGAGGACTTCCGCTGCCCGGCCTGCGCCCAGTTCGAGAACGCCGCCCGGGACACGATCCACCAGCTCACCGACTCCGGCCAGATCAAGGTCGAGTACCACCTCGCCACGATCATCGACGGAAACATGGGCGGCAGCGGCTCGCTCAACGCGGCGAACGCCGCGGCGTGCGCCCAGGACGCCGGCAAGTTCGTGCCGTACCACGACGTGCTCTACCAGAACCAGCCCCCGGAGCAGGACGACGCCTTCGCCAGGGACGCCAGGCTGTTCGAGCTGGCGGCCAAGGTGCCCGGCCTGGACACCCCCGCCTTCCGCTCCTGCGTCACGGAGGGCACCCACGACAGTTGGGTGAACAAGTCCAACGAGGCCTTCCGCGCCGGCGACTTCCGGGGCACGCCGACCGTGCTGCTCAACGGAGAATCGATCTTCCCGACCAAGGGCAAGGAACAGATCTCCATCGAGAACCTGAAGAAGTGGGTCGCCGAGGCGAACAAGGGCAAGAAGCCGGGCACGGCGTTCCCGTCCCCGCCCGCGTCGCCTCCCGCGTCGCCGGCCCCCGCGAGCCCGACGACGAGCTGAGCGGGCGCGGCTGTCCCGCGCTGTTATGCACTCTTTGCCGGGCGGGTTGCCCCGTCTCCCGCCCGGCAGGGTAGCGTCGGTCCTGCCATGGACCTTGCCTACATTCCCAGCCCGTCGACCGGCGTCCTCTACCTCGGACCGGTCCCGCTGCGCGGCTATGCCTTCTGCATCATCATCGGTGTCTTCGTCGCCGTCTGGTACGGCAGCAAGCGCTGGCTCGCCCGGGGCGGCAAAGCCGGTACCGTCGCCGACATCGCCGTCTGGGCGGTGCCCTTCGGCCTCGTCGGCGGCCGGCTGTACCACGTCATCACCGACTACCAGCTCTACTTCAGCGAGGGCGAGAACTGGGTCGACGCCTTCAAGATCTGGGAGGGCGGCCTCGGCATCTGGGGCGCGATCGCGCTCGGCGCGGTGGGCGCCTGGATCGGCTGCCGCCGCCGTGGCATCCCGCTCCCGGCGTACGCCGACGCCATCGCGCCCGGCATCGCGTTCGCCCAGGCGATCGGCCGCTGGGGCAACTGGTTCAACCAGGAGCTGTACGGCAGGCCCACCGACCTGCCGTGGGCGCTGAAGATCAGTGAGGGCCCCAACCGCGAGGCCGGGCTCTACCACCCGACCTTCCTGTACGAGTCGCTCTGGTGCATCGGCGTCGCCCTGCTGGTGATCTGGGCGGACCGCAGGTTCAAGCTGGGCCACGGCCGGGCGTTCGCGCTCTACGTCGCGGCGTACTGCGCGGGACGCGCCTGGATCGAGTACATGCGCGTCGACGAGGCGCACCACGTCCTGGGCCTCCGGCTGAACGTGTGGACGGCGATCCTGGTCTTCCTGCTGGCCGTGGTGTACATCGTCGTCTCGTCGCGGATGCGTCCGGGGCGCGAGGAGGTCGTGGAACCGGCGGCACTCGCGGACGAGGCGAAGGCGCACGCGGCGAAGCTCGCCAAGGCGGACGCGGGTGACGCCGCCCCGGGCGACGCGGCCCCGAGCGACGCGGGTGACGACGCCGGTGCTGGCGGCGGCGCCGGTGCCGGTGCCGGTGCGAAACCGGAGTCGGCGGAGAAGAGCTGATTCGTTCATGGTGCGAGGCGGCCGTCGGGACCTGGAGGTTCCGGCGGCCGCCTCGCTTTTCATGTGCGGTTTCATGCGCGGTGGGTCCTGATGAGGGAGAGCGTGCGGCGGGCGGCCGCGACGACCGCCGCGTCGACGAAGCGGCCGTCCGGCAGGGCCAGCGCCCCGGCGTCGGTGGCGGCCGCCTTGACGATCTCCTCCGCCGCGGCGACCTCTTCCGGGGTCGGTAGGTACGCCTGCTCGATGACCGGCAACTGGCGGGGGTGGATCGCCGCCCGGCCCAGGAACCCCAGCGCCCGGCCGTGGGCGCACGACGCGGCGAGGCCGTCGAGGTCGCGGGTGTCCGGGTGGACGGACTGCGCGGGCGGCGGGAGGCCCGCAGCGCGGGCGGCCACCACGACCCGGCCGCGCGACCAGTCGAGGCCGCTGTCGTCGCGTACGCCCAGGTCGGCGCGGAGGTCCGCCTCGCCGATGGCGATGCCCCGGACGTCCCGGTGGGCGGTGGCGATGGCGTGGGCGTGCTCGATGGCCAGGGCGGATTCCAGCAGCGCGTACAGCGGGACGCCGGGGGCGAGGGCCGCGATCCGGTGGATGTCAGTGCCGTGTGTCACCTTGGGGATACGCAGTGCAGCGAGGCCGGGCAGGGGGGCCAGGGCTGCGATGGCCGTGGTGTCGTGCGCGCTGGGGAGGCGGACATGGACCGGTACGGGGTGGGGCGAGGAGAGCAGGTCGGTCGTGGCGGCGAGGGCGTAGGCCTTGCGGTCCGGAGGCACCGCGTCCTCCAGGTCGACGATCACGACGTCGGCGCCGGACGCGAGGGCCTTGGCGACGACGTCGGGGCGGTCGCCGGGGGCGTACAGCCAGGTGAGCGGGGTGGCGGGGTCGGAGGTCATAGCGCGCCCTCGGAACGCAGGGCGGCGATCTCGGCCTGGCTCAGGCCGAGTTCGGTGAGGACGGCGTCGGTGTCGGCGCCGTGGGGGCGGCCCGCCCAGCGGATGGCGCCGGGGGTCTCCGAGAGGCGGAAGAGGACGTTCTGCATACGGATGGGGCCGAGCTCGGGGTCGGGGACCTCGGTGACCGTGTCCAGCGCCTGGTACTGGGGGTCGGCCATGACGTCGCGGATGTCGTAGATCGGGGCGATCGCCGCCTCGGCCTTCTCGAACGCCGCCATGGCCTCCTCGCGGGTGTGCCGGGCGATCCAGGAGCCGACCGCTTCGTCGAGGACGTCCGCGTGCTGGGCGCGGGTGGTGCCTTCGGCGAACCAGGGCTCGGCGATCAGGTCGGGGCGGCCGACCAGGCGCATCACGCGTTCGGCGATGGACTGGGCGGAGGTGGAGACGGCCAGCCAGGTGCCGTCGGCGGTGCGGTAGGTGTTGCGGGGGGCGTTGTTGCGGGAGCGGTTGCCGGTGCGGGGCTGGACGTAGCCGAGCTGGTCGTACCAGAGCGGTTGCGGGCCGAGGACGGTGAGGATCGGTTCGATGATCGCCATGTCGACGACCTGGCCGTGGCCGGTGGCGGTACGGGCGTGGAGGGCGGTCATCACGGCATAGGCGGTGGCCAGGGCCGCGATGGAGTCGGCCAGACCGAAGGGAGGGAGCGTGGGCGGACCATCGGGTTCGCCGGTGATCGCCGCGAAGCCGCTCATGGCCTCGGCGAGCGTGCCGAAACCGGGGCGCCGGGCGTACGGGCCGTACTGTCCGAAGCCGGTGACCCGGGCCAGGACCAACCGGTCGTTGGCGGCGGAGAGTTCGGGCCAGCCCAGGCCCCACTTCTCCAGGGTGCCGGGGCGGAAGTTCTCGATGACCACGTCGGCGGTGGCGGCGAGGCGGAGCAGGGTGGCGCGGCCGCCGGGGGTGGACAGGTCGAGGGTGATGGCGCGCTTGTTGCGGCCGAGCAGCTTCCACCAGAGGCCGATGCCGTTCTTGGCGGGGCCGTGGCCCCGGGACGGGTCGGGCTTGCGGGGGTGCTCGACCTTGATGACGTCAGCGCCGTAGTCACCGAGCATGGTCGCCGCGAGCGGGCCGGCGAAGAGGGTGGCGAGGTCCAGGACGCGCAGTCCTTGGAGCGGGGGAGGAGGTGTGGTGGTCATACGGCGTCGATCTCCGTGCGGTACGGCATCGAGGACGAGGCTCCGGGGCGCTGGACGGACAGCGCCGCGGCCGACGACGCCCAGGTGAGGGCATCCACCACGGGCCTGCCCTCGCCGAGCGCGACGGCCAGCGCGCCGACGAAGGTGTCGCCCGCGGCGGTGGTGTCGACGGCCCGGACGCGGGGTGCGGGGACCGTGACGGGGTCGGTGCCGCGCGCGGCGTGGAGGCTGCCGGAGGCGCCGAGGGTGATGACGACCTCGGGGACGTGGCGGAGCAGTTCCTCGGCGGCGGCGCGTGGGTCGGCGAGGCCGGTGAGGATCGCGGCCTCGTGCTCGTTGGGCACCAAGAGGTCGGTGGCGGCCAGCAGTTCGGGCGGGAGGGGCTGGGCCGGGGCGGGGGTGAGGATCGTACGGACGCCGTGGCGGCGGGCGGCTCGCGCACCGGCGGTGACGGCTGAGAGGGGGAGTTCGAGCTGGAGCAGCAGCGAGTGGGCGGTGGCGATGAGCGTCTCGTCGCCGGGGGAGAGGGAGGTGACGGTGCCGTTGGCGCCGGGGATGACGATGATCGCGTTGCCGCCCTCGTCGTCGACGACGATATGGGCGGTGCCGGAGGGGCCGTCGACGGTGCGGAGGAGATCGGTGTCGACGCCGGCGGCGGCCAGACCGGCCCGGAGCCGGGTGCCGAACTCGTCGGAGCCGACGGCGCCGATCATCGACACCTCGGCCCCGGCGCGGGCGGCCGCGACGGCCTGGTTGGCGCCCTTGCCGCCGGGGATCGTACGGAACTCGCGTCCCGTGACGGTTTCGCCGAGCTTGGGGGCGCGGCTCACATAGGCGACGAGGTCCATGTTGGTGCTGCCCAGCACCACGATGCGGGTCATGGGCGGTGTGCCTCCTGGTGGGCGAGGGCGTGCGTGAGTCCGGCCAGCGTGTCGAAGCCGATGCCGTCGAAGGTGTGGACGGAGGTGGCGAGGCGGTTCTTGAGGGGGGTGGTCCAGCGGTCGGGGATCCGGTCGGGGCGGCCGGCGAGGAGACCGGCGACCGAGCCGGCGGTGGCGCCGTTGGAGTCGGTGTCCCAGCCGCCGGAGACGGCACGGCAGACGGAGAGGGTGAAGTCGCCGTCGGCGTGGGTGAGCGCGGCGGCGAGGAGGGCGGTGTTCGGGACGGCGTGCACCCAGTGGTAGGAGCCGTAGGCGGCGTGGAGCCGGTCGGCGACGGTGTCGAAGTCGGTGTGGGCGTGGGCCGTCGCGATGCCGAAGCGGACCGCGCGGGCCAGGCGTGAGCCGGGCGGGACGACCGACAGGCCGGCGGCGAGCGCCTGGTGGACGTCGGCGGTGCCGGAGGCGGCGGTCGCGATGACGGCCGCGGTGAACATCGCGCCGTACACGCCGTTCGCGGTGTGGGTGAGCGTGGCGTCCCGGTGGGCCTGTTCCGCGGCGGCCGCCGGGTCGCCCGGGTGGGTCCAGCCGTGCGCGTCCGCGCGGATCTGGGCGCCGATCCACTCACGGAACGGGTTGCGGTGGGTGGCGGTGAGCGGTGGTTCGAGGCCGGAGAGGAGGTTGCGGTAGGCGACGCGTTCGGCGGTGAAGGTGCGGCCGGCGGGCAGTTCGTCCAGCCAGAGGCGGGCGACGTCGGCGGTGGAGAAGCCGGGGCCGTACCGCTGGAGGAGCAGCAGATTGAGAAGGGGGTAGTTGAGGTCGTCGTCCTCGGGCATGCCGTCGATGTTCTCGGCGAGCGAGGTGGCGGCGGAGCGCCGGTTCCACGGATGGGCGGCGGCGAGCTCCGGGGGCACGCCCCTGGCGGTGAACCAGGAGGTGAGCGGCCAGTTCCCGGTGGCCCGGGCGAGCGCCCGGATGGCGGGGAGCGGCAACTTCTCGACGGGCTTGCCGAGCAGGCACCCGGCGGCGCGCCCGACCCACGCGGCATGCAGCCGGGCGTGCAGCCCGGGCGCGACGGTGGCGGGCGCGACGGTGGCGGGCGCGGTGCGCGGGGCGTCGCAAGGGACGGGGGCGGGTGGGTGCGCGGTCCCGGGCGGGTGCCCGGGTAGGTGGGGCGGTGCGGCCGCCGAGGGGGCGGTCGGGGGCCTTGCGTCGGGCGGGGCGTTCGGTGTGGGGGCGGGCCAGTGGGGGCAGAGGCGCTTGATGTGGGGGAGCGGGGTCGGTTCGGCGGAGGCAAGGGGGGTGGGGAGGGAGGCGAGTTCGTCCAGGAGGTGTTCCGCGAGGGCGCGGAGGTGTGGGGGCGCGGGGGCCGGGGAGGCGCCGGCCGCCGTGGGGGCGGGGGTGCCGCCCGCGGCGTGCCAGCGGGCGGCGACGGCCGAGGCGTCGCGGCCGTCCTCCGCGGCCTGGCGCAGTTCGTGGCCGATGAGGTCCTCGGGCTGGACCCAGGTGAGGCGCACGTTCACCGGGGCGCCCCAAGGGCGGGGGAGAGGGCGACGAACGCCCGCTCGTGGGCGCGGCGGCGGGCCGTGTCGCGCATGAAGACCTCGTGGGCGACGTCGGCCAGTACCGCAGCCGGGGCGTGCAGGTCGAGGCGGCTGGCCTCGGCGACCTGTTTCGCCCAGGTGGCGGGGACCGCCGCCGCCCCGTGCAGCGCGCCCGCGATCGCGCCCGCCATGGTGGCGATCGAGTCGCAGTCGCGGCCGTAGTTGACGGCGCCCAGCACCGTACGGCGGTAGTCGCCCTCGCCGACCAGCAGCATGCCCAGCGCGATCGGGAGCTCCTCGATGGCGTGCACCCGGGACGGGCGGCGCGCGCCGAGGGAGGGGGAGCGGTAGTCGGGGCCGACCGTGTCGAAGGGGGCGACCGCCTCCCGGAGGGGCCGGAGGGCGGACTCGAAGTCCGTGTGCCGGGCGGCGACTTCGGCCACCGCCTCGATCGCCGAACGGGTGCCGTCCTTGGCGAGACCGAGCGCCGCGTCCACCACGGAGCCGGGCGTCGCGCCGGGCAGGCAGGCCGCCGCGACCGCCGCCGCGAACACCCCGGCGGCCTCGCGGCCGTACGAGGACTGGTGGGCACCGGCGACGTCGAGGGCCTCGGCGTAGGCGGCGGGCGGGTTCGCGGCGTTGACCAGCCCGACCGGGGCCATGTACATCGCGGCGCCGCAGTTGACGATGTTTCCGGTGCCCGCCTCGCGCGGGTCGACGTGGCCGTAGTGGAGGCGGGTCACCAGCCACTTCTCGGCCAGGAAGACCCGCTGGAGGGGGAGCGCCTCGGCTTCGAGTTCGGGGATCCAGCGGGGGGTGGAGATCAGGTCGGGTACGAGATGGTCGGCGACGGCGTACGCGTCGAGGTGGTCGCGGACCGCGTCGTACACCCGGATCAGCGCGTGGGTCATCAGGGTGTCGTCGGTGACGTGCCCGTCGCCCTTGTGGTACGGGGCGATGGGGCGGGCGGTGCGCCAGGCGTCGCCGTTCCAGGGGCCGACGATGCCGGTGACGCGGCCGCCGTGGCGTTCGGCGATCTGGTCCGGGGTGTAGCCCTCGACCGCGCCGCCGAGCGCGTCACCGACGGCTGCTCCGACGAGGCTCCCGGTGATCCGGTCCTCGAGTGTGGGTTTCGGCGTCATGTCGGAATTGTCCACCCGGGGTGGCGAGTTCCGTGTGTGCGAGCTGTTCGGCGAGTTCCACGAGATCGGTGCCCGCGAGGCGGGGCAGTGCGCAGCCCGCGAGGGTGCGGCAGGCGTCGCGCCAGGTGGCGGGCACGCCGGCGCCGCCGCTGAGGGTGCCGGTCAGCGCGCCGGCGAGGGCGGGCGCGGAGTCGGCCACCCGGGAAAGGCAGGCGGCGGCCGGTACCGCCTCGGTGACCCGGCCCCGGGCGGCGGTGGCGAGCGCGAGGGCCACCGGGACGGTCTCGGCGGCGGCGATGCCGTAGCTGTAGACGTGGTCGACGATCTGGTGCTCCAGGAGCGGGACGAGCTCGAAGGCGCTGTCGGCGGCGCGGGCGAGCCTGGTGGCGTGCCGGGCGTTGCGGCCGATCTCCGTGGTGGGCGGGAGCTGGCCGAGCGCGGCGTCCACGGCGTCGTCGACGCTGGCCCCGCCGAGCGCCGCGGCCACGGCGGCGGCCATGGCCCGGGCGCCGTGCACGCCGTCGCCGTCCTGGGTGTAGCGGGCGTCGAACTCGGCGAGTTCGGCGGCGGAGCGGGGGTCGCCGGGGTGGGCGACGGCGAGGACGGCGGCGCGGACGCAGGCGGCGTCGTCGAAGTAGTGCGGGTTGTCGTGGCCGGTGGCGGGCGGGCGCAGCCCGGTGGCGAGGTTGCCGAGTCCGGCGCGTACGGAGATGCGGGCGCGGAGGGGGAGGACGGCGGACTCGACCTCGGGGGCGCGGTCGGCGGCGGCGGCGATCTCGGCGGCGAGGGAGTTCCAGGCCAGGTCGACGGCGGCGCACAGGCGGCGGGCGGCGGGCAGGGAGCGGAAGAGCCCGCCGGCGGCGGTGAGCAGGGTCTCGGCGGTGAACACCGCCCACTCGGCGTCGTCGGAGGGGCCGAGGCGGAGGGGCTCGGGGGGCTGGTTGAGGGCGATGGGCACGGGGAGGGTGGTGGTGGCGTTCTGCTCGGCGAACGTGTCGAGCTCGCGGGTGAGGCGGCGCGTCCACTCGGGCATCCGCGCGGCACGGTGCCGCGCGGCGGGCCACCCGGCCGCGTCACCGGCGGCCAGCCCGAGCAGGAGGCCTTCCACACGGCGCGCCCCACCACCGGCACCGTGCGGTCGGGCGCGCTGCGGGCCCGCGCTCCGCGAGCGGCGCCCCGCCTCCCTGGCCGTGCTCCCGGCCCCCCAGGCCCCGCCAAGGCCCTCGGGCACCGACACCGGTGGGGCTGCGGGGGCTGCCGGGGGTGCAGGGGCCACCGAGGCGGTCGGTGCTGCCGGAACCACGGACGCTGCCGGGGCTGCGGGGTCCCCCGAGGCCAGCGGGACCGCCGGCGTTCCGGACGCTGCCGGGGCCGCCGGGGGTGTGGGCGCTGCCGGGGCCGCCGGGCTCACCGGGGTCACCGGGGCCGTTGGGGGGCGGGGCGCTGCCCGGGCTACCGCAACCGCCGGGGCTGCGGGCCCTCCCGGGGCGATCGGGGCTCCGGAGGCTGTGGCCCCTGCCGGGCCTGCGGAAGCCGCAGGGGCTACCGGCGCCACCGGAACCGCCGGGGGTGTGGACGCCCCGGACACCGCTGGCGTTCCGGCCACTGTCGGAGCCGCCGGGGCTCCTGAAGCCGCCAGAGCCACCGGCGCCACCGGGGCCACCGGCGTTCCGGGTGCCGTCTGCCCTGCCGGGGGTGCCGGTGCCGTGGGGGGCGTGGGGTGCATCAGGGGGTCTCCGTGTCGTCGTACGGGGTGAGCAGCTCCGCGATGTCGAGGACGTGGTAGCCGCGCATCGAGGGGAGGCAGGTGCCGCGTACGGGGCCGATGGCGGCCGCCCAGTCCGGGGGGATCGCCGTCGCGCCGGACATCGCGCCGGCCAGGGCGCCCGCCACCGCGGCGGTGGTGTCGGCGTCGCGGCCCATGTTGACGGCCGTGAGGACCGACGTACGGAAGTCGCCGCGGGCCGCCGCGAACGCGCCGAAGGCGAGCCCGACCGCCTCCGGGGCCAGGTCCGTCCACGGGTAGCCGCCGATGACCACCGCCGAGCGGACGGTCCGTTCGCGGACGAGCGGGTCCGGCTGGACGCGCTGGGCCGCGACGACCGCGCGGCGCATCGAGCGGGCCGTCCAGGAGTCCATGGGCACCACCGACAGGGCGGCCGCGATGACCGAGGCGGGACCGGCGCCCGACATCGCCGCCGCCACGCCCGCCGCGACCGCCTGGCCCCCGTAGATGCCCTCGCCGTCGTGGCTCACCGTGCCGTCGATGGCGACCAGCCGCGCCGCCTCCGCCGGGCGCCCCGCCGCGAAGACGCCGAAGGGCGCCGCCCGCATGGCCAGCCCGTCGCTCCAGGCGTGCCGGTGCTGGGCCGAGATGGGGGCGGCCAGGCCCCGCCGGAGGTTCTCCAGGGTGCCGCGCTCGCTGAAGCCCGCGCCCCGGAACGGCCCCTCGTCCAGGTCGGCGATCCACCGGTGCCACGCCTTCTCGACATGTGAGACGGTCAGGGCGGAACCGTGCCGGGCCAGCAGCAGGCCTGAGAAGATCGCGTACTCGGTGTCGTCCGTACCCACCGGGTCCTCGCTGACGAACCCCTCGATACGGCCCCAGCGGCGGCGGATCTCGGAGGGGCGCATGTTCTCGGCGGGCGCCCCGAGCGCGTCGCCGACGGCCAGTCCCAGCAGCGCGCCCCGGGCGCGGTCGAGGAGCACCGCGGTGTCGGCGGGGGCTGGATCGCAGGCGATCGGGTCCATGCCGTGGCCCTTCCGTGCGCACCGGTCCGATTCCTGGATCTGTGCCACGTCGGGGGTGCCGGGTCGTCAGGCCGGCGGCAGCTTCACCCGGGTGCCTCACCCGCCGGTCAACGCTGGTTAGTAAAGCCTGCCTTGCTGGCGCGCCCCTTACATCGCGCGTAGTTTCGAGGGTGTTGGGGGGAGCGGGATGGCCCGTGCCCGCTGCTGTACGCACGTATCAAGGGGAGAGCTGTGTCCATCATCGAGACCGAGGCGACGCTTCACGAGGCGCACCGCGACAACCACACGCACCGCGATGTGAACGGTGGCTGGCTCCGCCCCGCCGTCTTCGGCGCGATGGACGGTCTCGTGTCCAACCTCGCCCTCATGACGGGTGTGGCGGGCGGCGCGGTGTCGCAGCAGACCATCGTCATCACGGGCCTGGCCGGGCTCGCGGCCGGCGCGTTCTCCATGGCCGCCGGCGAGTACACCTCCGTGGCCTCGCAGCGCGAGCTGGTCCAGGCCGAACTGGACGTGGAGCGTCACCAACTGCGCAAGCACCCGGTGGACGAGATGGAGGAGCTGGCCGCGCTGTACGTGGCGCGTGGCGTCGAGCCGCCGCTCGCCCGCGAGGTCGCCATGCAGTTGTCGAAGGACCCGGAGCAGGCGCTGGAGATCCACGCCCGCGAGGAGCTCGGCATCGACCCGGACGACCTGCCCTCGCCGATGGTCGCCGCCGTCTCGTCCTTCGGATCGTTCGCGCTCGGCGCGCTGCTGCCCGTCCTGCCGTACCTGCTCGGCGCGACGGCCCTGTGGCCGGCGGTGCTGGTGGCGCTCGTCGGGCTGTTCGCGTGCGGCGCGCTGGTGGCCCGGGTGACCGCGCGTAGCTGGTGGTACAGCGGGCTGCGTCAGCTCGCGCTGGGCGGCGCGGCGGCGGCCGTCACCTACGGGCTCGGGGCCCTGTTCGGCGCCGCGGTCTGAGAACCTCCAGGTCAGCCCCCTCGGCAGGCGATCGAGGGGGCTTCGCCGTACCGTTGCCGTACCGTTGTGCGGAAGGCCGTAGTCGTTGTGACGAACGTCCAATAGCCCGATGCGCTCCTCCGATGAGACACTATGCGACGCGGCACATAAGTAGCCGTAACACGGCGGTTTCGATCCCCTCATCACAGGGCATGAGCCGTTAGCGCTGCGGGCAATGAAGCCCGCGCTCCCCCCGCAGGCCGCCGGACGCCGATCCTTCGACGGCCTGCCCCTGGAAGCCGATGAACCACCTCCACCGCCACCAGCGGTGTCCGCATGCTGGAATGAGCTATCCGTTCTTCGAGAAGCACTCCATCATGTAACCTGCACGAAATTTCGCGGAGGGCCAACGTCGTCCCTTCGGCACTGCATATGCCACGACGACGACGGGAGAGCCGATGCGTTCCGACGCCTGGTCGCCCATGGACGGTCGCCCCGCCCCGCAGGGTATGTACGACCCCCGCAACGAGCACGACGCCTGCGGTGTCGGGTTCGTCGCCACCCTCACCGGTGTCGCCAGCCACGCGCTGGTGGAGCAGGCGCTGACCGTTCTGCGCAACCTGGAGCACCGGGGCGCCACCGGCTCCGAGCCCGACTCCGGCGACGGCGCGGGCATCCTCTTCCAGGTGCCGGACGCGTTCCTCCGCGAGGTCACCGACTTCGAGCTCCCGGCGGCCGGCGAGTACGCCGTCGGCATCGCCTTCCTCCCCGCCGACGGCTCCGCACAGGCCGTCGAGCGGATCGAGGCGATCGCCGCAGAGGAGAACCTGACCGTCCTCGGCTGGCGCGACGTCCCCGTCGCCCCCGAGCTGCTCGGCGCCACCGCCCGCTCCACCATGCCGGCCTTCCGCCAGCTCTTCGTCAGCGACGGCGGTACGAGCGCGGGCATCGCCCTGGACCGCAAGGCGTTCGTGCTGCGCAAGCGCGCCGAGCGCGAGGCCGGGGTGTACTTCCCCTCGCTCTCCGCCCGCACCATCGTTTACAAGGGCATGCTCACCACCGGTCAGCTCGAGCCCTTCTTCCCGGACCTGTCGGACCGCCGCTGCGCCACCGCCGTCGCGCTCGTCCACTCCCGGTTCTCCACCAACACCTTCCCGAGCTGGCCGCTGGCCCACCCGTACCGCTTCGTCGCGCACAACGGCGAGATCAACACGGTCAAGGGCAACCGCAACTGGATGCGGGCCCGTGAGTCGCAGCTCGTCTCCGACCTCTTCGGGCCTGAGAAGCTGGACCGGATCTTCCCGGTCTGCACGCCGGACGCCTCCGACTCGGCCTCCTTCGACGAGGTGCTGGAGCTGCTCCACCTCGGTGGCCGTTCGCTGCCGCACAGCGTCCTGATGATGGTCCCCGAGGCGTGGGAGAACCACGACTCCATGGACCCGGCCCGGCGCGCCTTCTACCAGTACCACTCCACGATGATGGAGCCCTGGGACGGCCCCGCCTGCGTCACCTTCACCGACGGCACCCAGGTCGGCGCCGTTCTCGACCGCAACGGTCTGCGCCCCGGCCGCTACTGGGTCACCGACGAGGGCCTCGTCGTGCTGTCCTCCGAGGTCGGCGTCCTCGACATCGACCCCGCCAAGGTCGTCCGCAAGGGCCGCCTCCAGCCCGGCAAGATGTTCCTCGTCGACACCGCCGAGCACCGCATCATCGAGGACGACGAGATCAAGGCCGCCCTCGCCGCCGAGCACCCGTACCAGGACTGGCTGGAGAGCGGGATCATCGAGCTCGAGGACCTCCCCGAGCGCGAGCACATCGTCCACACCCACGCCTCGGTCACCCGCCGCCAGCAGACCTTCGGCTACACCGAGGAGGAGCTGCGCGTCCTCCTCGCGCCGATGGCCCGCACCGGCGCCGAGCCGATCGGCTCCATGGGCACGGACTCGCCGATCGCCGCGCTCTCCGAGCGCCCGCGACTGCTGTTCGACTACTTCACCCAGCTCTTCGCGCAGGTCACCAACCCGCCGCTGGACGCCATCCGCGAGGAGCTCGTCACCTCGCTGCACTCCTCGCTCGGCCCCCAGGGCAACCTGCTGGAGCCGACCGCCGCGTCCTGCCGCAGCGTCACCCTGCCGTTCCCCGTCATCGACAACGACGAGCTGGCCAAGCTCATCCACATCAACGCCGACGGCGACATGCCCGGCATGAAGGCCGCCACGCTCTCCGGCCTCTACCGGGTCTCCGGCGGCGGCGAGGCCCTGGCCGCCCGCATCGAGGAGATCTGCGCCGAGGCCGACGCCGCCATCGAGGGCGGCGCCCGCCTGATCGTGCTCTCCGACCGGCACTCCGACGCCGAGCACGCGCCGATCCCGTCGCTGCTGCTCACCTCGGCCGTCCACCACCACCTCATCCGCACCAAGCAGCGCACCCAGGTGGGCCTGCTGGTCGAGGCCGGTGACGTCCGCGAGGTGCACCACGTCGCGCTGCTCATCGGCTACGGCGCCGCCGCCGTCAACCCGTACCTCGCCATGGAGTCCGTCGAGGACCTGGTCCGCGCCGGCACCTTCGTCGAGGGCCTGGAGCCCGAGCAGGCGATCCGCAACCTGATCTACGCCCTCGGCAAGGGCGTCCTGAAGGTCATGTCCAAGATGGGCATCTCGACCGTCGCCTCCTACCGCGGCGCGCAGGTCTTCGAGGCCGTCGGCCTGGACGAGGCCTTTGTCGAGAAGTACTTCAACGGCACCGCCACCAAGATCGGCGGCGCCGGCCTGGACGTCGTCGCCAAGGAGGTCGCCGCCCGTCACGCCAAGGCGTACCCCGCCTCCGGCGTCCCCTCCGCGCACCGCGCGCTGGAGATCGGCGGCGAGTACCAGTGGCGCCGCGAGGGCGAGCCGCACCTGTTCGACCCGGAGACGGTCTTCCGCCTCCAGCACGCCACGCGCTCCGGCCGCTACGACATCTTCAAGAAGTACACGGACCGGGTGAACGAGCAGTCCGAGCGCCTGATGACGCTGCGCGGCCTGTTCGGCTTCAAGTCCGGCCGCCCCTCGATCCCCATCGAGGAGGTCGAGCCGGCCAGCGAGATCGTCAAGCGGTTCTCCACCGGCGCCATGTCGTACGGCTCCATCTCCCAGGAGGCGCACGAGACGCTCGCCATCGCCATGAACCAGCTCGGTGGCAAGTCGAACACCGGTGAGGGTGGCGAGGACCCCGAGCGCCTCTACGACCCGGCGCGGCGTTCGTCGATCAAGCAGGTCGCCTCCGGCCGCTTCGGCGTCACCTCCGAGTACCTGGTCAACGCGGACGACATCCAGATCAAGATGGCCCAGGGCGCCAAGCCCGGCGAGGGCGGCCAGCTCCCGGGCCACAAGGTCTACCCGTGGGTGGCCAAGACCCGGCACTCCACCCCGGGTGTCGGCCTGATCTCCCCGCCGCCGCACCACGACATCTACTCCATCGAGGACCTGGCCCAGCTCATCCACGACCTCAAGAACGCCAACCCGGCCGCCCGCATCCACGTGAAGCTGGTGTCCGAGGTCGGCGTGGGTACGGTCGCCGCCGGTGTGTCCAAGGCCCACGCGGACGTCGTGCTGATCTCCGGCCACGACGGCGGTACGGGCGCCTCGCCGCTGACGTCGCTGAAGCACGCGGGTGGCCCCTGGGAGCTCGGCCTCGCCGAGACCCAGCAGACCCTGCTGCTCAACGGCCTGCGCGACCGGATCGTCGTCCAGACCGACGGCCAGCTCAAGACCGGCCGCGACGTCGTCATCGCCGCGCTCCTCGGCGCCGAGGAGTTCGGTTTCGCGACCGCGCCGCTCGTCGTCTCCGGCTGCGTCATGATGCGCGTCTGCCACCTGGACACCTGCCCGGTCGGCATCGCCACCCAGAACCCGGTGCTGCGCGACCGCTTCTCCGGCAAGGCCGAGTACGTCGTCAACTTCTTCCAGTTCATCGCGGAGGAGGTGCGCGAGCTCCTCGCCGAGCTGGGCTTCCGCACGCTGGAGGAGGCCGTCGGCCACGCCGAGCTGCTCGACACCACCCGTGCCGTGAACCACTGGAAGGCGCAGGGCCTGGACCTGGAGCCGCTGTTCTACGTGCCCGAGCTGCCCGAGGGCGCGGTGCGCCACCAGCTCATCGAGCAGGACCACGGCCTGGAGAAGGCGCTCGACAACCAGCTCATCGAGCTGGCCGCCGAAGCGCTCGGCGCCGCCTCCGCCGAGGAGGCCCAGCCGGTCCGCGCCCAGGTCGCGATCCGCAACATCAACCGCACGGTCGGCACGATGCTCGGCCACGAGGTGACGAAGAAGTTCGGTGGCGCGGGCCTGCCCGACGACACCATCGACATCACCTTCACCGGCTCGGCCGGCCAGTCCTTCGGCGCGTTCGTGCCGCGCGGCATCACGCTGCGCCTGGAGGGCGACGCCAACGACTACGTCGGCAAGGGCCTGTCCGGCGGCCGGGTCATCGTCCGCCCCGACCGGGGCGCCGACCACCTGGCCGAGTACTCCACCATCGCGGGCAACACCATCGCGTACGGCGCGACCGGCGGCGAGATCTTCCTCCGCGGCCGCACCGGCGAGCGGTTCTGCGTCCGCAACTCCGGCGCGCTGGTCGTCTCCGAGGGCGTGGGCGACCACGGCTGTGAGTACATGACCGGCGGTCACGCGGTCGTCCTCGGCGAGACGGGCCGCAACTTCGCGGCCGGTATGTCGGGCGGTGTCGCGTACGTCATCGACCTCGACCGGGACAACGTCAACTCCGGCAACCTCGGCGCGATCGAGGCCCTGGACGAGACGGACCAGGCGTGGCTGCACGACGTCGTGCGCCGCCACCACGAGGAGACGGGCTCGACCGTAGCCGAGAAGCTCCTTGCCGACTGGGACACCGCGGTGACCCGATTCAGCAAGATCATCCCGACCACGTACAAGGCAGTGCTCGCCGCCAAGGACGCCGCTGAGCTCGCCGGTCTCTCCGAGCAGGAGACCACCGAGAAGATGATGGAGGCGGCGACCAATGGCTGACCCCAAGGGCTTCCTGACCACCGGGCGCGAGGTCGCCAAGACCCGCCCCGTGGCCGAGCGCGTCAAGGACTGGAACGAGGTCTACGTCCCCGGCTCCCTGCTGCCGATCATCAGCAAGCAGGCCGGCCGGTGCATGGACTGCGGCATCCCGTTCTGCCACAACGGCTGCCCGCTCGGAAACCTCATCCCCGAGTGGAACGACTACGCCTACCGCGAGGACTGGTCCGCCGCCTCCGAGCGGCTGCACGCCACGAACAACTTCCCGGAGTTCACCGGGCGGCTGTGCCCGGCTCCGTGCGAGTCGGCGTGCGTGCTGGGCATCAACCAGCCCGCCGTCACCATCAAGAACGTCGAGGTCTCGATCATCGACAAGGCGTGGGACTCCGGTGACGTCACGCCGCAGCCGCCGGAGCGGCTGTCCGGCAAGACCGTCGCCGTCATCGGCTCCGGCCCGGCCGGTCTCGCCGCCGCGCAGCAGCTCACCCGGGCCGGCCACACGGTCGCCGTGTACGAGCGGGCCGACCGCATCGGCGGCCTGCTGCGGTACGGCATCCCCGAGTTCAAGATGGAGAAGGTGCACATCAACCGGCGCATCGAGCAGATGCGCGCGGAGGGCACCAAGTTCCGCACCGAGATCGAGATCGGCCGCGACATCGACGCGGCGAAGCTGCGCCAGCGGTACGACGCCGTCGTCATCGCCGCCGGTGCCACCGTCTCGCGCGACCTGCCGGTCCCGGGCCGGGAGCTCAAGGGCATCCACTTCGCGATGGAGTACCTGCCGCTCGCCAACAAGGTGCAGGAGGGCGACTTCATCCAGCCGCCCATCACCGCCGAGGGCAAGCACGTGGTCGTCATCGGCGGCGGCGACACCGGCGCGGACTGCGTGGGCACCGCCCACCGCCAGGGCGCGGCCTCCGTCACCCAGCTCGAGATCATGCCGAAGCCGGGCGAGGAGCGGAACGCCAACCAGCCCTGGCCGACCTTCCCCATGCTCTACAAGGTCACCTCGGCCCACGAGGAGGGCGGCGAGCGGATCTACTCCGTCTCCACCACCCACTTCGAGGGCGACGAGGACGGCAACGTCCAGTTCCTCCACCTCGTGGAGGTCGAGTTCAAGGACGGAAAGCTGGAGCAGAAGCCGGGCACCGAGCGCAAGATCCCGGCCCAGCTCGTCACCCTGGCCATGGGCTTCACGGGCACCGACCAGTCCAACGGCCTGGTCCAGCAGTTCGGCCTGGAGCTCGACGAGCGCGGCAACATCGCGCGCGACGAGAACTTCGCGACCAACGTCGACGGCGTCTTCGTCGCCGGTGACGCGGGCCGTGGCCAGTCGCTGATCGTCTGGGCCATCGCCGAAGGCCGCTCGGCGGCACGCGGCGTGGACCGCTACCTGACCGGCACCAGCGAACTCCCGGCCCCCATCCGCCCGACGGATCGCGCCCTGACGGTCTGACCTCCCTCGGACCGGGTGCCCCGCACGACGCGGTGCGGGGCACCCTCCGGCCGGCCCCGGCAGGGTGCCGGTCGGAGCCCGTGCGGAAGGGCGGCACCACGCGCGGTAGAGTCGGTGCGAACCGGCTTCCCCGGCCCGAACCGCTCCAGCGGCGGAGGGCACCCCTCATACGTCCCGTACAACGGCGTGCGGAACACAGCAGCGCCTGCCGTGTCCCCGACCGGACCTTCGGCAGGCGCTGCGCCCTGTGTGCGCCACATGCGCCCTGTCGGTGGCCGCACCGCGTCTCCTACGATCGGTTACCCGATCGGGGGAGGGGATGCGGTCATGGCGTTGCCGGAGCGAACGCAGCGAACGGCGCGGACGAACCGGGTGGAGCGGGCGGTCGCCTTCTGCCTGCGCAACTTCGAAGTGGTCTTCGCGGCCGGGATCGGTCTGACCGTCGGCTTCCTGGACATCTTCGGCGACCAGCTCATCAAGTCCGACTTCGCCTCCGGCGCCACCCTAGTGGTCCTCGGCGCCCTCGCCGTCGGCTCCCTCTCCGAGCGGGTCCGCCGCCCGCACGCCATCCAGGAGGCCATGGCGGGCACCCGCCGCGCCATCGAGGACCTCACCATGGTCCGCTCCCTGGCCGGCAACGAGGTCCGCGAAGCGCTCCGCGAGGCACGCCAGGGCACCAACCTCTGGTACTTCAAGGGCGGCACCGGCACCTACCTCAGAGCCGTCACCCTCCCGCAGTGCGTACGCGCCGCCAAGGAGCAGCGCTCGCAGCTCAACGTCAAGATCGAAATACTGAACCCCGCGGACGAACAGGCATGCAGCGCCTACGCCCAGTTCCGCCGCATGTTCTCCGGCAGCCGCTCACAGACCGGGGACGTGTGGACCGCCGGCCGCGCCCGCAAGGAGTCGTACGCCACCGTCCTCGCCGCCTGCTGGTTCCGCATGCAGCTCACCACGCTCGACATCAGCGTCCACCTGTCGTCGACCGTGCCGACGCTCCGTTTCGACCTGTCCGACTCCAGCCTCATCATCACCCAGGACGACCCCTCCCGGGTCAACCTGGAGGTCAAGCGCGGACAGCCGCTGTACGACTACTACCTGACGGAGCTTCACCAGAGCCGCGAGCAGGCCACCGCGGTCGACCTGCGCAACGCCACCCTGCTCAGCCTGTCCCCGACCGTCGACGAAGTGCGCGCCCTGTTCGACGCGCTCGCGCTGCCCCTGCCCCGCACCTTCACCGACGCCGACGTCGGCGAGGTCATCGCCAAGGCCCTGCACGCAGAGGACCCCTACGGGAGGTGAACCGTCCGCCATGGACGACATGGACGACATGGACGCCCGGCACGACGACCCCATGCGCCGCCACGTCGACACCTTCGTACCCGTCCTGGAGGAGATCGCCTCGGGGAAGCGGGACCTGCCCGCCGTCCGGCACCCGCTCGGCTTCCTGTGCCTGCCGCTGGTCAGAGAGGGAGCCGACGGCGTCTGCGTCCACCTCTTCGGCGGCGGCCGGGACACCGCCGAAGTGCCGCCGCTGCACGCCCATAGCTGGGAGCTGCGCAGCCACGTCCTGTACGGGGAGGTCGGCAACGTCCGCGTCCGCGTACGGGACGACACCGACACACCCACCCACCGCGTCTTCGAGGTGCACAGCGGCCCCGGCGGGGTGGACGAGATACGGCCCACCGCGCGGCTGGTGCGCGGCGAGCCGGGGCCCGTGCACCACAGCCCGGCGGGGGAGACGTACGCGCTGGACGCGGGCGAGTTCCACACCACGGTGGTGACACCGGGCCGCGCGGCCGCCACCCTCGTCCTGGGACGGTCCCTGCCCGGCGGACGGGACCTGTCGCTCGGCCCGCTCGACGGGCCGCCGCGCCGCACGACCCGCCGGCTGTACGGGACCGAGGCGACCATGCGGGCCGTGCGCACGGCCCTGGGGAGGATCCATGCAGAACGCCGCGCCTGACATCGGCCGCCGCCCGCCGTTCGCGGCCGAACGCCGGGTGGCCGTCGCCGCGGCCGAGGCGACCGGACGGCTGCTGCGCGGCCACTTCGCCGACGCGAAGGCCGTACGGACCAAGGGCACGCACGGCGACGTGGTCACCGACCTGGACCTGGCCGCCGAGGAGCTGATCCTCGCCCGGCTGCGGCGCCACTTCCCGCACGACCGGATCCTCTCCGAGGAGGCCGGGCTGCTGGAGACGGGCAACGGCCGCACCTGGCTGGTCGACCCGCTGGACGGCAGCAACAACGTGGCCATCGGACTGCCCGCGTACGTCGTCGGCATCGGGCTGTGCGTCGGGGACACCCCGGTCGTCGGCGTCGTCCACGAACCCGTCACCGGCCGCACCTGGCACGCCGTCACCGGCCAGGGCGCCCACGACGACGACGGCACCCGGCTGCGCGGCCCGTGCGGCACCCTGCCGGGACCGGGGCCCGTGCTCGCCTGGACGCAGGGCCACGCGGTGGGGCGCGGCGACCCCGTGGCGACGGCGCTGCGCGGCGGGCTGGAGCGGCGCTGCCGGCGCGTCCTGCAACTGTGGGCGCCGCTGCTGGGCTGGAGCATGCTGGCGCGCGGCACCATCGACGGGTTCGTCGGCTACCGCGCCGAGGGCGTCGACCTGCCGCCCGGGGCGCTGCTCGCCGCCGAGGCGGGCGCGGAGCTGCGCACCCTGCGCGGCGCGCCGTTCCGGCCCGGGTTCACCGGCCCCGACTCCGGGCGCAGCTTCGTCGCCGCGCGGGCGGAAACCCTCACCTACGTACTCGAAGAGGTCGCCGCCGCCCTGCGCGGCGCGTGAATCACGACGTCGCCGACAGCGCCACCGTCGCCGCCAGCGTGCCCGACGCGGCCAGCACCAGGCTCGTGCCCATGAAACGGCCCAGGTCGATGCGGGTGCCGTGCCAGCGGCAGCGCTCGAACCAGAGCAGGGTCGCCAACGACGCCCACGGGGTGACCAGCGGGCCCACGTTGACGCCGATCAGCAGCCCCAGCAACTGCTCGTGATGCCCGAGCGGTACCACCGCCTCACCGGCCACGTACGCCGGGAGGTTGTTGAGCGCGTTGGAGAACCCCGCCCCCACCGCCGCCGTACGCAGCACCCCCAGCGGGCCCTCCTGGGCGCCGATCGCCGAGGCCAGTATCCGGTCCATCCCCAGCACGCCGGCCGTCTCCACCACCAGGAACATCCCCGGCACCAGCACCAGCAGCCGCCACGGCACCAGGGACCACCGCAGCTCCTCGCGGCGGCGCCGTGCGAACGCCACCGCGACCACCAGCGCCGCCGTCGTCGACGCCGCCCACAGCGGCACCAGGTCGACCAGCAACACCAGCAGGAACCCGCCGCACGCCAGCGCGCACACCCGCAGCAGCACCGGGTCGGCGGGGCGCGGCGGCTCCGGCGGGACGTAACGGTCCTCGCCGCGCCGGCCACGCCGCCAGTAGAACACCCACAGGCACACCATCGTCGCCACGATCGCCGCCACCTGCGGCGGCCACATCACGGCCGCCATCTGCGACGGCGACAGCGCCACCCGGTCGGCGGCCAGCAGGTTCGTCAGGTTCGACACGGGCAGCAGCAGGCTCGCCGTGTTCGCGAGCCACACCGTCGTCATCGCCAGCGGCACCGCCGCGATGCCCACCCGGGCCGCCAGCGCCAGCATCACCGGCGTCAACAGCACGGCCGTCGTGTCCAGGTTGAGGGTGATGGTGGTCACCGACGCGAACAGCACGCAGAGCCCGAACAGCAGCGCGTAACTGCCCTTCCCCGCCCGCGCCACCCAGGTGGCGACCACGTCGAAGACCTCGGCCTTCCCCGTCAGCTCCGCCAGCACGATCACCGTCGCCAGGAACACCAGCAGCGGCCCGATCCTGGCCAGCACGTCGGACGCCGGACCGGACGGCAGCAGGCCCGTGGCGACCGCGAGCAGTCCCAGCGCGAGGAGCCCGGCGGCCAGCCAGTCCAGCGGATGCAGGCGTCCGCCCACACGTACGCCCACACGTCCGATCGTGCGTCCGAGGAAAGTCACGGGACGAGCATAGATTTTCCCCCGGACACCGCACCGTGCCGCGTCCTAATGTGGACACATGCTGAGGGGTGACGAAACAGGGCAGCGCACAAGCGAATTGGACTTCTTCATCAGCTACTCGCCCGCCGACGAGGCCTGGGCGTCCTGGATCGCCTGGACCCTGGAAGAGGCCGGATACCGCACCGTCGTACAGGCCTGGGACTTCGTCCCCGGCAGCAACTTCATCGACTTCATGGACCGCGGCGTCAGCGAGTCCGCCGCCGTCATCGCCGTTCTCTCCCGCCACTACGAGCGCTCCACCTACGGCCGGATGGAGTGGACCGCCGCCCTCCGCGCCGACCCCGAGACCCCGGAACGGCGCCTGCTCACCGTCCGCGTGGACGACATCCCCGTCGAAGGGCTGCTCGCCACCATCACGTACGTCGACCTCGTCGGCGTCCACGACAGCGCCGCCGCCCGCTCCCTCCTCCTCGCCCGCGTCGAGCAGGCCCTCGACGGCCACGCCCGGCCCGCCCGCCGCCCCGGCTACCCCGGCGACGCGGCCACCGCCCGCACCACCGGACAGCCCGTCGCCCCCGAGGCCCGGCTGCCCGCGCAGCGGTGGATCGGCGGCCCCGGCTGGGCCGGCCGCAGACGCCCCCAGAAGGCGCCCCGCTACCCGCAGGGCCCGCACAGCGCCGCCGCCCAGGACGCCGTCACCGTCCTCCACCTCGCCGGCCCCGACTTCGGGCGCGGCCGCGAACCGGAGGCGCTGCGCCGCGAGATCCGCGGCGACCTCATCGTGCTGCGCGACAGCGGCGCGCCCGCCCCCGACCTGCTCGTCGTCACCGGCGACCTCACCGCCTCCGGCAGCCCCCGCGAATGCGACCAGGCCCTCGCCTTCCTCACCTCCGTACGCTCCCTGCTCGACCTGCCGCCGCAGCGCGTCGTCATCGTCCCCGGCGCCCAGGACGTCAACCAGTCCGCGTGCCGCGCCTACTTCCACACCTGCGAGGCCGACGAGGTCGCCCCGCAGCCCCCGTACTGGCCCAAGTGGCGCCACTACACCCGGCTGTTCCGCAGCTTCTACCACGGCCTCGACACCGTCTTCGACAGCGACCAGCCCTGGACGCTGTTCCCCGTGCCCGAACTGAACACCGTCGTCGCCGGGTTCAACTCGTCCATCGCCTACAGCCACCGCCTGGAGGACCAGTACGGCCACGTCGGCCGCGACCAGGCCGCCTGGTTCGCCGAGGCGCTGCGCAGCTACGAGGAGGAGGGCTGGCTCCGCGTCGGTGCCCTGCGCCACCCCCTCACCCCCGGCACCCGCCCCGGCGACGCCGAGGGCGGCCCCGGCGCCCTCGACGACAGCGCCACCCTCACCGAACTCGCCGCACCCCGCCTCCACCTGCTCCTGCACGGCCCCACCGGCGGCCCCCGCACCACCGGCTCCGTCCCCAGCCACACCCGGCTGCCCGGCACCGGTGCCGACCCCGGCGCCGGCCTGCCCGTCCTCGGCGCCGCCGCACCCGCCCGCTTCCAACTGCTGCGCATCGCCGCCGACGGCATCACCCGCTGGTACGACCGCGGACGCACCGGACCCGAGACGTTCCCCGGCACCTGGCCCCGCGCCCGCCGGATCTTCCCCGCCGCCGACGTCCCCGTCACCAGCGCCGCCGACCCCGACCCCGTCCACGAGCACACCCCGTTCGACGAGCCCCCCGACTCGCTCACCGAGCGCGTCAAAGAGGTGTGCCTGGCCCGCCGCGACGGCGTACGGCTGCGCGACGTGCCCCGCCGCACACCCGGCGACATGGCCCAGCTCATGGTCACCTGGCGCGAGGAGGGCGTCGTCCGCCAGCTCCGGATCGCCATCCACCCCGGCACCCCCACCGAGGACCAGCTCGACCGGTTCCTGGCCCAGCTCCACGCCACCGGCCCCGGCGTCGAAGCCGAACTCGTCCACGACGGCCCCGCCCCCGGCCAGGCGTTACGCGACCGCGCCGTCCGCCACGGCATCCGCGTCCGCAGCTTCCTCGAATTCCAGGGCCTGCTCGACCTGCGCGGCTACGTCGCCGCCCAGACCGGCCGCCTCCTCGCCAGCGACAGCTACGCCCCCGTCCGCTACCTCCCCCAGCGCTACCGCGACGCCGACCGCCCCGACATCGACGCCGGCGCCGAACACGACAACCTCGTCGAAGACCTGCTGGAGCTCCTGGAGGCCGACCACGGCCGGTTCGTCCTGCTCCTCGGCGACTTCGGCCACGGCAAGACCTTCGCGCTGCGCGAGCTCGCCCGCCGCATCCCCGAGGAACTCCCGCACCTCACCCCGCTGCTCATCCCGCTCAACACCCTCGACCGCGCCCACAGCCTCGAAGGGCTCGTCGCCGCCCACCTCGCCGGCAACGGCGTCGACACCATCGACCTGCGCGCGCTGCGCTACATGCTCGCCCAGGGCCGCGTCGTCCTCCTCTTCGACGGCTTCGACGAACTGGTCAACCGCGTCAGCTACGACCGCGCCGCCGACCACCTCCAGGTCCTCCTCGACGCCGCCGTCGACAACGCCAAGATCGTCGTCTCCAGCCGCACCCAGCACTTCAAGTCCCACGAACAGGTCCTCACCGCCCTCGGCGAACGCGTCGGCCTGCTGCCGCAGCGCCGCATCCTGTCCGTGCAGGGCTTCACCCCCGACCAGATCCGCGCCTACCTCGCCAAGAGCTACGGCGACGAGGACGCCGCCGCACGCCGCTTCCAGCTCCTCCAGAACATCCCCGACCTGCTCACCCTGTGCCGCAACCCCCGGCTGCTGTCCTTCGTCGCCCAGCTCGGCACCGACCGGCTGCGCGCCGTCGCCGGAGCCGGCCGCGCGCTGAGCCCCGCCCGCCTCTACGAGGACATCTTCACCTCCTGGCTCCAGTACGAGGCCGACCGCGGCCGCAAGGGCCCCGGCTCCCCGCCCGGCCTCACCCTCACCGAACTGTGGGCCGCCGTCACCGCACTGGCCCAGCGCCTGTGGGAGTCCGGCCGCACAGCGCTGCGCCTGGACGAGCTCACCGACGCCGTCGCCGACACCCTCAGCCGCCTCACCGACACCGCCCGCTCCAGCCTCGAACTCGGCCACGCCGTCGGCGCCGGCAGCCTCCTCGTCCGCACCGACGACGGGCTGTTCCACTTCATCCACGGCTCCGTCGAGGAGTGGCTGATCGCCCGCGAGGCCGCCCGCCGCCTCGACCACGGCGACGACGGGCTCCTCCACGGCCGCGCCCTCAGCCGCCTCGCCGTCGAGTTCCTCTGCGACCTGGCCGACCACGAACGGTGCGCCCAGTGGGTACGGGAGACCCTGGGCGGCCGCGCCGAGGCGGACGAGACCGCCCGCGCCAACGCCGTCCGCATCGGCGACCGGCTCCGCGTACCCGCCCACGCCGATCTGCGCGGCGCCCGCCTCGCCGGCGAGGACCTCTCCCACCGGGACTTCTCCGGCGTCGACCTCACCGGCGCCGACCTCACCGACACCCGCCTCGTCGGCGCCAACCTCCAGCAGGCCGACCTCACCGACGCCCGCCTCACCGGCGCCCGCCTCGACCGGGCCGACCTGCGCGGCGCGAACCTCACCGGCACCGACCTCCGCCGCGCCCGCCTCACCCGCACCGACCTGCGCGACGCCCGCCTCACCGGCAGCCGATGGCACCGCGCCGCCCTCATCGACCCCGTCGTCGACGACACCACCCGCGCCGCACCCGAACTCCGCACCGCGGCTCTCGCCCCCGGCATGCCCGTCGACGCCGGCTTCCGCCCCTCGTCCGTCGGCGTCCCCTACGGCTACGGCATGCGCACCGGCCGGCTCCCCGAACCCATCGCGTACAGCCCCGACGGCGAACTCCTCCTCGTCGGCAGCGAGGACGGCGGCATCCTCGTCTGCGACACCGCGGGCGGCCGCGCGCTGCGCACCCTCCAGGGCCACGAGGGGCGCGTGTACGCCGTCAAGCACGCCCCCGGCGTCATCGCCAGCGGCGGCTCCGACGGTGTCGTACGCCTCTGGGACCCCGTCTCCGGCGAGTGCCGCCACCGCCTGGACATCCACCCCGACGGGGTGTGGCCGGTCACGCTGAGCGCCGACGGCACCCGGCTCGCCACCGGTGACGCCGAAGGGCTGGTCACCGTCTGGGACGTGGCCACCGGCGAGCCCGTGCACCGGCTGCCCGGCCACCTCGCACCCGTCTACACCGCCGTCTTCAGCCCCGACGGGCACACCCTCGTCACGGGCGACGCCGCCGCCGACGTACGGATGTGGTCCCTGGACAGCGGGCGCTGCGAGCGCGAGCTGCCCCGCCACGGCGGCGCCGTCTACCGGGCGCGGTACAGCCCCGACGGCACGCTGATCGCCACCGGTGACCGGGCCGGGGCGGTACGCGTCTGGGAGGCGGCGGAGGGCCGGCTGCGGCAGGAGTTCGCCGGGCACACCGGGCGCGTCTACACCCTGGACTTCCACCCCGGCGGGCGGCTGCTGGTCAGCGGCTGCACCGACGGGCAGGTCCGGCTGTGGGACCCGGTCGTCGGCACCCCGCTCGGCAGCCTGGAGCGCTGCCCCGGCGCGATGTACCAGGTCCTGTTCAGCGCCGACGGCAAACTGCTCGCCGGCTGCGACAGCGACGGCACGGTCCGGCTGTGGACGGTCACCAGCACGCCCCGCCAGGGCCACGTCGTCACCCTCCACGCCCGCCGGCCCACCCCGCACCGGGGCTCCGCCTGGGCGTGCGCCTTCCACCCGTACGAGTCGCAGCTCCTGACCGTCGGCAACGACGGCGGCGCGCAGATCTGGGAGGCCGCCACCGGCCAGGGCAAGCGCATCCTGCGCGGCCACGGCCGGCGCGTCACCGGCGTCACGTTCAGCGCCGACGGCACCCGCCTCGCCTCCTGCGGCAGCGACGGCGCCGTACGGCTGTGGGACACCCGCACCGGCGCGCGCACCGAGGAGCTCACCGGGCGCGGCGACCGGCTCGTCTCGGCCGCCTTCAGCCCCGCCCGGCCGGTCCTCGGCACCGCCAGCAACGACGGCGGCGTCTACCTGTGGAACCAGGACGGCGAGTTCCTGCGCGAACTGGACGCCGAGACCGAGCACATCTGGGCCCAGGCGTTCAACCACGCGGGCGACCTGCTGGCGACCGCCAACGACGACGACACCGTGCGCCTCTGGTTCCGCTCCACCGGTGCCCGCATCGCCACCCTCGACCGGCACCGGGGCCGGGTGCGGTCCATCGCGTTCCGCGCCGGCAACTCGGGCGGCGACCTGCTCGCCACCGGCTGCGACGACAGTCGCGTACGGCTCTGGGAAGCGCGCGAGGGCCGGCTGATCGCCGAACTGTCCGGGCACGAGGACCGGGTGTACGGCGTCGCCTTCGGCCCCGGCGATGCCTGGCTCGCCAGCGCCTCCTGGGACGGCACCGTCATCGTCCGGCACGACGGCGAGGCCCGCCCCCGGCTCCGGCTGCGCGCGGGCGGGGGCAAGCTGTGGACGGTCGCCGCGCACCCCTCGCGCCCGGTCATCGCCGCCGCCGGCGACAACCGCACGGTCGTCCTGTGGAACGCCGACACCGGCGCCCGGCTCGCCGAACTCACCGGCCACACCGGCCGCGTCCTGTCGGTCGCGTTCAGCCCCGACGGCACGGCGCTGGCCAGCGGCGCCGAGGACGGCACGGTCCGCCTGTGGAACCTCCCCGCCGACGGCGGCGCCCCGTCGCCGCGCGCCACCCTCATCGGCGTACCGGGCGGCTGGGCGGCACTGACACCGTCCGGTGGCTACAAGTACGAGGGGAACGTGGCAGGGGAGTTCTGGCACGTGGTGGGCATGTACCGGTTCCAGCCGGGGGAGTTGGACGAGTTCCTGCCGGGGGTGCGCCGGCTGCCGCTCGGGGAGGAGCTGTGACGGTCGCCTAGTCTGATCGTCATGCCGATCAGCCTCCGGAAAATGGAAGAGACCGCGCCGGCCCTGGTCAGCCTCTACAAGAGCGCGGGCGTCAGCCTGCGCAAGCACGGGCTGAGCGGCGAGCGGGCGGCGGTCTACCTGGTCATCGACTACTCGGGGTCGATGAAGCCGTACTACAAGGACGGCAGCGTGCAGGCCCTCGCCGACCGGGTGCTGGGCCTGTCGGCGAACCTCGACGACGACGGGCGCGTGCCGGTGGTCTTCTTCTCCACGGACATCGACGCCGAGACCGACATCGCGCTCGCCGACCACCAGGGCCGGATCGACCGGATCGTGGCGGGCCTCGGCCACATGGGCAAGACCAGCTACCACCTGGCCATGGACGCGGTCATCGACCACTACCTCGACAGCGGCGCCACCGCCCCGGCGCTGGTCGTCTTCCAGACGGACGGCGGGCCGATCAACAAGCTCGCCGCCGAACGCTACCTGTGCAAGGCGGCCAGGCTGCCGCTCTTCTGGCAGTTCATCGGCTTCGGCGACCCGGGCAGCCGCCAGTTCGAGTTCCTGCGCAAGCTCGACGAGCTGGCCGTCCCGGGCAAGCGGTGCGTGGACAACGCGGGCTTCTTCCACGCGGGCACCGACCCGCGCCGTGTCCCGGACGCCGAGCTGTACGACCGCCTGGTCGCCGAGTTCCCCGCCTGGCTCGCCGCCGCCCGCGCGCAGGGCATCGTGCGATGAGCACCGTACTGCGGGCGGCGGAGCGGACGGCGCTGCCGTGGAAGAACGGCGGCGGCGTCACGCGCGAGATCGCCGCGTACCCCGGGGACGCCGGCCTGGAGGGCTTCGACTGGCGGGTGAGCCTCGCCGACGTCCGCGCCGACGGGCCGTTCTCCGCCTTCCCCGGGACGGAACGCATCCTGACCGTCGTCGACGGCACGGGCATGAACCTCGACACCGGCGGACGGCACCTGCGCGCGGAGCGGTACGTCCCCCGCCCCTTCCCCGGCGACGTCCCGACCGACGGGCGGCTCCTCGCCGGGCCGGTCGTCAACCTGAACGTGATGTACCGGCGGGGGGCGGCCGGGGCGGCGGTCGCGGTGGTGCGGGGCGAGCTGACCGTGGCGGCCCCGCCGGACGCGACGGTGCTCGTCGTCGCCCTGGACGGCCCGGCGGAGGTGGCGGGCGTCCAACTGGGGCGCTACGACGCCGTGTTGTGCGACGCGCCCGGGACGGCCGTGCGTACGGACGGGCACGCGGCGGTCGTCACGCTCGGCCGAACGGGCTGAGCCGGCCGTGTGATTGTGCCCGGCCCCTCGTGACCGGCCGCGCCCGCCGGGTAGTGCTGCACCTCGGGGCAGGCCACCGGACAGGAGACATTCACATGCGCCGTGCAGGTTTCGTCATCGCCGCCACGACCGCGCTCACCCTGGGGTCCGCCGGGCAGGGCTGGGCGACCACCTCCAGCGGTGACATCACCGCTAGCTGGGGAGACCGGACCCGTATCCAGGTGACCTGGGTCGACAAGCACTCCTTCCGCGACGGAACGCTCGCCGTCGCCGACCAGACGTGCGACGACAAGTCCCTCTACGCCACGCTCACCGTCCGGACGGGCTCCGGCGCCACGCGCTCGCTGGGCGACCGGCACAACACCCGCGGCTGCGGCACGACCGCCGACTTCCGGGACATCCGGGCCACGGACCCCAGCGGCATCCGAAGCGTCACGATGACCCTGTGCCGCCGGTCGGCCGGCGCCGCCGACCACTGCGAGACCCGGTACATCACCGCCAACCCGTACTTCGGATTCGGTGCCGTGTCCGGACTCGGCTTCGGGCTCTGATGCCCGACCTCAGCGTGTGTACTCCTTCAAGTAACGGAGCACCTCGTCCACATGGGGCCGGGTGCGTTCCGGTACGCCACGGGCCTCGATCACGGTCTTGTCGCTGGTGCGGTAGCCGGCGGCCATCAGCGCGGGCAGGTTGTCGCGCAGCCCGTTGTCCTTGAACCGCTGGTCGAGCCAGCACGTGAACACGGCCATGGTCGCGATGGCGTCGGGCGGGGACATGTGGTCCTTGTCGCCGTCCCCGTCGCCGTCCACGGCCCACGCCTGGAACACCGACGGCGTCCACATGGCGATGCCGTACTCCCCGGCCGCGGGCCGGGATGCCCGCGGGTCGAAGCCGCTCTCGGCCTTGATCATGGCGGCGAGGAACGCCGGCGTGACCTCCGGGTCCGTGCAGCGCTTGGCGGCGTTCGTGATGGTCGCCCGCAGGGCGACCGGCACGTCCGAGTCCGGGGGAATGGCCCCGGGCGGACCGGACGCGGTCCCGGTCGCGGGTGTGGCCCTCGCGGGCGGGGCCGGCCCCTCGTGCCTCCCGTCGTCCCTCCCGTCGGGCAGCAGCGCCAGGGTGGCGGCCGTGACGGCGGCCAGCCCGAGGCCCGAACCCAGCAGCAGGGCCGTACGTCTCGGGCGCGGCCGGGCGGGCGCACCCTTCCGGAGGTCCCGCGCGCGCCGGGCCAGTTCCCCGGCGCCGAGCGCCGCCCGCGCGGCGTGGTCGGGGGCGAGGCAGGCGCCGATGAGCTCCCGCCACTCCGGCCGCAACCCGTCGTCGAGGCGGAGCTGCGCCGAACCGGCGGCGTAGGACTGGGCGGCGAGGGCGCGGGCCCGCGCGGTGGTGCCCGGGAAGGGGTGGAGCCCGCCGGTCAGCACCTGGTGCGCCAGGACACCGAAGGCCCAGATGTCGGCCGTCTGCCGGACGGCGGTGCCGTGGACGCCGGTCCGCTCGGACCACCACTCGGGCGGTACGTGGTCGAGGGAGCCCATGGGCGGGATGTAGGCGTGGGTGCCGTCGAGTTCCACGGTGAGCCCGAAGTCGGCGAGCCGGACGGCGTCGTCCGGGCCGAGCAGGATGTTGGCGGGTTTCAGGTCCGCGTGGACCCAGCCACGGGCGTGCATGTGGGCGAGCCCCGTGGCGACCCCGGCGAGGACGCGCTCGGCGCCGGGGACGGGCACGCCCGGCTCGCCGGCCGCGATGAGGTCGTGGAGGCTGCGTTCCGCCCGGTCCATGACCAGCGCGGTGACGCCGTCGAGGTCGGGCCGGTCCGGGTCGCGCAGGACGACCACGGTGTGGGTGCGTATGAGGTTCGGGTGTTTCGCCTCGCTGCTGAACCGCACCTCCTGCCGGATCAGTTCCTCCATGGACGCCCGCTGCCCGGGGGTGAGCAGGTCGGTGCGGAGCAACTTCACGGCGACCTGGTCCGGCGCCCCGCCGGCCCGCTCGGCGGCGTAGACGGTGCCCCAGCTCCCCGATCCGAGCAGGGCCGTCACGGCCCAGTCGGCGATCCGGTACCCCTCGGGCAGGTCGAGGCCGGTGGCGTTGCGGTGTGGGTCCATCCTCGATGGGCCTTTCGGTTCAGCGTCTGACGGGCGGGGGAAGGAGGCGCAGGTGCTCTTCGCGCACGAGGTCGAAACGGAGCGCCAGGGAGACGAGCCGGCTCCGCTTGGCACCGCCCGTGGCCGGCTCGTCGGGGTCCTCGCGCAGCCGCAGTTTGGCCGTGACGAGATAGTCGATGTGGTAGTTGACGGCCGACCGGGTCAGCCCCGCGCAGGACGGCAGGGGCCGCAGCCGTTCGACGACCTCCCCCACGCCCGGCACCGCCGCGTCCGACGGGCGGCGCAGCCTCGGCTCGCACAGGGCGAGCAGCACCAGGAAGTACTTGGACGTGGGGTCCAGGGAGAAGGGCGTGGTGGTCGGTTCGCCGGCGCCGGGGGCGCGGCCCGGTTCCCGGTACGCGTGCTGCGGCGCGAACACCTTGAACCCCACCGAGCCGTCGGCCGCGGGCAGGATCACCCGCGACAGCTCGAACGGCACGGGGGCGCCGATCCGGCCGGGTGCGACCTTGATGTGCTCACCGCCACCCTCCATGTTCTCGACGACGTAGGTGGCGCCCAGGCTGTAGTTGGACAGCCGCCAGTAGTCCTCGGTGGCGGTGATCTGCCCGGCGTACCGGGAGACGCCGGGGTCGTCGAGGGGAATGGGGAGCGGGGCTCCGGGCGTACCCCGGCCGAAGTCGGCGCTCTGGCCCGGGCTCATATGAAGAAGGCGGGGCTTGGGCGGCGGCTCGTCCGAGTGCCGGGGCGCCGGTTCGGGGAGCTGGACAGTCACGGTCGTCACGGGGGCATGACAATAGCGACTGCCTGCGCGCGGCCGCATCACCTCAGGCCACGGCGGTACTGACATCCGTCAGGACCGGCGGGCCGCCCCCGCCCCTAGTGTCTGCCCCGTAGGAGAGAGGTACCGAAGCAACGGGGGAGCATCGGTATGAAGCGGACGTCTGCCCGGGTCGCCGCGGCGGTGCTGGCCACCGTCGTGGCGACCCTGGTGACGGGGTGCACGGGCGACACACCGCACCCGCGGAACGCACCGGGCGCCCGGAACGCGGCCGCCACCCCGGCGCCGGCCGGCCTCCGGCCGCTCACCGAGGCCGAACAGCTCCGCGTCGCGGACGCCCAGCAGCGGCTGATCAAGGACTGCATGGCCCGCGAGGGCTTCACGTACCACGAGGCCGAGCGGCTGAGCCTGGAGGAGAGCCGCACGTTCGGCTACGTGTCGGACGACGTCGACTGGGCCCGCGCGCACGGCTACGGCAGCCGCATCCGGGCGAAGCACGAACAGGCCAAGCGCGCCAACCCCAACCTCGCCCACCGCCAGGGCCTCCCGGCCGAGCGCCGTGCGGCGTACGACAAGGCCCTGGACGAAGGGGTGGACGCGCCCGAGCTGACGGCCGAGCTGCCCACCGGCGGAACGGTCCGCAAACGGGTGGGCGGGTGCGTGGCCGAGTCCGAGAAGCACCTGTACGGGGACCCCAAGGCCTGGTTCCGGGCGGAGAAGACCGCCATGAGCCTCCAGCCGCTCTACGTCCCCAAGGTGATGGCCGACCGGCGCTTCACCGCGGCCCTGGCGGACTGGTCGGCGTGCATGGAACGGGCGGGCCACCCCTACAAGAACCCGGCCGAGGCCCGCCAAGCACAACCCGCCTCCTTCGAAGCCGAGCGGAAGCTCGCCGTCGCCGACGCGACGTGCGCCAGGGACAGCCGCTTGAGGGTCATCGGCAAGGAGCTGGAGACCCAGTACGTCAACGCGCTGCGCGGCCAGTACGGCGAGGCGCTCGACACCTACGCCCGGCTGCGGCTCCGGGCGCTGGCCCAGGCGGCGAAGCTCGTCGCCCCCCGCGCCTGAGCGCGCCCCCAGACGTCCACGGTCGTCGTCCGTGGATCCGGCATGCCTCCGACGAGGCCGACAAAAGGAGTGAACGATGCGCAAGTTGGGCACAGCCCTCGCAGCCCTGGGCCTGGCGGCCTTCGGCGTCGCGGTCCCCACGTCCGCCCAGGCGGCGGCCCAGGGCGCCTACTGCGACTACGACTGGAACCAGCACGGCCGTGACGGGATGGTCCGCGCCTGGAACGGCTACGACTGCACGGGCACGCTGCTGGGAGCGACCCCGGGCGACGACTACGCCTGGGGCGACAGCTCCGGCGCCTTCACCGGCACGGAGTACAGCCAGCCCAAGTCCGTGATGAACAGCGGCTACGTCGGCAACCTGGACGTCGTCGCCTTCTACCGCACCAGCGGCTACCGCTACGAGTACGGCTACGTCTGCCTCTCGCCGTACGAGCTGTATGCCGACGACCTGTCCGACAACTACTACACCAACAACGGTGGCCGGGTGCTCAACAACATCGGCTCCCACCGGTGGGTGAACGCCTCCGGGTGTGCCGCCGGTAGCTGGCTCACCTGACCCGGTCATTTCCGGCACCGACGGCCCGCCGGTCCACCCGGCGGGCCGTACGCGTGGCCTGGGCGTCACCGTCCAGCACCCGCGCCCGGCACCACGCGGGCGTGCCCCACGCGTCCCGCAGGGGGCGCGCCTTGCGCAGCCAGAGCGCCAGGTCGAGCTCCTCGGTGTAGCCGATGGCGCCGTGCAGTTGGAGCGCGGTGCGGGCGGCCCCGTACGCCGCCTCCCCGGCCGTCACCTTGGCGGCGGCGACGTCGGGGGTACGCAGGGACAGCGCCGCCCCGTACAGCAGCGGCCGGGCGAACTCCAGCGCCAGCAGGGTGTCCGCCAGCCGGTGCTTGACCGCCTGGAACGAGCCGATCGCCGCCCCGAACTGGGTGCGCTGCCTCACGTACGCCACCGTCCGGTCCAGCAGCGCGTACCCGACGCCCAGCGCCTGCGCGGCCGTCGCCAGGGCCGCCCACCGCGCCGCGTACCGTGCCGCCTCCACCACGTGCGGCCCCGCCGCGAGGACCTCCCCGCCGGGCGCCGGCCGCGCGAGCCGCCGCGCCGGATCGGCGCCCACCCGCACCGGACCGTGCCCGGGGGCCACCCGCAGCTCGTCGCCCGCCACCACCAGGACCAGGTCGGCCGTGTCGGCGTCCAGGGCGTACCCGGACCCCACCGCCAGGGTGGCCGACAGCTCGCCGGCGGCGATGCCCGGCAGCCGGCGCTTGGCGGGCCCGCCGTCGCCCAGCCGGTCCAGCAGCGCCGCCACCGCGACCGTCTCCACCACCGGCCCGGGCACCGCGTGCCGCCCCAGCTCCACGAACGCCAGCGCCACCTCCAGCGGCAGCACGCCCAGCCCGCCCTCGTACGCCTCCGGCACCGCCAGGGCGAACACCCCCGCCTCCGCCAGCCGCGCCCGCAGCGCCCGCCCCGGGACAGGGTCCCCGGCCGCCCACGCCCGTACCGCCGACGGGGTGTCCGAGGCGGTCAGCATGGCGTCCAGCGACCGGGCGAAGTCCCGGTGCTGCTCGGTGAGGTGAAGTGGCATCAGCGGCGGCCCTTCGGCAGGCCGAGCAGCCGCTCGGCGATGATGTCCCGCTGGATCTCGTTCGTCCCGGCGTAGATGGGTCCGGCGAGCGCGAAGGTGTACCCCTCCGGCCACGGGCCGTCGAACTCGCCCTCGTCGCCGAGCAGGTCGAGCGCCGTCTCGTGCAGGGCGATGTCGTACTCCGACCAGAAGACCTTGTTCAGGCTGGATTCCGCGCCCACCGGGCCGGCGGACGCGGCGAGCTCGGTGAAGAGCTGGTACGCCCGCGCCCCGATCACCGCGTCCGCCACCCGGTCGCGCACGCCCGGGTCCCGCCCGCGCTCCCGCCACAGCTTCACCAGCCGGCCGGCGGACGCCAGGAAGCGGCCGGGGGAGCGCAGCATCAGACCGCGCTCGTTGCCGGTCGCCGCCATCGCGATCCGCCAGCCGTCCCCGGGCGCGCCGATCACGTCCTCGTCCGGCACGAACACCCCGTCCAGGAACAGCTCGGCGAACGCCGGCTTCCCATCCAGCCGGGGAATCGGCCGCACGGTTACCCCCGGCTCCCGCAGCCCGAACATCAGGTACGACAGGCCCTGGTGCGGCCTGGCCGCCGCCGGGTCCGTACGGAATATCCCGAACGCCCGGTCGGCGAACGCGGCCCGCGACGACCAGGTCTTCTGCCCGTGCAGCAGCCAGCCGCCGTCCGTGCGGACCGCCCGGGAACGCAAGGAGGCGAGGTCGGAGCCCGCCTCGGGCTCGGACCAGGCCTGGGCCCAGACCGTCCCGCCGCTCGCCATCGACGGCAGGACGCGGTCCCGCTGCTCGTCCGTGCCGTGGTCGAAGAGGGTCGGGGCGAGCAGGCTGATGCCGTTCTGCGAGACCCGGCCGGGCGCGCCCGCCGCCCAGTACTCCTCCTCGAAGGCCAGCCAGTGGAACAGGTCCACGCCCCGCCCGCCGTACCGCTCGGGCCAGGTGACCACCGACCAGCCCCCCGCGTGCAGCTCCGCCTCCCACGCGCGGTGCGCCTCGAAGCCCTCCGCCGTCTCCAGCGACGGCAGCGGCTCGGGCGGTACGTGCGCGGTCAGCCAGGCGCGGGCCTCGGCCCGGAAGGCTTCGAGGGACTCGTCCACGGCGCTCCCCTTCCCTAACAAGCGTTTGGCAGGTTAGCGTACGGCCATGAAGAGCGTCGAGTACGTCCCCGCTCACGGCCTGCTGGCCGGACGTACCGCCGTCATCACGGCCGCCGCCGGAGCCGGGATCGGCGGCGCCACCGCACGCCGCTTCCTGGAGGAGGGCGCACGGGTCCTCATCAGCGACGCGCACACCCGGCGCCTGAAGGAGACCGAGCGGGCGCTGGCGGAGGAGTTCGGGCCGCCGGCCGTCGCCGCCCAGCCCTGCGACGTCACCGAAGAGGCCCAGGTGCAGGCGCTGTTCGCGGAGGCGGTACGGCTCCACGGCGCACTCGACGTGGTCGTCAACAACGCCGGCCTCGGCGGCACCGCGCACCTCGCCGACATGACCGACGAGCAGTGGAACCGGGTCCTGGACGTGACGCTGAACGGGACGTTCCGGTGCACCAGGGCGGCGCTCAGGCTCCTCCGCGAACAGGACAGCGGCGGCGTCGTCGTCAACAACGCCTCCGTCGTCGGCTGGCGCGCCCAGGCGGGCCAGGCCCACTACGCCGCCGCCAAGGCGGGCGTCATGGCGCTCACCCGCTGCGCGGCACTCGAAGCCGCCCCGTACGGCGTCCGCGTCAACGCCGTCGCGCCGAGCCTCGCCATGCACCCGCACCTGGTGAAGGTCACCTCCGCCGAACTGCTGGAGGAGCTGACCGAGCGGGAGGCGTTCGGGCGGTACGCCGAGCCGTGGGAGGTCGCCAACGTCATCGTCTTCCTGGCCAGCGGCTACTCCTCGTACATGACCGGCGAGACCGTGTCCGTCAGCAGCCAGCACGCCTAGGACCACAATGTCCCCGTGCCGAAGCAGACGAAGAAGCCCCAGGTGACCGCCCCCGCCCCCGAACGGCGCGCCGAACTCCTCGCCACGGCGGCGGAGGTGTTCGCCGCGCACGGCTACAACGCCACCACCGTCCGGAAGATCGCCGACGAGGCCGGCATGCTCGCCGGCAGCCTCTACTACCACTTCGATTCCAAGGAATCGATGGTCGACGAGATCCTGTCCGACTTCCTCGACGAGCTGTGGACCGGGTACGACGCCGTCCTCGCCGCCGGACTCGGGCCGCGCGAGACCATCGAGGCGCTCGTCACCGAATCGTTCCGCGAGATCGACCGCCACCGCGCCGCCGTCGCCATCTACCAGAAGGAATGGCGCCACCTCGCCACCCAGCCGCGCTTCCAGTACCTCTCCGACTCCCAGGTGAAGTTCGAGAAGGCGTGGCTCGGGACGCTGGAGCGCGGCGTCGCCGCCAGGGTCTTCCGCGCCGACCTGGACGTCCGGCTCACCTACCGGTTCGTGCGCGACACCGTCTGGGTGGCGGCGTCCTGGTACCGGCCGGGGGGCCTGCACAGCCCGGAGGAGATCGCCCGCCAGTACCTGTCGATGGTGCTGGACGGTATCGCCGTACGAACCTGAGAGGAAGTCTGATGGGTGAGGCCTACATCGTCGAAGCGGTACGCACCCCCGTCGGCCGGCGCGGAGGCGGCCTCGGCGCCGTCCACCCCGCCGACCTGGGCGCCCACGTCCTGAAGGCGCTCGTCGACCGCTCGGGCGTCGACCCGGCGGCCGTCGACGACGTCGTGTTCGGCTGCCTGGACACGGTCGGCCCCCAGGCCGGCGACATCGCCCGCACGGCATGGCTGGCCGCCGGGCTGCCGGAGGAGGTGCCCGGCGTCACCGTCGACCGCCAGTGCGGCTCCTCCCAGCAGGCCGTGCACTTCGCCGCCCAGGCGGTCATGTCCGGCACCCAGGACCTGGTCGTGGCGGGCGGCACCCAGAACATGACGATGGTCCCGATCGCGTACGCCTCCCGGCAGGCCGCCGTCCCCCTCGGCCTCACCGAGGGCCCCTTCGCCGGCTCGGAGGGCTGGCGCGCCCGGTACGGCGACGCGCCGGTCAACCAGTTCACCGGGGCGGAGATGATCGCGCGGCAGTGGGGCATCACGCGGGCGGACCAGGAGGAGTACGCGCTGCGCTCGCACCGGCGGGCGGTCCGCGCGACCGACGAGGGGCGCTTCGCCCGCGAGACGGTGGCCTACGGGGCGGTCACGGCGGACGAGGGCCCGCGCCGCGACACCGGCCTGGAGAAGATGGCCGGGCTGAAGCCCGTCCTGGAGGGCGGCACCGTCACCGCCGCCTGCTCCTCCCAGGTCTCCGACGGGGCGGCGGCGATGCTGCTGGCGAGCGAGCGGGCCGTCGCCGCGCACGGGCTCACGTCCCGGGCCCGCGTCCACCACCTGTCGGTACGCGGCGAGGACCCCATCCGCATGCTGACGGCGCCCATCCCGGCGACCGCGCACGCCCTGAAGAAGACCGGCATGACCATCGGCGACATCGACCTCGTCGAGATCAACGAGGCGTTCGCCCCCGTCGTCCTCGCCTGGCTCACCGAAACGGGCGCCGACCCCGACCGGGTGAACGTCAACGGCGGCGCCATAGCCCTCGGCCACCCCTTGGGCGCCACGGGCGTCCGCCTCATGACCACGCTCCTGCACGAACTGGAGCGCACCGGCGGGCGGTTCGGGCTCCAAACGATGTGCGAGGGCGGCGGCCAGGCCAACGTGACGATCATCGAGCGGCTGTAGCGAGGCTCCAGCGTGCCTGGTTGCGGACGGCCCGCCGGGGTGGTGTGCTACGGTTGTCCACGTTGCAGTTTTGGTACCCATGAACTTTATGTGCGCCTGACGGGAATGTTCCTCAGGCGCATTATTGTTTTACCGGCTTTCTCCGGATGGGGCCCCGACACCATCAGGAGATAATTATGGCCACCGGTACCGTGAAGTGGTTCAACTCGGAAAAGGGCTTCGGCTTCATCGAGCAGGACGGCGGCGGCGCCGACGTCTTCGCCCACTACTCCAACATCGCCACCTCGGGCTTCCGTGAGCTCCAGGAAGGCCAGAAGGTGACCTTCGACGTCACGCAGGGCCAGAAGGGCCCGCAGGCGGAGAACATCCTCCCCGCCTGATCACCGGACACACAGCACCGGTATCTCGCAGCCGGGACCCGCACCATGCAGTCGCAGGTGCGGGTCCCGGCTTGTGCTGTGCTCAGGCCCTGCACAGGCCTGCTCAGGCCAAGGAAGGCAAATGTATGACGACGACTCGACCCGAACGCCCCGCCCGTAAGCGCCCCGCGCGCTCCGGGAACGCGAATTCCGCGCGCTCCGGAAACGGCAGGGCAGCCGGAAACGGCAGGACGGCCGGAAACGGCAAGGCGCCCGCCCGCGGCACGGGCAACCGCGCCACCGTCGCGCCCCCGCGCGAATTCACCCTGCCGGAAACCGCCACCCCCGCGCTGCCCCCGGTCGCGGCCTTCGACGACCTCGACATGCCGGCCGCCCTCCTCAAGACGCTCACCGCCCAGGGCGTCACCGAGCCGTTCCCCATCCAGGCCGCCACCCTGCCGAACTCGCTCGCGGGCCGCGACATCCTCGGCCGGGGCCGCACCGGCTCCGGCAAGACCCTCGCCTTCGGCCTCGCCCTGCTCGCCCGCACGGCCGGCCGGCGCGCCGAGCCGAAGGCCCCGCTCGGCATGGTCCTGGTCCCCACGCGCGAGCTGGCACAGCAGGTGACCGACGCCCTCACCCCGTACGCGACCTCCGTGCAGCTCCGGATCGCCACCGTCGTCGGCGGCATGTCGATCACCCGGCAGGCCGGTGCGCTGCGGCGCGGCGCCGAGATCCTGGTCGCCACCCCCGGCCGCCTCAAGGACCTCATCGAGCGCGGCGACTGCCGCATCGACCAGGTGTCGGTCACCGTCCTGGACGAGGCCGACCAGATGGCCGACATGGGCTTCCTCCCGCAGGTCACCGCGCTGCTGAAGCAGGTCGAGCCGGACGGGCAGCGCATGCTGTTCTCCGCCACGCTCGACCAGAACATCGACCGGCTGGTGCGGATGTTCCTCACCGACCCCGTCGTCCACTCGGTCGACCCGTCGGCGGGCGCGGTCTCCACCATGGAGCACCACGTCCTGTACGTCGCCGACGAGACCGACAAGAAGGCCGTCACCGCGCGCATCGCGGCGCGCGACGGCCGGGTGATCCTCTTCCTGGACACCAAGCGCTCCGTGGACCGGCTGGTCAAGCGGCTCCTCGCCAGCGGCGTACGGGCCGCCGGCCTGCACGGCGGGCGTTCGCAGCCGCAGCGCAACCGGACCCTGGACCAGTTCAAGAACGGTCAGGTCACCGCGCTCGTCGCGACCAACGTGGCGGCCCGGGGCATCCACGTCGACGACCTCGACCTCGTCGTGAACGTCGACCCGCCCACCGACCACAAGGACTACCTGCACCGAGGCGGCCGTACCGCCCGCGCGGGCGAGTCCGGCAGCGTCGTCACGCTCGTCCTGCCCGAGCAGAAGCGCGACATGACCAAGCTGATGTCCCACGCGGGCATCACCCCGCGCGCCGCCCGCGTCAAGTCGTCCGACGAGGAACTGGCCCGGCTCACCGGCGCCCGCGAACCGTCCGGCATACCGGTCACCATCGAGGTCCCGCAGCCGGCCCAGCCCGCCGCGCAGACCTCCGGCAAGCCCGGACGGCGCCGCCGCCCCCGGCGCAGCGGCCAGGGCGGCGGCACCGGCACCGGTGCGGCGACGGCCGCCGGCGCGAGCACCCAGGCGGGCGCACCGCGTCGCCGGCGCGCCACCACCGGCGGCGGCACCACCGGCACGGGCGCGGGTCGCCCGACCGGGCGCGGCGGCCGCCGCACCGCCGCCTAGGCCGGGACCGGTCCCCGACCGCTCAGCCCACGAGCTGGGCCCGGAGCGCCGCGAGTGTGCGGTGGTCCAGGCCCAGCCCCGCGGTCAGGTACCGGTACAGGCCGCCGTACACCTCCGACGCGGCCGCCAGCGCCGCGTCCAGGTACTCCGTCCGCACCTCCTGCAACGGAATGAGCAGGTCGGGGTTCTGCATCAGCCCCGCCTGCTTCAGGTACGCCCGCAGCGCGGCGTCGTACGTGGCGCGGAAGGTGTTCGACGCCAGGTAGTCGGCCACGGCCGTCCGCTCGGGTACGCCGAGCGCGGTCAGCAGCAGCCAGCTCGTCCAGCCGGTGCGGTCCTTGCCGGCCGTGCAGTGGTAGAGCAGCGGGGCCCGGCGCGCGGCCGCGATGTCCCGGAGCGTGGCGCCGAACTGCGCCCGGTTGTCGGCGCTGGTGACGAAGGTGCGGTACACGTCCCGCATGAACGCGGCCGCCTTGCCGCCGCCCAGCATCTCCTCCTGCCGGACCGGGTCGGCCGACCCGATCGCGGTGCGCAGCCGCGCGTACAGCCCGTTGTCGGTGACCGGGCGGGAGACGGGCGTGAGGCCGTCCGGGAGGCGGTCGGCCCCGTCGTACTGGACCTCCAGCGGGATGCGGAAGTCGATGACCTTCGCCAGGCGGAGGCCGGAGAGCGTGGCCACGTCGGTGTCGGTGAGCCTGCTCAGCCCGTCGGCCCGGTAGACCAGGCCGGGGCGTACCGTCTCGCCGTCGTAGGTGAGGTGACCGCCCAGGTCGCGGACGTTGACCGCGCCCTGGAGGGGGATGTGGCGGCCGGTGGTGCCCGCCTTGGCGGTTCCCGTGGCCGCGAGGAACGCGGCCGTCGTCGCGGTGGTGAGGAGTGTGCGTCTCGTCAGGGTCATGGACCGGCTCCTTCGGGAGAGGGCAGGGAGCGGAGCACGTGCTGTGCCTCGGACATGACGCGCCGGACGAGGTCCTCGCAGCTCGGAAGGTCCTCGATCACCCCCGCGACCTGCCCCGAGGCCATCACGCCGAGGTCGGTGCGGCCCTCGACCATGGACGCCCGCAACAGCACGGGCGTGTTCGCGGCGAGCAGGACCTGGCTCCACGACAGGTCCTTGCCGCGCTTCATGGCCCGCCCGTCCCGGACCATCCGCGCCCACGACAGGCCGGACAGTTTCCGGAACCGGGCGGCCCGCCGTACCGCCTCCGCCAACGCCCTCACGCGGCCCGCGCGTTCGAGGGCGGCGACGAAGTCGGTACGCAGCATGCGGTGCGGCAGCCCGTCGACGGCGGTCGTCACCGTGACGTCCCGGACCGTCGCCGCCAGGTAGGCGGCCTTCACCGGGCCGGGGACGGGCGAGTCGGAAGTCAGCAGGAAGCGGGTGCCCATGGCGATGCCCGCCGCTCCGTACGCCAGCGCCGCCACCAGCCCGCGCCCGTCGTGGAACCCGCCCGCCGCGACGACCGGGACGTCCACGGCGTCCACGACCTGGGGCAGCAGCACGGACGTGGCCACCTCACCGGTGTGCCCGCCGCCCTCGGCGCCCTGCGCGATCACCGCGTCCGCGCCCCACGCCGCCACCTTCTCGGCGTGGCGGCGGGCGCCGACGGACGGGATGACCACCACGCCCGCGTCCTTCAGCTCGGCGATCAGCTCCCGCGAGGGCGCCAGCGCGAACGAGGCGACCCGTACGCCCTCCTCCACGATGATCCGCACCCGCTCCCGGGCATCGGCCGCGTCCGCCCGCAGATTGACGCCGAACGGCGCGTCCGTGCGGGACTTGACCTCACGGACGGCCGCCCGCAGCTCGCCGGTGGTCATGGTGGCGGAGGCCAGGATGCCGAGCGCGCCCGCGCGGGCGGTGGCCGTGACCAGGCGCGGCCCGGCGACCCACCCCATGCCGGTCTGGACGATGGGGTACCGCACGCCCGTCAGCTTGGTCAGCGCGGTGTCCATCAGGCCGTCACCTCGCGGTCCCGCGTACCGCTGGGATCCAGCACCTCGCGGATCAGCCGGAGCTCCTCGGCGGCCGGTTCGCGGGTGTACGGGACGTCGTCGGCGACCGCGAGCGGGAAGCCGGTCGCCGCCCGGACCTCCTCGACGGTGACGCCCGGGTGGACGGAGACCAGCCGCATGGAGCGGTCGGGCGTGGCGAAGTCGAAGACCCCGAGGTCGCTGACCACGCGCGGGATGCGGTGGAAGCGGGCTCCGGTGGCGGCCGCCCGGTCGTACCCGACCCCGCACACCATGTCGACGCGCTCGACGAACACGCGGCGGGAGTGGCGCGGCACCCAGTAACTGGTGGGGTTGTTGAGGGTGTTGACGGGCGCGCCCCGCACACCGAGGAGCTGGCGGGCGGGCCGGGCCCAGTCGCCGATGCAGGAGATGTTCTGGTTGCCGTACCGGTCGAGCTGGCTCGCGCCCATCATCACGTGCCGCCTGCCACCGGTGACCAGCGCGAGGTGGCGGCGGTACGGCAGCCAGCCCTCGACGGTGCCGTCGGGGCGGACCAGCATCGCCTCGCCGTCGGTGAGGAGCAGGTCGGGGGAGAAGGTGAGCCGGGCGAGCCGGGCACCGAGCGAGGGGATCAGGCCCATGGGGCTCGCGAGGACCTCGCCGTCGCCGCGCCAGGCCTCGGCGCACGCGACGACGCAGTACTCGGCACGGGAGGCACGGGAGGCACGGGAGTCACGGGACACGGTCATCGCTGCTCCTCCCGCCACGCCTGGACGGCCGCCTGGTACGCGCGTTCGCTGCCGCCCGACAGGAATCGGCCGGCGAACTCGGGCCAGGGCGTCGTCGCGTACAGCTTCTGGAACGCCTCGTCGCGCCCGTGGTCGGGGGCGCAGGAGGTGAAGTGGGCGCCGTTCGGCGTCTCGACGACCCCGGTGACGTACTGGCGCTGGATCAGCAGCGTCTGCGGGGCGGCGCCCTTCGTCAGCTCGGCGGTCCCGACGAGCCGTTCGCACGAGACGTACGCGGTGTCGGCGGCCTGGCAGAACAGGTCGTCGAAGTAGGGGTCGGGGCCCAGGTACTGGCCGTTGCCGAGCCGGTCGGCGCGGTTGACGTGCACGAGGGCGGCGTCCATGCGCAGCGCGGGCACGGCGACGAGCTCCTCGCCGTCCTCGTACGGGGAGCGCACGGTACGAAGGGCGGGGTTCACCCGCATGACGTCGGAGCCGAGCCCCGCGCGCACGGGGAGGAAGGGCAGCCGGTGGGCGGCGGCCCGCAGGCCCCACATGACCATGGCCTCGTCGTACTCCGTCAGTTCGAAGGCGCCGCGCTCGCGGGCCGCCCGGAAGTGCGGCTCCAGGGGGATCGAGTCCAGGGTGGCGAAGGCGGTGACGAGCCTGCGGATACGGCCGGCGGCGGCGAGCAGCCCGACGTCGGGACCGCCGTACGACACGACCGTCAGATCGGTGATCTCCGACCGGAGCAGTGCGCGCACCAGGGCCATGGGCTTGCGGCGCGAGCCCCAGCCGCCGATGCCGATCGTCATGCCGCTGCGCAGCCTCGCGACGGCCTCGTCGGGTGTCATCGTCTTGTCGGTCACGGCGTCGCCCGGCCCTTCCCGAAGCTGTCGCGTACGCGGTCGGCGGCCCCGCTCAGGCTCGCCTCGAAGGTGAAGCCCTGCTCGAAGCGGTAGCTGCGGCGTACGTCGACGGGGTCGATGCCGTTGATGGCCGCCTTGGCGAGCCGCAGCAGGGTGCCGTCCTTGCGGGCGATCTCCCGGGCCAGCTCCAGGGCGGCGCCCCGTAGTTCTGCTGCCGGCACGACCCGCCACACCGACCCGTGGGCGTGCAGCTCGGCGGCGGTGGCGGTGCGGGAGGTGTAGTACAGCGCCCGCATCAGGTGCTGGGGGACCAGCCGGGCCAGGTGGGTGGCGGCGCCGAGCGCGCCCCGGTCCAGCTCCGGCAGCCCGAAGGTGGCGTCGTCGGAGGCCACGATCGCGTCCGCGTTGCCGACGAGCCCGATGCCGCCGCCGAGGCAGAAGCCGTGCACGGCCGCGACGACCGGCACCTCGCACTCGTACACCGCCGAGAACGCCTCCGCGCAGCCCCGGTTCACCCCGATGAGCGCTCTGCGGTCCGGGGTGTCGCGCTGCAACTCCTTGATGTCGACGCCCGCGTTGAAGCCCCGCCCGGCGGCGGCGAGGACGACGCAGCGTGTGTCCGGGTCCCGCCCGGCGGCGCGCACGGCGTCGGCCAGCTCGTACCAGCCGCGTACGGGAAGGGCGTTGACGGGCGGGAAGTCGACTTCGACGAGCGTGACGCCCTTGCCGGGGCTTGTGGTGGAGACACCCATGAGCGGATCAGCTACCTTTCCACCAAACATTTGTTAGGCGCTGTGTGATGAGGAAGGTAGCAGCGGATGGAGCTGGACGGGAGGGGCCTGGACGGGAGGGTCGCCGTCGTCACCGGCGGCACGCGCGGCGTCGGCGCGGGCATCGCACGGGCGTTCCTCGCGGCGGGAGCGCACGTCGTGGTCTGCGCCCGCCGCCCGCCGCCGGGCCCCGTCGAAGCGGCCGGCCGCCGGGCCGAGTTCATTTCTGTGGACTTACGCGAACAGGCCGCCGTACGCGCGTTCATCGCCGACGTGGTGGCGGAACACGGCCGCCTGGACGTGCTCGTGAACAACGCGGGCGGCACGCCGTACCGCCCCCTGGCCGAAGGGACCGCCGAGCAGCACGCGCGCGTGGTGGGGCTGAACCTGCTCGCCCCGCTGACCGCCTCCCTCGCCGCCTACGAGCACCTGCGTGCCGTCCGGGGCTCGGTCGTCATGATCGGCAGCGTGAGCGGGACGCGCCCCTCGCCCGGCACGGCGGCGTACGGCGCGGCCAAGGCGGGCCTGGAGAACCTGGCCCGTTCGATGGCCGTGGAGTGGGCGCCGGAGGTACGGGTGAACACCCTGACGCTCGGCATGGTCCGCACCGAGCTGGCCCACCTGCACTACGGCGACGACACCGGCGTCGCGGCGGTCGCCCGCACCGTCCCGCTCGGGCGGCTCGCCGAGCCGTCGGACGTGGGCGACGCGGCGGTCTTCCTCGCCTCCGACCGCGCCGCCTACATCACCGGGGCGTCGCTCCTCGTCCACGGCGGCGGCGAACGCCCCGCGTTCCTGGACGCCGCTACCGCCAACAAGGAGACCTGACATGACCGTAGAAGAACGTGCCGGGAGCTGCGCGGGCCGGATCGTCGCCGTCACGGGCGCCGGCCGGGGCCTCGGCCGCGCCCACGCGCTCGCCTTCGCCGCCGAGGGCGCCCACGTCGTCGTCAACGACCTGGGCGTCGGCCTGGACGGCACCCCGGCGGCCGACAGCCCCGCCCGGCGGGTGGTGGACGAGATCCGGGCGGCGGGCGGGCAAGCCGTCGCCCACGGGGGCGACGTCGCCACCACCGAGGGCGCCGCCTCGCTCGTCGCCACCGCGCTCGACGCCTTCGGGCGGCTCGACACGCTCGTCAACAACGCGGGGTTCCTGCGCGACCGGATGCTCGTCAACCTCGGCGAGGACGACTGGGACGCCGTCATACGCGTCCACCTCAAGGGCCACTTCCTGCCCCTCCGGCACGCCGCCGCCCACTGGCGCGCCGAGGCCAAGGCGGGCCGCACGCCCCAGGCGCGGGTCGTCAACACCAGCTCCGGCGCCGGGCTCCTGGGCAGCGTCGGCCAGGGCAACTACGCCGCCGCCAAGGCCGGCGTCCTCGCCCTCACGCTCGTCGCGGCCGCCGAACTCGCCCGCTACGGCGTCCAGGTCAACGCCATCGCCCCGGCCGCCCGCACCCGCATGACGGAACGGACCTTCGCCGCCACCATGGCCGCCCCCCGCGACGGCGGGTTCGACGCCATGGCCCCGGAGAACGTCTCCCCGCTCGTCGTCTGGCTCGGCTCCGGCGAGCCCAGCGAGGGCGTCACCGGCCGGGTCTTCGAGGCGGAGGCGGGCCGCATCACCGTCATGGAGGGCTGGCGCCCCGGCCCCACCGCCGACAAGGCGGCCCGCTGGACCCCGGCCGAAGCGGGCGAGGCCGCCCGTGAACTGCTCGCCCGCGCCGAACCCCCGCAACCGGTGTACGGGGCCCAGTAGTACACCGGCCCAGCCTCCTCCTTACCCTCGTCCGCATGGCCCTCGCGCTCACCGTCCTCGGCACCGCCTCCCCGCACCCCGCACCCGGACGCCCCTGCTCCGGGTACCTGCTCACCGGAGGCGGCGCCCAGGTGTGGGTCGACGCGGGACCGGGCACGTTCGGGGAGCTCCAGCGGTACACCGACCCCGCCCGGCTCGACGCCGTCTGGATCTCCCACCTGCACGCCGACCACAGCGCGGACCTCCTCGCCGCCCTGTACGCCTTCGCCTACGGCGGCCTCACCCCGCCCGCCCCCGTCCCCGTATACGCCCCGCCCGGCTGCGCCCGCCGGATCGCCGGCTTCCTCGGGCGGCCCGACCCGGCCTCCCTGCCCCCGGTGTTCGACTTCCGCGACCTGCACGACGGCCACGAGGCCCGCCACGGTGACCTGCGCCTGACCGCCCGGTCCGTCCGGCACGACACCGAGGCGTACGGGCTGCGCGCCGACTGCGACGGTGCCGTCCTCGCGTACTCCGGCGACAGCGGGCCCTGCCCCGCGCTGGCCGAACTCGCCGACGGGGCCGGCCTGCTGCTCTGCGAGGCCGACATCGACCGGGCGGCGGGGGAGGGCGAGCAGGTCCACCTCACCCCCGAGGACGCCGGGCGGCTCGCCCGGCACGCGCGCGTGAAGCGCCTTCTGGTCACCCACGCCGGCCCCACCCTCACCCGCGAGGCGGCGACGGAGCGGGCCGCGGCGGTGTACGGGGGCGTGACGGCGACCGCGTACGAAGGTGACGTTCACCGTCTCACCCCGTAAGTGTCGGACACGTCAACATCCGGGAAACACAACGGACTTGGCGTTGACGTGACCACATCTACACGCGTCATCATCGGCGTATGCGAATCCCCCCACGGTTCACCCTGCTCGGCGGCGCGGCCGCGCTGCTGTCCACCCTGCTCGTCGGCCCGGCGGCCGCTGTCCCCACCACGGCCGCCGCCGTCGGCGACATCTGTTACTCCGATCTGCCCTCGCAGGCACACGACACCCTGCGCCTCATCGAGAGCGACGGCCCCTACCCCTTCCCCCAGGACGACACCGTCTTCCAGAACCGCGAAGGCATCCTGCCGAGCCGGACCACCGGCTACTACCACGAGTACACGGTCATCACCCCCGGCTCGGACACGCGCGGCGCCCGCCGCATCGTCACCGGCGAGGCCGACCGGGAGGACTACTACACCGCCGACCACTACGAGTCCTTCGACCTCGTCGACCACACCTGTTGAGCGTCTACGTCATCGAGGGCCGCCGGGTCACCGCACCGGCCGACTTCTGGCAGGCCATCGGTGAAGCCGTGAACGGCCCCGGCGGCTACTTCGGCCGCAACCTCGACGCGTTCGCGGACTGCCTGAGCGGAGGTTTCGGCACGCCCGAGGACGGCGACTTCACCATCGAGTGGCGCGACCACGACGTCTCGCGCCGCGCCCTCGGGCCTGCTCTCTTCGACGAGCTCGTGGAGATCATGGAGGAACGGGCACCGGGCGCGCTCCGGCTGCGCTGATCCTTCGTCGCGGGGTCAGCGGCCGCGCGGCAGCGTGTGCTCCAGGCGGCGCCTGTTGCGCTCATCCCGTACGTGCACGAGCGCGGCCTCGGCGATGGCGCGCGCCGAACCGCCCGGAGCCTCGCTGCCCAGGATGCGTGCCAACGCCTCCAGGGCACGGTCGTCCTGACGCATCGCCAGGCCCCGGGCGGCCTCGGCGGCCGTGTCCGCGTCGGAGTCGTCCAGCCGGGCGGCCAGGGCCTCCCGCAGGGCGGGGGAGTCGTCCGGCAACTCCGCGAGCGCCAGGGTCGCCCAGTCGCGCACCTCGCCCTCCGCGTCGCGGCTCAGCCTGATCAGCGCCTCCACGCCCTCGCGGTGCCCGGCCGGTACCAGCCCGGTGAGCGCGACGGCCACCCCGCGCCGTACCCCGGCGTCCGGGTGCGCCGCGTGCCGGAGGATCTCGGGCAACGCGGCCGGGTCCCCGAGCTGCCCGAGCGCGGCCACGACGGCCACCACCAGCTCCGCCTCCCGCGCCTCCCGCGCCACCTCCCGCAACACCGGCCACGCCCGCCCCGCGAACGGCATCCGCTCCCGCGCGGGCCGCCGGGTGCCGTCACCGCCCTCCTCACCCTCACCCTCACCCGCGTCCTCGCCGCGGCCGAGCCGGGCCAGGACGTCCACCGCGAAGGCCCGGCGCAGGGGGTCGTCGCTCGCGGTCCAGGCGACCGCCGCCCGGAACGTCTCCTCGTCGCCGCGCCGCCACAGCGCCCGTACCGACTCGATCCAGTCGTCCTGCCCGGGGTCGCCGCGGTCCAGTGCCCGCGCGGCCAGCTCCTCGTGGCCGGCGCGGATGCCCAGGGCGCCCTCCAGGAGCGTGACGATCGCCGCGTGGCCGGTCTGCTGTTCGGCGCCCGCCCCGGGCACCCCGTCGCGCAGCAGCTCCACGACGACGGTCACCCCGCCGTCCTCCGGGACCCGCCGGGTGGCGATCTCGTACTCGCCCGGCCCGTACGCCTCGACCAGGTCCCGCCGCAGCGCCTCCGCCACATCCGTCGCGGCCCACCGCAGCGCCTCGCGCAGCGCCTCCTCCAGGCCCGGCGCGCCCCGCTCCAGCAGCGCCCGCACCACGGAGGGCGAGCCGCGCCGCGCGGCGGCGACCAGCGGCGGCTCCCCGCCGGGCGCCGGCCCGGGCAGGCCGGGGTCGGCCCCGTACTCCAGCAGGGCCTCCACGGTGTCGGTGAACCCCTGCCGCACCGCCCACGCCAACGCGGTGAACCCGAACTCCTCCCGCTGGTCCGGCCGCGCCCCGGCGGCGAGCAGCGCCCGCACCACCCGGGTGTGCCCGCCGCAGGCGGCGCCGCACAGCGGCAGGTCACCGCCGCGCTCCCCGCTGCCCCGCCCGGGGTCGGCCCCGGCGGCGAGCAGCAGCCGCACGATCCCCACGTGCCCGCTGACCGCGGCCAGGTAGAGGGCGGTCTGCCCGTCCCCGTCGGCCGCCTCGGCGGGAACGCCCGCCCGCAGCAGGCGGACCACCGCGTCCTCGTCGCCGCCGTGCACGGCTTCGAAGAGCGCGTCCTCCATGTCCTCGACCGTCATGGTCCGACCTAAGCCCGCCCGCCCCCTCGCCGCCAAGTCAATTTCGCCCCGGCCGTCTTATGTGTCGCATTCCAGTACCGTCCGGCACAGTCCGCACCGGGCCCGCACCCGCCCCCGTACCGGGACCCGGATGCGCTGCTGGCAGGTGGGGCAGGGGAACGACACCCGCAGCGCGGCGTCCCGCCCGCCGCCCTCGAAGGCGTACGCGAGCCCCGGCCCGGGGTCCGCTCCCGGCCCGTGGTCCTGGGCGTGCCGGCGGTCCTTGGCGTACCGGTGGCGGCCCGCCCAGCCCGCCGCCGTCAGCGGGGGCTGCCGCCCGTCGCGCAGGGCCAGCGCCCGCCCGTCGGTGTACGCGCCGTACCCCTGCGGGCTGGTGAACCACGGCGACGGGTCCTCCCCGAACGCCAGCGCCCGCTTGGCCAGCACGTACCCGAACTCCTCCGGCGTCAGGTAGCCCAGCTTCTGGCTCGACACCGCGTCCTCCCGGTAGGCGTCCAGCAGCAGCCAGCCGGCCCCCAGGTACGTCGCCACCGTGTCGGTGAGGATCTCGTTGTCCCGCGTCCCGGGGAAGCTCAGGCCGAGCCGGTGCAGCAGCACGTGGGTGATCTCGTGGGCGAGGGCCGCCCCGATGTCGCGGCGATGGGTGCGGAACCGGTCGTTCAGTTCGATGAAGTACTCCGGGCCCGCCGCCAGTTCGACGCTCGCCGCGTGCGTCATCTCCCGGAAGCTGACGATCATCCGCGCGTCCGGCAGCCGCAACTGCTGCACCAGCGCGTGGGCCACCCGCTGTGCGCCCAGGTGCAGGTCGTCGTCGTCCGCGAAGGCCACGTCGGCGGGGGCGACGCTGACGGCGTACGCGTACAGACCCTCCTGGGTCAGCCGCCGGTACAGGGCGGTGATCGCCGCCCGCACGGTGCCGATGTGCGGGTAGCCGTGCACGACCTCACTGCCGTTCGCCACGTCCCTGCCCCCATGTGCGACGCCGACCCACTTCCACTGTACGAGCCCCCATGGGCGCCCCACAGGAGTCGAAGAACAGTGCGATGGCCGAAAACACGGCCTTGTCGCGCCGTCGGCGGCCTCCGGATAATCCGGGACACGCCTTGACGGGCCCATGTCATAGAGCTGCCTGCCGGCAGGGGTCCGTCGTGCGCGCAAGGCTCAACCCCCCACGAAAGGCAGACAGTTGTCCAAGCTTCTTCGCGCCATCAAAAGATGCGCCGCGGCCGGCGCCGTCGTCCTCGCCGCGGTCAGCCTCCAGCCCACCTCCGCCCACGCGGCACCCTCGCCCGCACCCGCGCCCGTCGTCGGCGGGACGACGGCCGCACAGGGCGAGTTCCCCTGGATGGTCCGGCTCTCCATGGGCTGCGGCGGCTCCCTGCTCACCCAGCAGATCGTGCTGACCGCCGCCCACTGCGTCAGCGGCTCCGGCAACAACACCAGCATCACCGCCACCGCCGGCGTCGTGGACCTCCAGAGCTCCAGCGCCATCAAGGTCCGCTCCACCAAGGTCCTCCAGGCGCCCGGCTACAACGGCAAGGGCAAGGACTGGGCCCTGATCAAGCTCGCCCAGCCGATCAACCTGCCCACGCTGAACATCGCGACGAACACGGCGTACAACAACGGCACCTTCACCGTCGCCGGCTGGGGCGCCACCCGCGAGGGCGGCCCCCAGCAGCGCTACCTGCGCAAGGCCACCGTGCCGTTCGTCTCGGACGCCACCTGCAAGCAGGCGTACGGCAACGACCTGGTCCCGGCCGAGGAGATCTGCGCCGGCCTGCCGCAGGGCGGCGTCGACACCTGCCAGGGCGACTCCGGCGGCCCGATGTTCCGCCGCGACAACGCCGGGGCGTGGATACAGGTCGGCATCGTGAGCTGGGGCCAGGGCTGCGCACGGCCCGACTACCCCGGTGTGTACACCGAGGTGTCCACCTTCGCCTCCGCCATCAAGTCCGCGGCGGCGAGCCTCTAGCGCGACAGGACACGGGGGGCAGGCCCGGCGGGGCCTGCCCCCTTCCCGCGCACAAGCCGCCTGCACAAGCCGCCTACACCAGCCGTACGGAGGCCCCGGCGCCCTCCAGCTCCAGCACCCACACCTCGTTCGTCCCCTCCCGCAACACCGGCCCCGGCACGAACAGCGACTCCTGCGGGCCCACCCCCCAGTACCGCCCCAGACAGAACCCGTTCAGCCACACGAACCCCCGCGTCCAGCCGGGCAGTTCCAGCGCGGCGTCCCCCGCACCGGCCACCTCCACGACCATGCGGTACAGCCCCGCCCCCCCGCCCGGCCCCGGCCCCCCGCCCGGCGCGGGAGCGCCGTCCGGCGCCGCGGTGACGCCCGGCACCGGCGTGAACGGCACCTTCGCCACCCCGTCCGCCGTGAACGCGTCCACCCGCAGCCCCCGCGCCCGCACCCCGTGCACGTACTGCCGTTCGTGCAGCACCCCGCCCGTGACGCCCTTCGCCTCACCCAGGCGCGGCCCGTAATTGACCCGCCCCAGCGACTCCACCCACAGCTCCACCACCGCGGGCCCCGCCACCGGCTCCGCCAGCACCGCGTCCTCCGCCTCCAGCACACCCGCCCGGACGCCGTCCACGTACACCACCGCCCGGTCCCTCAGGCCCGTCACCGCCAGCGGATACGGCTGCCGGGGCCCCGGCACCTCCAGCCGGTAGCGGACCAGGCCCCGGTCCACCCCGAGGTCCTCGAACGTCGGCGGCACCGGCCCGTCCCACTCCTCGTCGCCGAGCGCGTCCAGCACTCCCTCCAGCGGCGCCCACTCGTGCGGCACCGCCGCCACCCGGCCCGCCAGCCGCGCGGGCGGCGCCGGAACGGGCGGCAGCGGACCGGTCGCGTACCGCTCCAGCACCGACCGGAACGCCCAGAACTTCGCCGTCGGCAGCCCCGCCTCGTCGACCGGCGCGTCGTAGTCGTACGACGTCACCGTCGCCTCCAGGGGCCCGTCATGCAGCGCGCCGGCCCGGTTCGCGCCCGCCCAGCCACCGAAGCTGGTGCCCCCGTGCGCCATGTACACGTTGACCGACGCCCCGCAGTCCAGCACCTCCGCCAGCGCCGCCGCCGCGTCCTCCGCGTCCCGCACCGCACGCGCGTCGCCCCAGTGGGCGAACCAGCCGCACCAGAACTCCATGCACATCAACGGCCCCCGAGGCTGGTGCCGGCGCAACACCTCGAACGCCGCCCGCGCGCCCGACCCGAAGTTCACGGTGGCCAGCACACCCGGGATCGACCCGCCCGTCAGCATGTGGTCCTCGGGCCCGTCCGACGTGAACAGCGGCACGGTCACCCCGCACGCCTCCAGCAGATCCGCGACGTACCGCAGATACCCCTGGTCGGAGCCGTAACTCCCGTACTCGTTCTCCGCCTGCACCATGATCACCGGACCGCCCCGGTCGATCTGCCGCGCCACCACCTCCGGCAGCAGCGTGCGGAACCAGCGGTTCACATGCACCAGGTACCCGGCGTCCTCCGACCGCACCCGCCGCCCCAACCGCCCCGTCAGCCAGTGCGGCAACCCGCCGTTCTCCCACTCGGCGCAGATGTACGGGCCCGGCCGCACGATCGCCCACAGCCCCGCCTCCCGCACCGCGTCCAGGAACCGCCCCAGCGCCCCCACGTCCCGGTAACGCCCGGGCTCCGGCTCGTGCAGGTTCCAGGGGACGTACGTCTCCACACAGTTCAGGCCCATCGCCCGCAGCATCGCCAGCCGGTGCTCCCACTGCTCCTCGTGCACCCGGAAGTAGTGCAACGCCCCCGACAGCAGCCGCACCGGCCTGCCGTCCAGCAGGAAATCCCGATCACCCACCGTGAACTCGCCCACGACCCACCCATCCCCGCCCGTCTCATGGTCACGTACCGCGACCAACTGTCGCCCTCTGGCGGCTGACGGGTCCATGGACAAAGATCGGCGCTGATTGGACGCAAAAACGGTTCGCCGGGGAGGCCGAGGGATGTACCACACCTGGATGCGCTTCTTCACGCCGAGCCCGCTGCACACCCGGCTCGGCCTCACCTGCCTCGGCGTCGGCCTCCAGCACGGCACCCTGCCCACGGTCGGCCCCCGCACCCTCGACCACCACGTCGCCGTCGTGATCAACGCGGGCGGCGGCTGGTACCGGTGCCCCGACGGGCGGCGCCTGACCGTCACCGCCCCCGCGCTGCTCTGGCTCACCCCCGGCGTCCCGCACCACTACGCGCCCGACCCCGCGACCGGCTGGGACGAGGGCTTCGTCGACTTCACCGGCCCGGTCACCGCCACCTACACCGAGCTGGGCTACATCGAGCCCGACCGCCCCGTCGTCCCGCTCGCCGACGCGGGCCCCGCCCGCTCCGTCATCGGCCGCATCGCCCGGGCCGCCCGGCGCGGCAACCCGCTCCTCGAAGTGGAGACCGCCGCCGCCGTCCACGAACTGCTCGTCACCCTCCGCCGCGCCCGCGCCGACACCAACGCCGACGGCGACCCCGTCCTGGAAGCCCTCGCCCGCGACGCCTTCCAGCCCCTGTCCGTCGCCGAACACGCCGCCCGGCACGGCATGACGCCCGCCGAGCTGCGCACCGCGGTACGCCGCGGCGCCGGGTGCAGCCCCAAGGACTTCCTCCTCGGCATCCGGCTCGGCCGCGCCAAGGAGCTCCTCGCCGGCACCGAGCTGCCGGTCGCCGCCGTCGCCCGCCGCGTCGGCTACGACGACCCCGCCTACTTCTCCCGCCTGTTCACCCGCCGTGTCGGCATGGCCCCGGTCCGCTTCCGCGAGCAGCAGGGCCGCACCGTACCGGGCGGCTGGAGCACCCGGATCCCGGATGCCGAACACCCCCCGACGATCATCACGGGACACGTCTAAGCTCGCTGACCATGAGCACCAGCGAGACCGAGGACTCCGTACGCGCCGAACTGACGCGGCTGCGCGAAAGCATCGACAACATCGACGCGGCGGTCGTCCACATGCTGGCCGAGCGGTTCAAGTGCACCCAGCAGGTCGGCCACCTCAAGGCCCGCCACCACCTGCCCCCGGCCGACCCCGAGCGCGAGGCCCGCCAGATCGCCCGGCTGCGGCAACTCGCCGAGAGCGCGAACCTCGACCCCGCCTTCGCCGAGAAGCTGCTGAACTTCATCATCGCCGAGGTGATCCGCCACCACGAAACGATCGCGGGCGGCCGCCCGGCGGTCTGAGGCGGGGCCGAGCCCGGAGGGCCCAGCGAGGCCCGCGCCCATGCCCCAGCCCGGCTGCCCCGCGCAACCCCGCCGGGCACCGACCACACCGCGCACGACCCGCCCGCCACGGGCCCCCGGGCTCCGACCCACCGGACACGACCGGCCCGCAACCGCGCGACGCATCCCCGCCGGGCGCCCACCCGGCCGGCGCCGAAGCCCCGGCGCCGACTCCTGCCAGGCGCCGCCCCGACCACCCCCGACCGCGCCGGGCCACCCGCCCCACCGGGCACCCGCCCACCGGCCACGACCCACCCGCGCCCGCGCGACGAGCCCCCGGGGCACCGACCCCAACCCGCACCGCCCCCCCGGGCACCCACCCCACCCGCCCCCGCCGGGTACCGACTCCCCGGGGCACCGGCCCCAACCCGCATCCGCCCCCCGAGCAACCACTCCCACCCCCACCCGCCCCGCCACCGGATCAGCCCTCAGAAGAACACCCGTGCCCCGCGCCCGCCCCATCGGGCAGCATGGGCCCATGCCCGTACTGACGCGCGACGAAGCGCAGACCCGAGCCCGGCTCCTCGACGTCCACCGGTACACGGTCGACCTCGACCTGACCACCGGCGAAGAGACCTTCGACTCCACCACCGTCATCCACTTCACCGCCCGCGCCACCGGGAACACCTTCGTCGAGCTCAAACCGGCCACCCTCCGCTCCGTCACCCTCGACGGCTCGCACCTCGACCCCGAGACCCTCGCGGACAACCGGCTGCCCCTCACCCTCGCCGAGGGCGAGCACACCCTCCGCATCGACGCGGCCATGCGCTACTCCCGCACCGGCGAGGGCATGCACCGCTTCACCGACCCCAGCGACGGCGAGACGTACGTCTACACCCAGCTCTTCATGGAGGACGTCCAGCGCGTCTTCGCCGCCTTCGACCAGCCCGACCTCAAAGCCGTCTTCGAGGTCGCCGTCACGGCCCCCGCCGGCTGGACCGTCCTCGCCAACGGCGTCACGGCCCACCAGGGCGGCGGCCGCTGGCAGGCCGCGGCCACCCCCCTCATCTCCACCTACCTGGTCGCCGTCGCCGCCGGCCCCTGGCACTCGATCCGCACCGAGCACGCCGGACTGCCCTTCGGCATCCACTGCCGCCGCTCCCTCGCCCCGTACCTCGACGCCGACGCCGACGAGATCCTCGACGTCACCCGGCAGTGCTTCGACCGGTACCACGAGAAGTTCGAGGAGCCGTACCCCTTCGACTCCTACGACCAGGCGTTCGTCCCCGAGTTCAACGCGGGCGCCATGGAGAACCCGGGCCTCGTCACCTTCCGCGACGAGTTCGTCTACCGCTCCGCCGTCACCGTCACCGAACGCCAGACCCGCGCCATGGTCATCGCCCACGAGATGGCCCACATGTGGTTCGGCGACCTCGTCACCCTCAAGTGGTGGGACGACATCTGGCTGAACGAGTCCTTCGCCGAGTACATGGGCTACCAGATCATCAACGAGGCCACCAGCCGCTACCCCCACACCTGGATCGACTTCGGCATCGCCCGCAAGGCCTGGGGATACGACGCCGACCAGCGCCCCTCCACCCACCCCGTCGCCCCCGACCCCGACGCCGTCCCCGACACCGCCTCCGCGATGCTCAACTTCGACGGCATCTCCTACGCCAAGGGCGCCTCCGCCCTCCGCCAGCTCGTCGCCTGGCTCGGCGAGAAGGAGTTCCTGGCCGGCATCAACACCCACTTCGCCCGCCACAAGTTCGCCAACGCCACCCTCGCCGACTTCATCGAAAGCCTCGCCTCCGCGACCGACCGGGACGTCCACACCTGGGCCGAGCAGTGGCTGCGCACCACCGGCGTCGACACCCTCACCCCGGCGTACGACCGGGCCACCGGTACCCTCACCGTCACCCGCACCGGCAGCCGGCCCCACCGCATCACCGTCGGTGTGTACGACCACGACCTCGCCGACGCCCGGCGCCTGGTGCTCCGTAACCGCCTGGAGGTCGACGTCCCGCAGGACACCCCCGCCAACCTCCCCGGCCCCCGCCCCGCGCTCATCGTCCTCAACGACGGCGACCACACCTACGCCAAGATCCGCCTCGACGCGCACTCCGAGGAACCGGCCCTTCGCAACCTCTCCGGCATCCCCGACGCCCTCACCCGCGCCGTCGTGTGGAACTGCCTGCGCGACATGGTCCGCGACGGCGAACTCGAACCCACCGCCTACCTGGAGACCGCCCGCGCCCACCTCCCCGAGGAGAAGGACCTGGCGGTCGTCCAAGGCGTCCTCGCCTTCGCCACGTCCCAGATCGCCGACCGGTACCTCCCCGCCGAGGCCCGGCCCGCCGCCCTCGCCCTGCTCACCGACCTCACCCGCGACCTCATCCGCCGCACCGAGGACGGCACCGACCCCGGCCTGCGACTGACCGCGGTGCGCCACCGCATCGACACCGCCGCCCACCCCGACACCATCGCCGCCTGGCTCGCCGACGGCACCGTCCCCGGCGGCCCCGAACTCGACCCCGAGCTGCGCTGGCGCATCCTGGGCCGGCTCGCCGTCCTCGGCGCCACCGACGAGGCCGCCATCGCCGCCGAACTCGACCGCGACGCCAGCGCCACCGGCCAGGAGGGCGCCGCCCGCTGCCGCGCCGCCCTGCCGACGCCCGAGGCGAAGGCGGCCGCCTGGGAGCGGATGTTCACCTCCGACACCCTCTCCAACTACCTGTTCACCGCCACCGCCCAGGGCTTCTGGCAGCCCGAACAGGCCGACCTGGTACGGGAGTACGTCTCCCGCTTCTACCCTGACGCCACCGCCCTCGCCGACCGCCGGGGCCCGGCCATCGCGGAGGCGGCCGGCCGCTACGCCTTCCCCGCCCACGCCGTCGACACCGCACACCTCCACCTGGCCGAGCAGCACCTGGCGTCCGACAACCTCCTGCCGGCCCTCCGCCGCAAGCTCACCGACCAGATCGACGACCTGCGCCGCGCCCTCCGCGTCCGCAAGGCCTGACCGATCCCGTACCCCGCCCCGGCCGGCAACCCCCGGCCCGGGCGGGGCCACCCCCGCAACGCCCCCCGCGCCGACCGCCCTTAGCACGCCCAATCCGCCCCGCCACCCCCTCGTCCCCCTTTCGGGTTGTGATCGCCCCGCACCGCAACCGCGCTCCGCCGGGCGGGGCCACGCTGGCAGCATGAGCAGCAGCCCGTCGAGCACCCCGTGGAGCACCCCGTGCGGCACGCCGCCCCTCGCAGGAGGCCCCGGAGGAGCCGACGCGCTGCGGCCGCTCGTCGCAACCGTCCTGGACGCCCTCCACGACGGCGCCGCCGCCCGCGGCGGGCCGCTCCCGCCGGGCGGGCCCGAAGCGGTCACCGCACACGTGCGGGACGCCCTCGCCGACGTCCTGCCCGACACGGGCACCGGCGCGGAAGAGGCCCTCCACGCCCTCGTCACCGCCCTCGCGTACGGCGCCGCCGACCCCGCGCACCCGCACTGCGCCGCCCACCTCCACACCCCGCCCCTCGCGCTCGCCGTCGCCGCCGACCTCGCCGCCTCGGCGCTCAACCCGTCCCTGGACTCCTGGGACCAGGCCCCCGCCGCCTCCGCGCTCGAACAGCTCGTCACCCGGGCCCTGGCCACCGAGATCCATCCCACCGGGCCGGCCCCCGACGCCCTGGTCACCACCGGCGGCACCGAGTCCAACCACCTCGCGCTCCTGCTCGCCCGCGAGCACCACGGCCCCACCCTCCAGACCGTCTGCGGCGCGAACGCCCACCACTCCATCCGCCGCGCGGCCTGGCTCCTCGGCCTCCCCGAACCGGTCACCGTCCCCGCCCCCGACGGCACGATCGACCTCACGGCCCTCGCCGCCGTCCTCACCGACCTCCGCGGACCCCTCCTCGTCACCGCCACCGCGGGCACCACCGACACCGGCAGCATCGACCCGCTGTCCGAGATCGCCGACCTGTGCGACACGCACGGCTCCGCCTTCCACGTCGACGCCGCCTACGGCGGACCGCTGCTGTTCAGCGCCACCCGCCGCCACCTCCTCACCGGCCTCGACCGCGCCCACACGGTCACACTCGACCTGCACAAACTCGGCTGGCAACCGGTCGCCGCAGGCCTCCTCGCCGTACCCGACACCACGATGCTCGACGCCCTCGCCCACACCGCGCCCTACCTCAACCCCGACGACGACACCCGCGCCGGCCTCCCCGACCTCCTCGGCCGCTCCCCGCGCACCAGCCGCCGCCCCGACATCCTCAAGGTCGCCGTCACCTTCCGCGCCCTCGGCCGCACCGGCCTCGGCCACCTCGTCGACCGCGTCTGCGACACCGCCCAGCAACTCGCCGACCTCGTCGACAAGAACCCCCACCTCGACCTCTACGAACGCCCCACCCTCACCACGGTCCTCTTCCGCCCCACCGACGCCACCGACGAGGCCGTCGCCGCCACCCGCCGCGACCTCCTCACCCACGGCCACGCCGTACTCGGCCGCGCCCACGCCGACGGCCACCTCTGGTTCAAGGCCACCCTCCTCAACCCGCACACCACCCCCACCGATCTCGACACACTCATCGCACTCGTGGAAGGCAGCACCACCCGATGACCGGCAGCACACCCCAGCGCGACCCCGACCAGCCCCACGACCTGGTGGGCATCGGCATCGGTCCCTTCAACCTCTCCCTCGCCGCGCTCGCCCACGGCGTACCCGGAGGCCTCGCCGCCGCCTTCTACGAACAACGCCCCGCCTTCCACTGGCACCCCGGCCAGCTCATCGACGGCACCACCCTCCAAGTCCCCTTCCTCGCCGACCTCGTCACCCTCGCCGACCCCACCAGCCCCTGGACGTTCCTCAACTACCTCCGCGGCCGCGAGCGCCTCTACCCCTTCTACTTCGCCGAGCGCTTCCACATCCACCGCGCCGAATACGACGCCTACTGCCGCTGGGTCAGCGACAACCTCCCCGGCCTCCACTTCGCCCACCAGGTCGACGCCGTCCGCTGGAACCCCGAACGCGACCTGTTCGAAGTCGACTACACCCAACTCGACACCAACGGCGAAGCCGAAGCCCTCGGCCGCACCCACACCCGCCACATCGCCCTCGGCGTCGGCACCGAGCCGTACATCCCCGAACCGCTGCGCCCCCTCGCCGAACAGCCCGCCGTCCCCGTCATCCACTCCGCCGACTACCTCCACCACCGCGAACGCCTCCTGACCGCCGAGCACATCACCGTCATCGGCTCCGGCCAGTCGGGCGCCGAGATCTTCCTCGACCTCCTCCGCACCCGCCCCGCCGGAGCCGAGAAGATCCACTGGCTCACCCGCACCGAGGCCTTCGCCCCCATGGAGTACTCCAAACTCGGCCTCGAACACTTCACCCCCGACTACACCCGCTACTTCCACGCCCTGCCCGAACAGGTACGCAGCGACCTCGTCCCCCGCCAATGGCAACTCCACAAAGCCATCGACGCCGACACCATCGCCGCCATCCACGACGAGCTCTACCGCCGCACCCTCCACGGCGGCTGGCCCGACGCCGTCCTCACCCCCGGCGTCCGCGTCCGCACCGCCGGCCGCCTCGCCACCACCAAGGTCGAGCTCCACCTCGAACACATCCAGCAGGGCACCCGGGCCCGCCTCACCACCGACGCCGTCATCCTCGCCACCGGCTACCGCGAACGCCCCCTCGGCCGCCTCCTCGCCGGACTCGACCCCTACATGCGCCGCGACTCCGCCGACCGCCCCCGCATCGACGCCCACCACCGGCTCGTCCTCGACCCGTCCGTCACCGGCTCCATCTACGTACAGAACGCCGAAACCCACACCCACGGCGTCGGCGCACCCGACCTCGGCCTCGCCGCCTGGCGCAGCGCCACCATCCTCAACCACCTCACCGGCAAGGAGCCCTACCCCCTCCCACGCCGCACCGCCTTCACCACCTTCGGCCTGGAACGGCAGGAGACGCCCGGCATTCCCAGCCAGACGCCTCCACTCAAAACCCACCGCGACCGATAGGACCCCTACACCGGCGGCCCTAGAACACCGGCACACCGTCCCGGGTCAGTCGCCAGTCCACCGACGCGAACCGGCCCGGGTCGACCGTCCCCTGCGCCTTCACCCACTGGATGATCGTGTTCCTGATCTCGTCCGAGTTCGCCCACACCTGCTGCGCCCCCGCCACATGTGGGAACGCACCGCCACCCGACGCCCGGTAGTTGTTCACCGCCAGCACGAACCGCGCCGCCGGGTCCAGCGGCTTGCCCTGGAACGACAGGTTCACGATCCGCGACCCCGCCGGCTTGGCGATGTCGATCTCGTACGACAGCCCGTACACGGCGTCATAGTTGTAATCCGGCGTACCGCCCGCGTTCGTCAGTTGCGCCGGGTCCACCGGCGCACCCGCCGGCGTCTGCACGTAGTACCGCGCCGAGAACTCCAGATAGTCCTTGAGCTGCGCACCCGTCAGCAGCCGCGCCTCCAGCGTGTTCTCGAACGGGTACAGCCCCGCCGCGTCCCGGATCGTCACCTCACCCGCCGGAATCCGCGCCGAACGGGAGAAACACGACGCCTGCGACAGCACCGGCAGCGACGCGTACTCGCCACCCGCCAGCGCCGCCTTCACCGTCTCCGCCTGGACGTGGTTGATCAGGTCGATGATCGGCTCGTCCTTCCACGGCGCGTCGGCCGTCGACATCACGGCCGTCGACGTACCGATCACCTGGTTGACGTACGCCACGACCTTCTCGTGCTCGTCACCCAGCAACTTGACGATCTCCGGGTCCTCCTCGACGGTGTTGGAGTTCAGCACCTGCGCGCCGACCTTCTCCACCACCCAGCGCCCCTTCGACCACACCACGTCGAAGTCGAAGAGCGTCAGCCGCTGGCCCCACTTCAGCGGCTCCGACAGCACGACGTCCTTGCCGGTCTCCTTGTTCTTCACCCGGTACTCCGGGATCTCCGTGTGCGCGTGACCCACCAGGATCGCGTCGATGCCCGGCACCTGCTCCGCCACCAGCGCCGCCGCGTTCTCGATGTACGGGAGCTGGTCCCCGTACGACGACGTGCCGCTCGACCCCGAGTGCGCCGACACGATCACCACGTCCGCGCCCATCGACCGCAGCTTCGGCACCCACTTCGCGGCCTGCTCCTCCAGCCCCGGGAACACCATCTTGCCGCTCACGTTCGCCTTGTCCCAGATCGCGATGCCCGGGTTCGTCAGCCCCAGCACCGCCACCCGCACATCCCGCCCGCACGGCGTACGCAGCCGGTGCATGCTGTACGGGGGGAACGCCGGGCGCAGCGTCTTCGCGTCCAGCGCGTTCGCGCCCAGCAGCGGGAAGTCGCACTGCTCCTGGAACTTCCGCAGCACCGGTATGCCGTAGTTGAACTCGTGGTTGCCCAGGGCGGCGGCGTCGTACCCGATCGCGTTCATCGCCTGCGCCATCGGGTGCACCGGCCCGCGCTCGGCGGTGATCGGGTCGACCTTGGCGTAGTAGTACGACAACTGCGTGCCCTGGATGGTGTCGCCCGCGTCGATCAGCAGCGTGTTGCGGCGCCCCTTCTCCTTCCGGACCCGCTCCACCAGCGTCGAGATCTTCGCCAGGCCGACGTCGTTGTGGGCCTTGTCGTCGAACTCCCTGTCCGTGAAGTAGTCCCAGTTGAAGACGTTGCCGTGCAGGTCCGTCGTGCCCATCACGGTGAAGGAGTACCGCTTCGCCCGAGGCGCGGCGGCCGCCGCCGGTGCCACGACCGCGCCGGCGATCACCACACCGGCACCGGCCACGGCCGAACTCCCCAGGAACGTCCTTCGATTCAGCGGCATGTGGTCTCCTTCGTTCAGTGCATGACGCGCGTAGATTCTGGCGCAGACACGCCCCTCGCAACAGCCCTCACAGGTTTCGATCCGATGACCACGTACGGAAGAGTGGAACCCCGGGCCCCGGGAACCCCCGAGCCGGCCCCGGACCGAGCGAAGGAGCCGACCGGCGATGACCCACCCGACCGACCCACCCACCGACCACCGCACCGACCTCCCCTACGGCACCCCCCACGCCCCCCGCGTCGCCGTACGCGGCGAGGCCCACCTCGAAGTCGACCCCGAACTCGCCCGCATCGGCATCACCGTCACCGCCCGCGGCACCGACCGCCGCAGCGCCCTCGACGACCTCACCCGCCGCAACACCACCGTCCTGGACCTCGTCAAGAGCTACGGCGACGCCGTCGAAAACCTCCAGACCGGCGCCCTCTCCATCACCCCCGAACTCTTCCGCCACGGCCGCGCCGAACGCGTACGCGCCTACCACGGCAGCGTCCACATCACCGCCGAACTCACCGACTTCACCGCCCTCGGCGAACTCACCACCCGCCTCGCCGACCTCGAACTCACCCGCGTCGACGGCCCCTGGTGGGCCCTGCGCCCCGACTCACCCGCCCACGGCGAAGCCCGCCGCCTGGCCGTCAAGGAAGCCGTCCAGCGCGCCCGCGAATACGCCGAAGCCCTCGGCACCCGCCTCGCCGCCCTCGTCGAACTCGCCGACCTCGGCGCCGAGACAGCCACCCCCTCCTACCCGCCCGCCACCGGCGGAACCCGCATGGCCTTCGCCGCCGCCACCACCGAATCGGCCGCCCCACCCCTCGACCTCGAACCCCAGCGCCAGACCGTCACCGCACAGGTCAACGCCCGCTTCACCATGCACCCGCCCCAACTCTGACGCTCATCAGAGCAGAGCCCCGCACACATTCAACACTTGTCAATAGCGCTTCATCGAAAGGTTGTTGAGTAGTCACGCGGGACCAATTCTCTACCCGCCGGTAAGCCATAGGGTCGAACCATGCGCCGAGCCAAAATCGTCTGCACCCTGGGCCCAGCCACCGACACATACGACCAGATCAAGACACTGGTCGAAGCCGGAATGGACGTCGCCCGCTTCAACCTCAGCCACGGCAGTTACGCCGACCACGAGGAGCGCTACCAGCACGTACGCAAAGCCTCCGACGAAACCGGCCGCAGCGTCGGCATCCTCGCCGACCTTCAAGGCCCGAAGATCCGCCTCGGACGCTTCCGCGAAGGCCCCGTACTCCTTGAACGCGGCGACAACTTCACCATCACCGTCGAACCCGGCGTCCAGGGCGACCGCCACACCTGCGGCACCACCTACGAAGGCCTCGCCGCCGACGTCACCCCCGGCGAACGCATCCTCGTCGACGACGGCCGCGTCACCCTCCACGTCACCGCCGTCGACGGCCCCCGCGTCCACACCACCGTCCTCGAAGGCGGCATGGTCTCCGACAACAAGGGCCTCAACCTCCCCGGCGTCGCCGTCTCCGTCCCCGCCCTCTCCGACAAGGACGTCGACGACCTCCGCTGGGCGCTGCGCACCGGCGCAGACATCATCGCCCTCTCCTTCGTACGCAGCGGACGCGACATCGAAGACGTCCACCGCGTCATGGACGAAGAGGGCCGCCGCGTACCCGTCATCGCCAAGATCGAGAAGCCGCAGGCCGTCGACAACATCGACGACATCGTCGCCGCCTTCGACGGCATCATGGTCGCCCGCGGCGACCTCGGCGTCGAAATGCCCCTCGAACAAGTCCCCATCGTCCAGAAGCGAGCCATCAAACTCGCCAAGCGCAACGCCAAGCCGGTCATCGTCGCCACCCAGATGCTCGACTCGATGATCGACAACTCCCGCCCCACCCGCGCCGAGGCCAGCGACGTCGCCAACGCCGTCATCGACGGCACCGACGCCGTCATGCTCTCCGGCGAAACCAGCGTCGGCCGCTTCCCCATCGAAACCGTCCGCACGATGAGCCGCATCGTCGAAGCCGCCGAAGAAGACATCCTCGCCAAGGGCCTCACCCCCCTGACCGACCGCAACAAGCCCCGCACCCAAGGCGGGGCCGTCGCCCGCGCGGCCGCCGAAATGGGCGACTTCCTCGGCGCCAAGTACCTCGTCGCCTTCACCCAGTCCGGCGACACCGTCCGACGCCTCTCCCGCTACCGCTCCCCGATCCCCCTCCTCGCCTTCACCCCCGACCCGGCCACCCGCGCCCAGCTCAACCTCACCTGGGGCGTGGAAACCTTCCTCGGCCCGCACGTCGACTCCACGGACGCGATGGTCGCCCAGGTCGACGAGCACCTCCTCAAGATCGGCCGCTGCCAGAAGGACGACCTCGTCATCATCACCGCCGGCTCGCCCCCGGGCGTCTCGGGCTCCACCAACCTGGTCCGCGTCCACCACATCGGCGAACCCCTGGCGTAACCCGCTCAGTACTTCGGCCCGACGTGCGCGTCCATCAACCCCACGGACGCGCGTCGGGCAACCGAGATGTTGAACGGGTTCCCGTTCCGCGTGCAGTGCGCCCACTCGACCCCGAGCTTGTCGAGCGTGTCCGTGTAGAGCCGCCGGATGTCGTCCGACACGTTGGTGAAGAAGTACCGCGGATACTCATACCGCTTCCGCTCCCCTCCGACCACGCGGGTCGTCCAGTTCGTGATCCGGCACCCATCGGAGTGGATGAGCCCCCGGACGAACTCCCACGGGTGGGCGTCGACGATCTCCTGCTGCCAGCCTTCGAGCACGATGCGCCGCGTGTGCTTCTTGCCGGGACCGTGCTGGGGGAAGAGGCACCCGAGGTGTTTCGAGTAGACCTTTACGTTGTGACACCCGGTCCTGCGTACCCGGCACACCCGGTTGTCGGGGAGAACGGCGCGCATGGCCTGCTCGCATTCGTCCATCAGGCCAGGCCAGGTGTCAGCACAAGCGATCATGAGGTTCGGTGCGCGGTGCGCCGAGTAGTGACTGATGTGCCCGTCACCGAGGTACAGCCCGAGTAAGTACGAGTAGGCGGCGGTGTCGAGTTCCCTGTCGTCGCAACGGGGACACTTGGGATCATGCTTGCCCGGGCACTCCCCGCGCTTGGCTCGGTCCATGTGAAGCCAGTAGGAGACCGTGCCGAGCGGGACATTCAGCTCTCGCGCCACGTCCGCGTTCCGCGCGCCGCCACGCAAGAGGGTGAGGGCCTTCTGTCGCACTGCTGTGCCGTGAAAGTTCATACGACCACTCTGCGTGAGCGGGCGTCACCGTGAGCAGCAAAAAGCGGATGTTCACGAGAACGGGAACATCCGCTTAGGGTGCTGTTGTGCCGGGTGCGGGACTTGAACCCGCACGCCCTTTCGGGCAATCGCTTTTGAGGCGATCATGTCTGCCGATTCCATCAACCCGGCGAGGTGTCTTGTCGGAGTGTACCCGGTGCCCATGATCCCTGACAGCTAGGTAGGCTCAGGGGAGCTGTACCTGCCCTTGGAACGAGGAGCCCACGTGACCGCCCCCGAGTCGCCCCAGCCCGACGCCGCCGACGACGACAAGTCGCACGTCCCGCCGATGACGACCCGTGTCGTGATCGCCGAGGACGAGGCCCTCATCCGCCTCGACCTCAAAGAGATGCTCGAGGAAGAGGGCTACTCGGTCGTCGGCGAGGCCGGTGACGGTGCCCGTGCCGTCGAGCTGGCGCGGGAGCACCGGCCGGACCTGGTGATCCTGGACGTGAAGATGCCGGTCCTGGACGGGATCTCGGCCGCCGAGAAGATCGCCGGTGAGTCCATCGCGCCGGTCCTGATGCTGACCGCGTTCTCGCAGCGGGACCTGGTGGAGCGGGCGCGGGACGCCGGGGCCATGGCGTACCTGGTGAAGCCGTTCAGCAAGAGCGACGTGGTGCCGGCCATCGAGATGGCGGTGTCGCGGTTCGCGGAGCTGAAGGCGCTGGAGAAGGAGGTCGCGGACCTCTCGCAGCGGCTGGAGACGCGCAAGCTGGTGGACCGGGCGAAGAGCATCCTTCAGACGCAGTACGGCCTGTCGGAGCCGGCGGCGTTCCGGTGGATCCAGAAGACGTCGATGGACCGGCGGATGTCGATGCAGCAGGTCGCGGAGGCGGTCATCGAGGACGCCGAGGAGAAGAAGGCCGCGAAGGGCCAGTAAGCACGGGCGTACGTGAAGAGGCCCACCCCGCGACGGCGGGGTGGGCCTCTTCGTGTGCGTACGGCTCAGTCCTCGCCGAGGTAGGCCTTGCGGACGGATTCGTCGTGCAGGAGGTCCTGTCCGGTGCCGGAGAGGACGATCTTGCCGATTTCCATCACGTGGGCCTGGTCGGCCAGCGACAGCGCGGCCTGGGCGTTCTGCTCGACGAGCAGGATGGTGGTGCCCTGGGCCTTGAGCTCGGCGATGGTCGCCATGATCTTCTGCATCATGATCGGGGAGAGGCCCATGGAGGGCTCGTCGAGCATGAGCAGCTTGGGCTGGGACATGAGGGCCCTGCCCATGGCGAGCATTTGCTGCTCGCCGCCGGAGAGGGTGCCGGCGGCCTGCTTCCGGCGTTCCCCGAGGATGGGGAACAGGTCGTAGGCGCGCTGGATGTCCTTCTCGATGCCTGTCCGGTCGCTGCGGAGGAAGGCGCCGAGGCGGAGGTTGTCCTCGATCGTCATGCGGGGGAAGATGTGCCGCCCTTCGGGGGAGTGAGCGAGCCCGAAGGAGACGATCTTGTGGGCGGGGTACTTCCTCAGCGGCTTGCCGTCGAACTTCACCTGGCCGCCGACCGGCTTGAGGAGGCCGGAGAGGGTGCGCAGGGTGGTGGTCTTGCCGGCGCCGTTGGTGCCGATGAGGGTGACGACTTCGCCTGCGTCGACGGTGAAGGAGATGCCCTTGACGGCTTCGATCTTGCCGTAGGCGACGCGCAGGTCCTCGACTTCGAGCAGGGCGGTCATGAGTCGTTCTCCTTGCCGGAACCCTTCGCGCCCGAGGCTTCGGCGGTGGTGGTCGGGTCGGTGGTGCGGTCGGTGTCGCCGTCCGCGTCGGCGTCGGCGTCCGATTCGGCGTCAGCCTCGGCGCCCGAGGTGCCGGCGTCAGCCTCAGCCTCAGCGTCCGCCTCAGCGTCCGCCTCAGCGTCCGCCTCCGCGTCGGCGTCCGTCTCCGCGTCGGCCTCCGCGGCCGCGTCGGCGGCCTCTTCGGCGGCGGCGACTTCCGCCGCCTCCGCCTCGCCGGGCTCGCCCTCGAAGGGCTCGCCGAGGTACGCGGCGATGACGCGCTCGTCGCGCTGGACCGTCGGGCCGTCGCCCTCGATGAGCTTCTGGCCCTGGACGAGCACGGCGACGCGGTCGCAGAGGTTCATGATGAACCGCATGTCGTGCTCGATGACGAGGATGGCGATGCCCATGTCCCGGATGGCGAAGACCAGTTCCTCGGTGGCGCGGGTCTCCTGCGGGTTCATGCCGGCGGTGGGCTCGTCGAGGAGCAGCAGGCCGGGTTCGCTGGCGAGTGCGCGGGCGATTTCGAGCTTGCGCTGTTCGCCGTAGGGGAGGTTGCGGGCGAGGTGGTCGGCCTTGGCGGCGAGTCCGACGAACTCGAGGAGTTCGAGGGCGCGGGCGCGGGAGGCGGCTTCGGCCTTGTGGAAGCCGGGGCCGCGGAGGAGGGCGGACCAGAGCCCTTCCTTGGTGCGGGTGTGGCGGCCGACGAGGACGTTCTCCAGCACGGTCATGTTGCTGAAGAGCCGGATGTTCTGGAACGTCCGGGCGATGCCGGCGGCGGTCACCTTGAAGGACTTGGGCGGCAGGACCTGGCCCTTGTACCGGACTTCTCCCTCGGTGGGGATGTAGAGGCCGGTGAGGCAGTTGAAGAAGGTGGTCTTGCCGGCGCCGTTGGGTCCGATGAGGCCGACGATCTCGCCGCTCTTGACGGTGAGGTCGACCGAGCGTACGGCGGTGAGGCCGCCGAAGCGCATGGTGACGCCGCGGGCGTCGAGGACGGTTTCGCCAGGAGCCGGGGCCTTGGCCGTGGTGGCCGTCGTGGTGGTGGTCATGTTCAGGCACCTGCCTTGGTGAGGGTGGCGGGCGCTTCCTCGTTCTCGTGGAATTCGAGCTGACGGCGGCGGTTGGGGATCATTCCCTCGGGGCGGAAGCGCATCAGCAGGACGAGCGCGACGCCGAAGGCGAAGAGCTGGTAGTCGCCGAGGAACTGCAGCTTGTTGGGGATGAGGAAGAGCAGTGCGCCGCCGACGAGCGGTCCGCTGATGGTGCCCATGCCGCCGAGGACGACCGCGGCCAGCAGGAAGGCCGAGTTGGGCGGGACCACGTGGGCGAACTGGTACTGCTCGGGGGTGACGGTGTAGGTGACGTGGGCCTGGACGGCGCCGGCGAGGCCGGCGAGGGTGGCGCCGAGGGCGAAGGCGACGAGCTTGACGCGGAAGCCGTTGATGCCCATGGCGAGTGCGGCGGTCTCGTCCTCGCGGATGGCGATCCAGGCGCGGCCGATGCGCGATTCGGAGCTGCGGCGGAACACCACGACGACGATCAGGGTGACCAGCAGCATCAGGAAGAAGTAGTTCGCGAACCGCCCGATGCTGAAGGGGCCGATGGTGTGGACGGCGCCGAAGTCGAAGCCGAACATGTTGAGGTTCGGGATCGAGGAGATGCCGTTGGAGCCGTTGGTGACGTCGGGACCGGAGGTGCCGTCGAGGTTGAGCACGGTGATGCGGAAGATCTCACCGAAGCCGAGGGTGACGATGGCGAGGTAGTCGCCGCGCAGCCGGAGCGTCGGGGCGCCGATGAGGACGCCGAAGATCATGGAGACGGTCGCGCCGACGAGGATGGCCGCCCAGAAGGGGAGGTGGACGTCGTAGGGCGAGGAGGGGGAGCCGGAGACCATGGCCGCCGCGTAGGCGCCGACGCCGAGGAAGGCGACGTAACCGAGGTCGAGGAGGCCGGCGAGGCCGACGACGATGTTCAGGCCCAGGGCGACGGTGGCGAAGATCAGGATGTTGACGCCGATGGTGGCGTACTGGTCGTCGCTCTGGGTGAAGGGGAACGCCGCGGCGGCGACGAAGGCGCCGATCATGGCCACGTTGCGGTGGCGTGCGGTGAGTGTGGAGACGCGGGTGATCAGGCCGGCCTTGTTGAGCGCGGCGAAGCCGAAGCCGGCGGTCATCAGGAAGCCGAGGAACAGCTCGTCGTACTCGGTGCCGATGCCGTAGGTGAAGACGGTGAGGCCGAGGGCGAGTACGGCGGTGATGATGAGGATCTCGACGTAGCCGGGCAGTTTGCGGGCCGGGGTGACCGGTCCGGTGGCGAGGGCCGCCTTGATGGTGGCCCACTGGTTGCCGGCGCGGTGCTTGAACTGGTCCCAGCCGGTGTCTTCGGGGTCGGCGGGCAGGAGTTCCGGCCGGTCGAAGGGGAGGGCAAGGGCGCCGATGAGGGCTGCCAGGGTGGCCAGGGCCACGACGTAGCCGCCGGGTTCGAGGTTGATCAGGCCGCCGAGCTGGACGCTGATGGCGATGATCGTGTACCAGGCGGTGACGAAGGCGGCGAGGGCCGACAGTTTGATGGCGGAGTCGGCGCCGGCGGGCACGAGCCAGCGGGTGCCCTTGATGCCGTACGAGGCGAGTCCGAACAGGGCGGTCAGGGCGCCGCCGATGAGGACCAGCCACTGGAGGCCGCCGGGGTAGCCGTAGACGGTGAGGTCTCCGGGGAAGGCGGGGGTCCAGGTCCAGGCCAGGAACGCGGAGACGACGGTGAGCGCGCCACCCGCGGTGGCGGTGGCCCGCGCGATGTGCGGGGGCAGGGCGATGAGCCCGGTGCGCTCGTCGGTCGTGGTGGTGTGCGGGGTGTCCGCGGTGGTGGTCTGTGTGGTCATGGTGGTGTCACGCCCTGTCCGCGACGCGCTCGCCCAGGAGGCCCTGGGGCCGGAAGAGGAGCACGAGGATGAGGAGTACGAACGCCCAGACGTCGGCCCAGGACTGGCCGCCGAGCTGCTGCATGCCGGGGATGTCGGCGATGAAGGCGGTGGCGAGGGTCTCGGCGAGGCCGAGGGCGAGGCCGCCGATCATGGCGCCGTAGATGTTGCCGATACCGCCGAGGACGGCCGCGGTGAACGCCTTGAGGCCGAGGATGAAGCCCATGCGGAAGTTGACCTCGCCGTACTTGAGGCCGTAGGCGACGGCTCCGACGGCGGCGAAGGCGGCTCCGAGGGCGAAGGCGACCACGATGATGCGGTCGGTGTTGATGCCCATGAGCTTTGCGGTGTCCGGGTCCTGCGCGGTGGCCTGCATGCCGCGTCCGGTCCGGGTCTTCATCACGAAGTAGCCGAGGACCGCCATGGATATGGGCGCGGCGGTCAGGAGGAAGACGTCACCGGTCTGGATGGTGACGCTGCCGAAGTGGAAGGGGCCGCCGGGGATCTCGGGGAAGGTGAGGGAGGAGGTTGCTCCCGGGTACCAGGCCCAGACGGCCTGCTGGAGTGCGAGCGAGATGCCGATGGCGGTGATGAGTGGTGCGAGGCGTGGCCCTCCGCGCAGAGGGCGGTAGGCGAATCGTTCGGTTCCGACCGCGATGGTGACGGCGACGATGATCGCGCCGATGATCATGAGTGGCAGGGCGAGCCACATGGTGGTGCCGCCGGGGAGTATCAGCCAGACCGTGAGCGCGCCGAAGCCGCCGGTCATGAAGATCTCGCCGTGGGCGAAGTTGATGAGCTGGACGATGCCGTAGACCATCGTGTAGCCAATGGCGACCAGCCCGTACATCGATCCGAGTAGCAGGCCGTTGACCAGCTGTTGCGGCAGTTCGTTCACCGCAGGTCCTCCGAAGTCTTTCGCCGGATGTGACACCGCGCGGGGCGCTTGGTGCAGCGTCCCGCGCGGCCAGGGATGTGATGCGGAGTCGTGATCAGCCGGTGTAGGTGCCGGACTTCACGGGCTTCCAGGCGCCGCCTTCGTACCGGTAGACGGTGAGCTGCTTGTTCGTCGCGTCGCCGAACTCGTCGAAGGACACCTTGCCGGTGACGCCGTCGAAGGAGACGCCTTTCATGGCGTCGAGGACCTTGGCGCGGGCGTCGGAGGGCAGTTTGCCGCCGTTGTCGTCGACGACCTTCTTGACGGCCTCGATGATGGCCCAGGCGGAGTCGTAGGAGTAGCCGCCGTAGGCCTCGAAGGCCTCCTTGTACTTGGCCTTCTTGTAGTTCTCGACGAACTCCTTGGCCGAGGGGAGCGTCTCGACCGGGGCGCCGACGGAGGTGGCGAGGTCGCCCACGCCCTCCTTGCCGGCGAGCTTGATGAACTCGGCGCTGTAGATGCCGTCGCCGCCGATGAGCGGGATCTTGGCGCCGGAGGCCTTGATCTGCTTGCTCAGCGGGCCGGCGGCGGGGTACTCGCCGCCGTAGTAGACGACGTCGGCGCCCGAGTTCTTGATCTTGGTGACGACCGCGGAGAAGTCCTTGGTGTCGGGGTTGACGTGGTCCTCGCCGGCGACCTTGCCGCCCAGCTTGGTGAACTCGGCCTTGAAGGTGGCGGCGAGTCCGGCGCCGTAGGTCTTCTTGTCGTCGACGACGAAGACCTTCTTCTTCTTGGCGTCGTTGAAGAGGTACTGCGCCGCGAAGGGGCCCTGGATGGCGTCCGTGGTCGCGGTGCGGAAGTAGGAGGCGTAGGGCCGCTTCTTGGTGCCGCCGTTCCAGTCCTGGCCCTGGGTGAGGGCCGGGTTGGTGTTGGCGGGGGAGACCTGGACGAGCTTGGCGTCGTCGAACACCTTCTGCATGGACTCGGCCACGGAGGAGTTCAGCGGGCCGACCACGCCGAGGACGTTCTTGTCGGCGACCAGTTTGGTGGCGTTCTGCTGGCCCGAGGAGGGCTGTGCCTGGTCGTCGAGCGCCTCGATCTTGAAGGTGACGCCGTCGACGTACTTCTTCTCGTTGGCCTGCTTGGCGGCGAGGTCCACCGAGTTCTTGATACCGAGGCCCAGGGCGGAGAGGTCGCCGGTCAGCGGTGCGTCGACACCGATGACGACGGTGGTGCCGCCACCTCCGGCGGAGTCCCCACCCTTGTCGTCGCGCGAGCCACAGGCGGTGAGGGACAGTGCTCCGGTCGTGAGCACTGCGGTGAGTATGAGCAACGAACGCTGTCGCACGAAGGGGTCCTTTCCCTGGCGCGGTCTCCTCGGGTCGAGGAGCCGTGTCGAGCGCCGGGCCGTACATGGAGTGGTACAGCCGTGCAGTTGACGCGCCCGGCGGCGCGGTGACTGGCCGTGACTCTAAGCGCAGCCGGGGCGGCTCGGGGAGCGCCATCGGCAGGATGTGACTCTCTTGTTATGCCGTGGCCAAACGTTTCCAATGCGTGGCGCCTACACCCTTCACCGGTGATCCCGCGTTCTTCTCACATGCCGAGAACGCCCAGTTCCGCTAAGGGGCTTGGGCAGATCTTGGTACTTACCGGCGGCTCGCCCGCCGGTGCTCCGGAGCGCCGCGTCGCGGGCTGTTTCGCGACGCCCGGAGCCGTCCGGCGGCGCGGCCGCCGTTCCGCTCGACGATTACGCAGCGTGACATTTGGCGGGTGGTCGCGCGGGTCACTGCCAGGGGTGGCCGGTGGGTCCGCCGCTTCCGTGGCGCTCGGCGCAGCGCCGGTTCGTCTCCTTCTCGATCATGCTCTCGGCCGCCTCCGCGCCGGCGCGCCGGAGCTCCTCACGGGCCGCGGCGACGACCGCCAGGAGGATCTCGTTCTGGCCTCCGGACAGACCCTTCTGCATGAAGTCCCCTTTGGCCCGCCCCGCGACCTCTTCGCGCGCCCAGTGTCCGATCAGCGCGACGCAGAGTTCGATAGGTGAAGTCGCTTGCGCGGACGGCGAGTTGGCTTCGTCGTCGGTGTGCTGCCCGGAGGCGCAGCCGACGAGCAGGACGGCGGCGACGAGTGGGGCGAGCGGCCGCGCACGTCGTCGTCCGCGGTGCGGTACACCGGGCGTCATGCGCCAGACGTTACGCGCGCCTCGGCTCCCCGGCCAGAGACCGGAAGTCTCAACTGTGCGTGAGCGGCGAGAAGTTGGGCGGTCTGGTGTGGCCGGTGTGCAGACGGTGGAATATGTGGGCGCTTCTCGCGTGCTCGTCACACCCCCCAGGCCCCGGAGGCTGGCACGATGCGGAGAATGACCGGATTACGCACCACGCGTTCGACCCACGCGCTCGCCCTGGGCGTGGCCGCCGCCGCGTTTCTGGCGGCGCTTCCCTCGCCCGCCGCGCGCGCCGCCGGCGAGCGTCCAGCGCTGCGGATCGAGGGGCGGGCGACCCAGCCCGTCTTCTCCCGCGCGGACGCCGTCCACCAGCAGGTGGACATCGAAACGGCGACGGACAGCGACAAAGACGGCAGGCGTGACACCGTACGGATGCGGATCCTGCGGCCCCGGGCGACCGACGCCGGGCTGAAGGTCGCGACCATCATCGAGGCGAGTCCGTACTGGGGCGGCGGCAACGACGTCCCCTTCCACAACGTCGACGTGGAGGAGGACGGACTGCCCGCAAGTAAGGGGCGAGAGGGGCTTCCGGGCCTTTTCGAGACGTCCACCGGGCCGGCTTCGCCCCTGCTTGACACCCCTTCCGTGGTGTTCCCCGGCTACACCGACAACTACTTCCTGCCCCGTGGCTACGCCGTGGCCCAGCTCGACAGCGTCGGTACGGGCGGCTCGACGGGGTGCCCGGTGTCCGGCGGCCGCGCGGAGACGCTCGGCGCGAAGGCGGCCGTCGACTGGCTGAACGGCCGGGCCCGGGGCTGGGACCTCCAGGGCCGGCCGGTCGGAGCGGCGTGGTCCACCGGCAACGCGGCGCTGATGGGCATCTCCTACAACGGCACCCTGCCGACCGCCGTCGCCACCACGGGCGTGGCCGGGCTCAAGGCCATCGTGCCGATCTCGGGGATCAGCTCCTGGTACGACTACTACCGGGCGGGTGGCGGGGTCGTGGCGCCCGGCGGCTACCAGGGCGAGGACGCCGACATCCTGGCCAGGGCCGTCTACAGCCGGGCCGACCGGGAGATCTGCGTGCCCGTACTGGACGGGCTCACCGCCGCGCAGGGCCGGGAGAGCGGCGACTACACCGGGTTCTGGCGGGAGCGGGACTATCTGAAGGACGTCGGGAGGATCAAGGCCGGGGTCTTCCTGGTGCAGGGCCTCAACGACTGGAACGTGAAGACCCGGCACGCCGGCCTGCTGTGGGAGGCGCTGGAGAAGCACGGCGTGCCGCGCACGCTGTGGCTGCACCGGGCCGGGCACAGCAACCCGATGCCGTTGCGCATGGAGGCGTGGCTGGACCGGCTCCACCAGTGGTTCGACTTCTGGCTGTACGACGTGGACAACGGCGCCCTCGACGGGCCGAAGGTCGACGTGGAGCAGGCCGACTTCTCCTGGCGGCAGCAGCGGGAGTGGCCGGCGCCCGGCACGCGGGACGTCACTTTGCGGCTGACCGCCGACGGCGGCCTGTCGCCGGTGCCCGGCCGGCCGGTGCGGCAGACCCTTCACGACGCGGGCCGCACCCTGCGGGCCGAGCAGCTCGTGGCCTTTCCGGAGGCGGCGAATCCGAACCGGCTCGCGTACACCACCGGTCCGCTCGCCGCCGACCTGAGGGTCAGCGGGACGCCCACGATGTCGGTGCGGGCGTCCCTGGACGGGACGTCCCCGTATGTGACGGCACTGCTCGTCGACTACGGCACGGACACCCGGGCGACGGCCGGCACGGTGGCGGACACCTCGCAGCTCGTCTGTTACGGAGAGGGGGTCCCCGGCGACACCGGCTGCGCCTACCGGACCCGGCACCGGACCGAGACCGCCGACTTCAGGATCGTCTCGCGCGGGTGGCTCGACGCCCGCAACCGCGACTCGGTCGAGCGGCAGAGCCCGGTGGTGGAGGGGCGGGAGTACCGGCTGGAGTGGGAGATGCAGCCCCAGGACTACGTCTTCAAGAAGGGGCACCGGCTGGGCGTGGTGCTGATCTCCACGGACCACGACTACACGCTGCGCCACCCGGCCGGGACGCGGATGACGGTCCGGGCCGGGCTCAGCGGCATCACCCTGCCGGTCAGTCCGTAGCCACGGCGGTGGTCCCGGTGGCGGCCTCGGCGGTGGCCCCGGTGGCGACCGCCCCGGGGATGTTGTCCGCGTCCTTGGGGGAGACGTCGCGCAGCAGGCAGGTCAGGCGGGCCGTGCAGACCCGCTTGTCCTGCTCGTCGGTGATGACGATCTCGTACGTCGCGGTGGAGCGGCCCCGGTGGACGGGGGTGGCCACGCCGGTGACCAGCCCGCTGCGCACGCCCCGGTGGTGCGTGCAGTTCAGGTCCACGCCGACGGCGATCTTGGAGACGCCGCCGTGGAGCATGGAGCCGACCGAGCCGAGCGTCTCGGCCAGAACGGCGGAGGCGCCGCCGTGCAGCAGCCCGTAGGGCTGGGTGTTGCCCTCGACCGGCATGGTGCCGACGACGCGGTCCGCGGACGCCTCGACGATCTGCACGCCCATGCGGTTGCCGAGGTGCCCGGCGGAGAAGAGGGCGGGCAGGTCCACGCCGAGCGAGGCGTACTCGTCGATGACCTCTTGAGGGAACTTCACCTGTGTCTGCTCGCCCATGGGGCCCGGCTCCGATCGTCGTGCGGTCATGTCCCTGGTCTGCCGTGCTGCCTAAGCGAACGCTCAGGCGGAGGGTGATTGTTCCAGACGCACGATGACGGACTTGCTGGCGGGGGTGTTGCTGACGTCGGCGGTCGCCTCCAGCGGCACCAGGACGTTGGTCTCCGGGTAGTACGCCGCCGCGCAGCCACGGGCGGTGGGGTAGTGGACGACACGGAAGCCGGTGGCACGGCGCTCGGTGCCGTCCGTCCACTCGCTGACCAGATCGGTGTACGCCCCGTCGGTCAGTCCCCGCTCACGGGCGTCCTCGGGGTGGACCAGGACGACACGGCGCCCGCCCTTGATGCCCCGGTAGCGGTCGTCCAGACCGTAGATCGTGGTGTTGTACTGGTCGTGCGAGCGCAGCGTCTGGAGCAGCAGCCGGCCCTCGGGGACCTTGGGGTACTCGACGGGCGCGGCCGTGAAGTTCGCCTTGCCGGTCTTCGTCGGGAAGCGGCGCTCGTCGCGCGGGGCGTGCGGGAGGGTGAACCCGCCGGGGTTCCCCGCCAGCCTGGCGTTGAAGTCCTCGAAGCCGGGCACCACGCGCGCGATGCGGTCGCGGATCGTGGCGTAGTCCTTCTCGAACTCCTCCCACGGCGTGGCCGACGCCTCGCCCAGCACCGCCCGCGCCATGCGCGCCACGATCGCCGGCTCGGACAGCAGGTGCGGGCTCGCCGGCGGCAGGTTCCCGCGCGAGGCGTGGACCAGGCCCATCGAGTCCTCGACGGTCACGAACTGCTTGCCGCTCGCTTGTACGTCCTTGTCGGTGCGGCCCAGCGTGGGCAGGATCAACGCGCGCGTGCCGGTGACCGCGTGGGAGCGGTTCAGCTTGGTCGACACGTGCACGGTGAGCCGGGCCCGCCGCATGGCCGCCTCGGTGACCTCGGTGTCGGGCGTCGCGCCGACGAAATTGCCGCCCATGGCGAAGAACACCTTGGCCTTGCCGTCCCGTAGCGCCTCGATGGCGCGGACGACGTCGAAGCCGTGGTGCCGGGGGGAGGTGATCCCGAACTCCTTGTCGAGCGCGTCCAGGAAGGCGGGCGCCGGGCGCTCGAAGATGCCCATGGTGCGGTCGCCCTGCACGTTGGAGTGGCCGCGGACCGGGCACACGCCGGCCCCGGGGCGGCCGATGTTTCCGCGCAGCAGCAGGAAGTTGACCACCTCGCGGATGGTCGGCACGGAGTGCTTGTGCTGGGTGAGGCCCATGGCCCAGCAGACGATGGTGCGCTCGGAGGCGAGCACCATGCGCAGTGCCCGCTCGATCTCGCCGCGCTCCAGGCCGGTGGCGGCGAGGGTCTCGTCCCAGTCGGCGGCCTTGGCGGCGGCCGCGAACTCCTCGTAGCCGTGGGTGTGCTCCCGTACGAAGTCCTGGTCGACCGCGCCGTCGGTCTCGAGGATCAGCTTGTTGAGGAGGCGGAAGAGGGCCTGGTCGCCGCCGATGCGGATCTGGAGGAACAGATCGGTGAGGGCGGCGCCCTTGATCATGCCCTGGGGGGTCTGCGGGTTCTTGAACCGCTCCAGGCCGGCCTCGGGCAGCGGGTTGACCGAGATGATCCGCGCGCCGGAGGCCTTGGCCTTCTCCAGGGCGGACAGCATCCGGGGGTGGTTCGTGCCCGGGTTCTGCCCGGCCACGATGATCAGGTCGGCGCGGTGCATGTCCTCCAGCGAGACGCTGCCCTTGCCGATGCCGATCGTCTCGTTCAGCGCCGAGCCGGACGACTCGTGGCACATGTTGGAGCAGTCCGGCAGATTGTTCGTGCCGAACTCGCGGGCGAAGAGCTGGAGCAGGAACGCGGCCTCGTTGCTGGTGCGGCCGGAGGTGTAGAAGACGGCCTCGTCGGGGGAGCCGAGCGCCGTCAGCTCCTCCGCGATGATCCCGAAGGCCCGCTCCCAGCTCACCGGCTCGTACCGGTCGGCGCCCTCGGCCGCGTACATGGGGTGGGTGATGCGGCCCTGCTGGCCCAGCCAGTACCCGCTGCGGGTGGCCAGGTCCGCGATCGGGTGGGCGGCGAAGAAGTCCGGGGTGACGCGGCGCAGCGTCGCCTCCTCGGCGACGGCCTTCGCCCCGTTCTCGCAGAACTCCGCGATGTGCCGCTTCTCGCCCTCCGGCCAGGCGCAGCCGGGGCAGTCGAAGCCGTCCTTCTGGTTGACCTTGAGCAGCGTGCGCGCGGTGCGGCGCAGTCCCATCTGCTGCTGCGAGATCTTGAGCGTGTGCCCGATCGCGGGGAGGCCCGCGGCGGCGTGCTGCGGCGGCGCGACCTGCGGCGCGTCCTGGACCGGGTCACCTGCGGGCGGCTTGCTGGCCATCGCGCTCTCCCTTGAGCGGTCGTGTCCGACGGACGTCTTCGCTGTACGTCTCCGATCCTGTCACGTGGCACCGACAGCGGCCGACCCACGCAGCCCGGTCGGGATTGTCAGTGGTCCGTGGCAGGATCGTCCCCGTGGTAGAGACAGCATCGAAGAAGACCGACGACAACCGTCCGCGCCTGCTCCTCATGGACGGGCACTCCCTGGCGTACCGGGCGTTCTTCGCGCTGCCCGCGGAGAACTTCACGACCGCGAGCGGCCAGACGACCAACGCCATCTACGGCTTCGCGTCGATGCTGGCGAACACGTTGCGTGACGAGTCGCCCACGCATTTCGCCGTGGCGTTCGACGTCTCACGCAAGACCTGGCGCTCCGAGGACTTCCCCGAGTACAAGGCGAACCGCTCCAAGGCCCCCGACGAGTTCAAGGGGCAGGTGGAGCTGATCGGCGAGCTGCTGGACACCATGAACGCGGAGCGGTTCGCGGTCGAGGGCTTCGAGGCCGACGACATCATCGCCACGCTGGCCACCCAGGCCGAGGCGGCGGGCTTCGAGGTGCTGATCGTCACCGGCGACCGCGACTCCTTCCAGTTGGTCTCCGACCACATCACCGTGCTGTACCCCACCAAGGGCGTCTCCGAGCTGACCCGGTTCACCCCGGAGAAGGTCCAGGAGAAGTACGGACTGACCCCCGCGCAGTACCCCGACTTCGCCGCCCTGCGGGGCGACCCGTCCGACAACCTGCCGGGCATCCCCGGTGTCGGTGAGAAGACGGCCACGAAGTGGATCACCCAGTTCGGTTCCTTCGCGGAGCTGGTCGAGCGCGCCGACGAGGTCAAGGGCAAGGTCGGCCAGGCGCTCCGCGACCACCTGGAGTCCGTCAAGCTCAACCGCCACCTGACCGAGCTGGTCCGGGACGTGGAGCTGCCCAAGTCCGTCGCGGACCTGGAGCGCCGGCCCTACGACAGGACCGCGCTGAAGGGTTTCCTGGAGGTCCTGGAGATCCGCAACCCGAGCCTGCGGGACCGGCTCCTCGCCGTCGACCCGGGCGCGGAGGAGGAAGAGGCCCCGGCCACGGCCGCCGGTGTCGAGCTGGACGGCACCGTCCTGGGCGCCGGCGAGCTGGCGTTCTGGCTGGAGCAGCACGGCCGCCAGCCGCTGGGCGTGGCGACCGTCGCGACCTGGGCGCTCGGCGTGGGCAATGTCAGCGAGGTCGCGCTGGCGGCCGCCGACGGCAAGGCGGCCTGGTTCGACACGACCCAGCTCGACGAGGCCGACGAGAAGGCGTTCGCCGCCTGGCTCGCCGACCCCGACCGCCCGAAGATCATGCACAGCGCCAAGGAGGCGCTGCGGGTCTTCCCCGAGCACGGCTGGCACATCGAGGGCATCACCATGGACACCGCCCTCGCCGCGTACCTGGTCAAGCCGGGCCGCCGGTCCTTCGCGCTGGACGCCCTGTCCGTCGAGTACCTGCACCGCGAGCTGGCCCCGGCGGCGGCCGACGGGCAGCTCGCCTTCGGCACCGACGAGCAGGCCGAGGCCGACGCCCTGATGGCGCAGGCCCGCGCGGTCCTCGACCTGGGCGACGCGTTCGGCGAGAAGCTCAAGGAAGTGGGAGCCACCGAGCTGCTGCACGAGGTCGAACTGCCCACCTCCCTGCTGCTCGCCCGCATGGAGCGGCACGGCATCTCCGCCGACCGCGCCCATCTGGAGGCGATGGAGCAGCAGTTCGCGGGCGCCGTGCAGCAGGCCGTGAAGGAGGCGCACGCCTCGGTCGGGCACGAGTTCAACCTCGGCTCGCCCAAGCAGCTCCAGGAGGTCCTCTTCGGCGAGCTGAACCTGCCCAAGACGAAGAAGACCAAGACCGGTTACACCACGGACGCGGACGCGCTGGCGTGGCTGGCGGGCCAGACCGAGCACGAGCTGCCGGTCATCATGCTCCGCCACCGCGAGCAGGCCCGGCTGCGCTCCACGGTCGAGGGCCTGATCAAGACGATCGCGGCGGACGGCCGTATCCACACCACCTTCAGCCAGACCGTCGCGGCCACGGGCCGTCTGTCGTCCACCGATCCGAACCTCCAGAACGTCCCGGTGCGCACCGACGAGGGCCGCGCCATCCGGCACGGCTTCGTCGTCGGCGAGGGCTTCGAGTCCCTGATGACGGCCGACTACAGCCAGATCGAGCTGCGGGTCATGGCCCACCTCTCGGAGGACGAGGGTCTCATCGAGGCGTTCACGTCGGGCGAGGACCTGCACACCACGGTCGCCTCCCAGGTGTTCTCGGTGGAGCGGTCCGCCGTCGACGCGGAGATGCGCCGCAAGATCAAGGCCATGTCGTACGGCCTGGCGTACGGGCTGTCCGCCTTCGGCCTGTCCCAGCAGCTCAACATCGAGGCGGGCGAGGCGCGTGCCCTGATGGACACGTACTTCGAGCGGTTCGGCGGCGTGCGCGACTATCTGCGCCGGGTCGTCGACGAGGCCCGCGCGACCGGGTACACGGAGACGATGCTCGGCCGCCGCCGGTACCTGCCGGACCTGAACAGCGACAACCGCCAGCGCCGCGAGGCGGCCGAGCGGATGGCGCTGAACGCCCCGATCCAGGGCACGGCCGCCGACATCGTGAAGGTCGCGATGCTCAACGTCGACCGGGCGCTGCGGGAGGCGGGCCTGCACACCCGCATCCTGCTCCAGGTCCACGACGAAATCGTCCTGGAGGTCGCCCCGGGCGAGCGCGACCGGGTCGAGGACCTCGTCCGCCGCGAAATGTCCACGGCGGTCGAACTCCGTGCCCCCCTGGACGTCTCGGTGGGCGTGGGCCCGGACTGGGACTCGGCGGCCCACTGACGGGCCGGTTGGCCGGCCCCTCGACGCCTTTGTCGGGGGGCCGCGCCCCGAACCACGCCGCCTACCCCGCCGCCCCGCGGGCGCCCGCCGCGCGGAGGCGCATCCCCGCGCCGTACAGCAGCAGCCCCGCCGCCAGTCCCGCGCCCGCGCCGAAGCAGGCCGTGGGGATGATGTCCAGGGGCGTGTCGATCCGGCCCCAGTACGCGTACCACCGCACGCACCGGTGCACGATCCCCACCGCCACGCACGCCCCGAGCAGGCCCGCCGCCAGCCACCGGCCCCGCCGGTCCAGCACCGGCACCGACGCCGGAGCCCGCACCGCCGTCTCCGGCGGTATCCGCCGCAGCGCGCCGCCCACGAACCACACCAGCACCACCAGCGCGACGGCGGAGCCGCCGTACTGCGCGTACAGGTACATCGGGAAGCCCGCCACCACCTCGCCGAGCACCGGCAACACCTTCATGCCCCACCGGTCCGCGTGCGTGAACAGGTCCCACACCACATGCGTCGCCGCCCCGATGACGGCCGAGACGTAGAACCGGACCGCCAGCCCCGCCGGTTGCCGCTCACGCCAGGACTCACCCCGTACCAGCGCGTGCACCCGCCCCTGCCACCGGGCCGGCACCAGCGCCAGGAGCGGCTCACGCACCATCAGCCAGACCGCCACCAGCGCGGCGGCGATGAGGACGTCGACGGTCAGGACGCCCAACAGGCTGTGTGTGACGTCCCCGAAGAGCATGGCCCCCGGGATCGCGGTGTCCGCGAAGTACGTCATATCGGGCGAGAACGACCCCATGACGAGCGCCGAGGCGGCCAACGGCCCCCGCCCGGTGCCGGACCTCCGTATCCCCGGCAGGACCGCCGCGGCGTGGCTGAGCGTGAATGGCATGGCTGTCGTGCCCCCCGAATTGCGAACCTCAGGTCAATGGCGCTCAGTATGCGTGACGTTCGCACAGCGGATTCCGGGCAACCCAGAGGTGACGAAAGCGTGAAAAACGGTCAGGTGGCGGTGTGCCGGGCCGCCGAGTTGACGTAGGGTCGCCTGAGTGACCGCGCTGGGGAGCGCGACAGGGCCGTCATCGGGGAGGGACCGGACGTATGGCAGCGCACATCGGCCGTCGGCTGCGCAAGGGAGCCACCAGCACAGCGGTGGCAGCGGCGGCGGTGGCGGCGCTCTCCGCCTCGCAGGCCCCCGGTGTGACGCCCTCGGGCGGCGGCGCCGACCAGCAGTTGTCCGACGCGACACCGCCCCCCTCGGCCGACGGCTCGGCCACCGGCAACTCCCCGTACTACACCGATCTGCCGCCGCTCAACACCCCCGCCAAGCCCGGCGGTTCCCCGGATGCGCCCGCCGCCACGGGCCCCGCCGAGGCGGGCATACCGGCGACCGTACTCGCCGCCTACAAGCAGGCCGAGCAGTACCTGAAGACCAACGACCCCGGCTGCAACCTCCCCTGGCAGCTCCTCGCCGGCATCGGCAAGGTCGAGTCCGGCCAGGCGCGCGGCGGCCGCGTGGACGCCAACGGCACCACCTTCTCGCCGATCCTCGGCCCCGTCCTCAACGGCGTCGGTTTCGCCAACATCTCCGACACCGACGACGGCGCGTACGACGGGGACACGACCCACGACCGCGCCGTCGGCCCCATGCAGTTCATCCCCTCCACGTGGGCGAGCTGGGGCCAGGACGCCAACGGCGACGGCCGCAAGGACCCGAACAACATCTACGACGCCGCGCAGGCGGCCGGCATGTATTTGTGCGCCAACAACCGCGACCTCGCGGTCAAGGCCGACCTGGACAAGGCGATCCTCAGCTACAACCGCTCGACGGAGTACCTTCGTACCGTCCTGTCCTGGTTCGAGTACTACAAGAACAACAGCCACCAGGTGCCCGACGGCACGGGCGTCCTGCCGGTGGACCGCAGCGACGACGGCGTCGGCCGGACCGGGACGACCACCCCGACGCCGACCCCCGGACCGTCGGTCACGCCCACCCCCACGCCGCCGGCGAGCGCGAAGCCCACCCCCACGCCGACGCCCAAGCCGCCGACGTCCCCGACGCCGACCCCGCCCTCGACCCCCACTCCGACGCCGACGCCGCCCACCCCGACGCCGACCCCGCCCTCCGCCACCGTCGCGCGCCTCAAGGACGCCGGCACCGGGCCGCTGACCGCGACGGCCGGCACCCGGTTCGCGGAGCGCCCCGCCGTCACGGCGCTGAACGGGGCGGGCAAGCCGGTGGCCAGGGTCAGCGTGAAGTTCACGATCGTCGGCGAGACCGACTCCCGCTTCCCGGACGGCGCCACCAGCGTCACCGTCCTCACGGGCACCGACGGCACCGCCACCGCGCCCCAGCTCCAGGCGGGCGAGCGGACCGGCGAGTTCACCGTCCGGGCCACCGTCGTGGGCCGCACGGTCACCCCGGTCGAGCGCACCGCGACCGTCACCGCCCGCCAGGCCGACGTCCTGGCCAGGACGGACGACAAGGAGCTGACGGCCAAGCCGGAGACGGAGTTCGCCGACCAGGTCCAGGTGAAGGCGACGTACAAGGGCGCCGTCGCCTCCGGCGTCGCGGTGACCGCCACCATGATCAAGGCGGCGGACGACGCGACCGTCAACGACAAGGGACCCTTCTTCAAGGACGAGCAAGGGAACCCGGTTCGCACCCTGGAGACCCTGAAGACCGACGCGAACGGCATGCTCACGCTGCCGAAGATCTTCGCGGACGGCCAGACCGGCACGTTCCTGCTCCGCCTGACCACCACCGGCGGCGCGACCCTGACCATCGAGCTCAAGGTCGCCTGACCGCCCCCTGGCACCGCACGCACCGCCCCACCCGCCGGTGGGGCGGTGCTACGTGTTCTCATCTCGCGGCGCGATTGCTACGGTGCCTGCCACCTGACGGAGCATCAGACAGGGAGGCCGACCCATGCGCGCCCTCGTAGCCGCCGCCATAGGCCTGGCTCCAGTCCTGCTCCTGGTCCTGCTTCTGGCCGTGACCAACCCCGCGCCCGAGGGCGAGACCTCACCCGAGCCGCTGCTCACGACGGTCCCCGGACCCAAGAAGTAAGGGGGCGCCCGCCATGCGCCGCCGAGCCGGGCTCGTCCTCCTCTCCTTCGCGGTGTTCTTCGCCGCCATGGCACCCACACTGCGCTGGTACGCCTTCCCGCGCCTGGCGAAGATCCCGGCCGGCCAGTACCAGGAGATGGTGCTGGAGGCGAAGCCCGCGACCCTCCTGAAGTACGACACCATGAAGGCCGAGCAGGTCGACAAGGTCACCATCGTCCAGACCCTCAAGGGCAACGTCGAGGAGTCCCGGAGGATCGAACGCGACGCCGGCCGCGACGTCGTCGTCTGGGACACCCTCTCCCACGTCGTCGGCCCCGACGGCGCGATGGTGTCCCAGATCCCCGAGCGCTACATCTTCGACGCCCACACCCAGCAACCCGTCCACGCCACCGGCGAGACGGTCGACGGCGACCCCGTGCGACGCGAGGGCATCGAGTTCAAGTGGCCCTTCCTCACCGAGAAACGGGACTACGAGTACTTCGACGCCCAGACCCGCACCTCCGCTCCCATCCACTACAAGGGCACCCGTACGTTCCGGGGCCTTGAGGTCTACTACTTCGAGCAGACCATCCCGTGGACGAAGGTGCCGTACCCCAAGAAGATGCCGCTGCCGGGCATCGACGCGACGCGACTGGAGCAGCAGACCGGCACCACCCGCTGGTACACCACCAAGCGCATGTTCTGGGTGGAACCGGTCACCGGCGCCCCCGTCAACGGCGAGGAGATCCACCGGGAGGAACTGCGCGGCGGCACCCTGCTCGGCGGCCGCGACAAGGTCACCGCCTTCGCCGGGCACGTCAGGATGCGCGAGGACTACCTGGACCACACCGTCGACCTGGTGCGCTCCCAGCGCCGCCTGGTCCTGCTGATGACGTCGTACCTGCCCTGGGGCTTCCTGTCCCTCGGTACGGGACTGGCGGCGCTGTCCCTGTGGCTGGAAGCACGCGCACGGCGCGGTGCCGTCGAGGGGCCGCCACGCCGCCCGGCCGTCAGCGGCGCCCGTTCGTCCGCCGGGTCGGCTCCGCCGCCGTAGGGTCCTCCGGCCACGGGTGCTTCGGGTACCGGCCGCGCAGCTCCGCGCGTACGGAGCGGTACCCGTCGCGCCAGAAGGACGCCAGGTCCGCCGTGACGGCGGCAGGGCGCCCGGCCGGGGACAGCAGGTGCACCAGAACCGGAACGCCCGCTATGGAGGGCGTTTCCGACAGGCCGAACATCTCCTGGAGCTTCACCGCCAGTACGGGCTGCCCGTCGCCGTACTCGACACGGATCCGCGACCCGCTCGGCACCTCGATCCGCTCCGGCGCCAGCTCCTCCAGGCGGGCCGCGTCCCCCGTGGACCACGGCAGCAGCCGCTGAAGGGCTTGCCCCGCGTCGATCCGGCCCAGGTCCGCGCGGCGCCGGGCGCGCGACAGCTCCGGCTCCAGCCACTCCGCCGCACGCTCCAGCAGCGCGCCGTCCGACACGTCGGGCCACGGCGTGCCCAGCACCCGGTGCAGGAACGCCAGCCGCTGCCGCAGCTCGACCGATCCCTGTGACCAGCGCAGCAGCCCCAGTCCGTCGCGCCGCAACCCCTCCAGCAGCGCCTCCCGCACGAGCGCGGGCTCCGGGTCCCTCAGTGGCCGTACGGCCGTCTCGACGGCGCCCAGCCGCTCCACCGAACGCGCGACGACGTCGCCGTCCTCCCAGCGCACCTCCTCGCCCGCCACGAGCAGATGCCGGGCCGCCGCCCGGGCGGTCTCCTCATCCACCACGGCGGCCAGCCGCACGCGCGCGGAGACGGCGTGCGAGGGCCGGTCCGCGACCGCGACGGCCAGCCAGGGAGCCGCCCGCAACCGGGACCCCTCCCCGAGCTCCGCGCCGGTCCCCGACGCCATGAGGAAGGCCCCCTCGCCCCTGGCCCGTGCCACCCGCTCGGGAAAGGCCAGCGCGGCGACGAGCCCGGTGACGGCATCGTCATGCGGCGCACCGGACGCACTCGCCGATGACCCGGACGCACCGGACGATGACCCGGAGGCGTCTGACGAGCCAGTCGCCTCCAACTGCCCCGCCAGCCGCCGGGCCTCCTGGCGCCACCGCGCCCCATACGCGTCACCGCCCCGCCGCGCCGCGCGCCACGCGGCCGACAGGTCGTCGCCGTACTCGCGCGGCGGCTCCTCGCTCAGCAGCGCCACCACCTCCGCGGCGCGCCGCGCACCCACCACCGGCGCCCCGTCCAGCAGCGCGCGGGCCAGCCGCGGGTGCAGGCCCAGCCGGGCCATCCGCGCGCCCCGGTCCGTCACCCGGCCCGCCCCGTCCACGGCGCCGATCGCCGCCAGCACCGACCGGGCGGCGGCCATCGCGCCCGCCGGCGGCGCGTCCAGCAGTGCCAGCCCCGCCGCGTCCGGGTCGCCCCAGGCGGCCGCCTGGAGCGCGAACGCGGCCAGGTCGGCCACCTGGATCTCGGGCGCCGGGTACCGGGGCAGGCGCCCGTCCTCCGCCTCCGTCCAGCACCGGTACACCACGCCCGGCGCCTCGCGCCCGGCCCGGCCCGCCCGCTGCCGGGCGGCCGCCCTGGACGCCCGTACCGTCGTCAGCGAGCCGAGGCCCCGCGCGTGGTCCACGCGCGGCTCACGGGCCAGGCCCGAGTCCACCACCACCCGCACACCGGGCACGGTCAGCGAGGACTCGGCGACGGACGTCGCGAGCACCACCCGCCGCCGACCGCCGGAACCGGCCAGCACCGCGTCCTGCACGGCCGCCGCTGCCCGCCCGTGCACCTGGAGCACCTCGGCGTCCACGGAGGACAGCAGGCCCGCCACGCGCGCGATCTCCCCGACACCGGGCAGGAAGCACAGGACGTCACCCGAGCGCTCCACCAGCGCCCGCCGCACCACCGCCGCCACATGCGCCGGCAGCGCCGGGTCCACCCTCATCCCGTGCGGCGGCCGCACCGTCCCGGCCGGAGGAGCCCACACCACCTCCACCGGATGGGCCGTGCCCCGTGCCTCCACCACGGGCGCGCCGCCCAGCAGCCGGGCCCAGCCCTCGGCGTCGGTCGTCGCGGAGGCGGCCACCAGCCGCAGGTCGGGCCGCAGGGTGGCCCGTACGTCCAGCAGGAAGGCGGCGGCGGTGTCGGCGTCCAGGTGCCGCTCATGGCACTCGTCCAGGATCACCACGTCCACCCCGGCCAGCTCCTGGTCCCGCTGGAGCCGCTGGAGCAGCACGCCCGTCGTGACCACCTCGACGACCGTCCCTCGCGAGACGGCCCGCTCGCCGCGCACCGTGAAGCCCACCCGGCCGCCCACCTGCTCGCCGAGCAGCCAGGCCATCCGCCGGGCCGCCGCCCGCGCCGCGATCCGCCGCGGTTCGGCGACCAGCACCCGGGCGCCCTTCTCGGCGAGCGCCAGCGGCACCAGCGTCGTCTTGCCGGTCCCCGGCGGCGCGCACAGGACCGCCGCCCCGTGCCCGTCCAGCGCACGCTCCAGGGCGGGCAGGGCGGTGCGTACGGGAAGTTCCAGCGCCTCGGCACGCATCAGGCGCGCTCGCACACGAAGACCGCCGTCCCCGGGATCAGGTTGCCGCGCAGGGGGGACCAGCCGCCCCACTCCTGGGTGTTCCAGGCAGGCCACTCCGGCTCGACGAGGTCGACCAGGTGGAAGCCGCCCGCCACGACGTCCCGCACCCGGTCCCCGATGGTCCGGTGGTGCTCCACGTACACGGCCCGTCCTTCCTCGTCCTGCTCCACATAAGGGGTGCGGTCGAAGTAGGAGGCCGAAATGGACAGGCCCTCCGGGCCCGGCTCGTCGGGGAAGGCCCACCGGATCGGATGGGTCACCGAGAACACCCACCGCCCGCCCGGCCGCAGCACCCTGTGCACCTCCCGGAAGACCCGCACCGGATCGGCCACGAAGGGCACCGCCCCGTACGCCGAACACGCCAGGTCGAAAGCGCCGTCCCGGAAGGGCAGCGCAGTGGCGTCGGCCTCCACCAGGGGCACGTCCTGTCCGATACGGAGGGCGTGCTGGAGCTGCCGGTGGGACAGGTCCAGCGCGACGGGACGGGCACCCTGGGCGGCCAGCCACCGCGAGCACTGGGCGGCGCCCGCGCCGATCTCCAGTACGTCGAGCCCCGCGACGTCCCCCAGGAGGCCCGCCTCGGCCTCGTCCAGCCCCTCCGGGCCCCACACGAACCGGTCGTCCCCGAGGAACGCCCCGTGCTCGCTCTGGTACTCGTCCGCGTTCCGGTCCCACCAGCCACGGCTCGCCCGGCTGCTCTCCTGGTCACCGGCGTGGCGCCGAGTGGCTTCAGGCTCGTACTCTTGGATCATCCCGCCCGCCGTTGTAGGTTGCGCACGGCCCTCCGGAAGCGGCAGCCGCGGCCACGATGGCCTTGGGAAACTTTAAATGTGCCGGGTATGCGGCGTTCTGCCCCGGGTGTGCGCCTTCGCGCATTGACCGTGTCCGGCCGTCCCCGTATGCTAAAGGTTGCGCTGCGGGCCTGCGCGCCTCAGACGGAGCAGGTCGCGCTCGCATCTGTTGTATGTCCCCTCGGTTGTCGAGGCGCCTCCCCTGGCAGGGTTGGGCGCTTCCTTGGCTGTCCGGCTTCTTCAGCTGCGATACGGGCTCTCGGCGTAGCAGTACCTACGACTTCAATGTCCGTACCGGAGCCCTTTCCCACATGACGAGCAGCACCGAGACCACCGCCACCACCCCGCAGGTTGCGGTCAACGACATCGGTAACGAGGAAGCCTTCCTCGCAGCGATCGACGAGACGATCAAGTACTTCAACGACGGCGACATCGTCGACGGCGTCATCGTGAAGGTCGACCGGGACGAGGTCCTGCTCGACATCGGTTACAAGACCGAAGGTGTCATCCCGAGCCGCGAGCTCTCGATCAAGCACGACGTCGACCCGAACGAGGTCGTCAAGGTCGGCGACGAGATCGAGGCCCTTGTTCTCCAGAAGGAGGACAAGGAAGGCCGCCTGATCCTCTCGAAGAAGCGCGCCCAGTACGAGCGTGCCTGGGGCACCATCGAGAAGATCAAGGAAGAGGACGGCATCGTCACCGGCACCGTCATCGAGGTCGTCAAGGGTGGTCTCATCCTCGACATCGGCCTCCGTGGCTTCCTGCCGGCCTCCCTCGTCGAGATGCGCCGTGTCCGCGACCTCCAGCCCTACGTGGGCAAGGAGCTCGAGGCGAAGATCATCGAGCTGGACAAGAACCGCAACAACGTGGTCCTGTCCCGCCGCGCCTGGCTCGAGCAGACCCAGTCCGAGGTGCGCCAGACGTTCCTCACGACCCTGCAGAAGGGTCAGGTCCGCTCCGGCGTCGTCTCCTCGATCGTCAACTTCGGTGCGTTCGTGGACCTGGGCGGCGTCGACGGTCTGGTTCACGTTTCCGAGCTGTCCTGGAAGCACATCGACCACCCCTCCGAGGTTGTCGAGGTCGGCCAGGAGGTCACCGTCGAGGTTCTCGACGTCGACATGGACCGCGAGCGTGTCTCCCTGTCGCTGAAGGCGACGCAGGAGGACCCGTGGCAGCAGTTCGCCCGTACGCACCAGATCGGTCAGGTCGTCCCGGGTAAGGTCACCAAGCTGGTTCCGTTCGGTGCGTTCGTCCGCGTGGACGAGGGCATCGAGGGCCTGGTCCACATCTCCGAGCTGGCCGAGCGCCACGTGGAGATCCCGGAGCAGGTCGTCCAGGTCAACGACGAGATCTTCGTCAAGGTCATCGACATCGACCTCGAGCGCCGCCGCATCAGCCTCTCGCTGAAGCAGGCCAACGAGTCCTTCGGTGCCGACCCGGCCTCGGTCGAGTTCGACCCGACCCTGTACGGCATGGCCGCGTCGTACGACGACCAGGGCAACTACATCTACCCCGAGGGCTTCGACCCGGAGACCAACGACTGGCTGCCGGGCTACGAGGCCCAGCGCGAGGCGTGGGAGACCCAGTACGCCGAGGCGCAGCAGCGCTTCGAGCAGCACCAGGCCCAGGTCATCAAGTCCCGCGAGGCCGACGAGGCCGCCGCTGCCGAGGGTGGCGCCGCCGCTCCGGCCGGTGCCCCGGCGGGTGCCTCCGGCGGCTCGTACTCCTCGGAGTCGGACGACCAGTCCGGCGCCCTGGCGTCGGACGAGGCCCTGGCCGCGCTCCGCGAGAAGCTGGCCGGCGGCCAGAGCTGAGCCATCGGCTCCGGCTCACCGCTGAGCGGTAGAGGCTGAACATTGAGGCCCGTCCCCGGAAGGGGGCGGGCCTCAGTCGTGTGCCTGGCCGCAGGTCGCTAGCCGATGGGTACGCCCGGTGTGACCAGGCCCCGGCCGCCGGTGCGGGTGTTGTCCGCGTACACCGTCGTCCGGCACGAGGACGAGTAGTGCGGGACGTGGATGGCGTACCGGTGGGCGCCCGTCGCGCCGGTCAGGTCGGCCTTGTTGGCTCGGAAGACGGTGCCGCAGCCCCAGCCGCTCTGCTGGGTGTGGACCTCGAAGCCGTTGTTGAGGGTGTTGCGGCCCGTGTTGTTCTCGACGAGGACGTTGTTGCCCTTCACGTCGACCCACGAGTCGTCGTAGTGGACCCCGGTCATGCCGCGGCCGTCGAAGGTATTGCCGATGATCTTCGCGCCGGTGGTGCCCTCCTTGATGTCGATGCTCTCGCCCCCGACGTCCGGGCCTATGACGTTGCCGAGGATCTGTACGTTGTCACTGCGGTCCGACAAGGTGTTCGCCGTGCCCACGTAGACGCCCTCGCCCATGCCTCGGCCGTCGTTCCCGGTGTCGTATATGCGGGAGTTCTTGATGACGCCGTTGCTGCTGGACTTGCGGAAGTGGACGCCCTCCATGTCGAGGCCGTGGACGGTGACGGAGTCGACGACGACCCCGGTCGCCGTGTCGATCATGATGCCCTTCTGGCCGCCGGTGACGCTGATCCCCTTGACGGTCCAGTGGGAGGCGCCGTTGAGGTGCAGGCCATAGCCGCCGCCCGCCGTGAGTACGGCCCGCGAGGAGCCGGTGAGGGTGATGCGGGCGGAGGCGGTCGCGGGGGTCGTGGCCTTGAAGTTGCCGGTGTACGTGCCGTCGGCGAGGCGGATCGTGTCGCCGGGGCGGGCGGAGGTCAGGGCGGACTTCAGTTGGGCGGCGGTCGTGACGTCGATGACCGCGGCGGTCGTGGCTCGGCCGGTGGACGGCGCTCCGTCGGCGGGCGTTGCTCCGCCGGCGGTCGGGGCGAGGGCGGTGAGTCCTGCGGCGACGGCGAGCGTGGTCGCCAGGGCGGGGAGCAGTGTTCGGGTGCGCATGTGGGGGTGCCTTCCCGTGGGGGCGCGAGGGCTGTTCGCGTATATGTACGCCGGGCGGGTTTCTGAACCAGCGCGTTGCCCCGTGACGGTAGGGATGGGGTGTGGGCATGTCAAGGTCTGGACCAAGACCCCACAGGCAACTGCCCGTCCTGTACCGCAGGCCGGATATGGGCCCTCCATGGGGAATGCCTGTACGGCGAGTGACGTTCTTCCGTACGAACACGAGGAGGAGCGGTAATCGTGCTTGATCCGCAGGATTTGTACGAATGGGAGCCGAAGGGCCTGGCCGTCGTCGACATGGCGCTGGCCCAGGAGTCGGCCGGCCTGGTCATGCTCTACCACTTCGACGGATACATCGACGCGGGTGAGACCGGCGAGCAGATCGTCGACAGCCTGCTGGACTCGCTGCCCCACCAGGTGGTGGCCCGCTTCGACCACGACAGGCTCGTGGACTACCGGGCACGCCGCCCGCTGCTGACCTTCAGGCGCGACCGCTGGACCGCGTACGAGACCCCGGCCATCGAGGTCCGCCTCCTCCAGGACGCCACCGGCGCGCCCTTCCTGCTGCTGTCCGGGCCCGAGCCGGACGTGGAGTGGGAGCGGTTCGCCGCGGCCGTCCGGCAGATCGTCGAGCGGCTCGGCGTGCGCCTTTCGGTCAACTTCCACGGCATCCCCATGGGCGTGCCCCACACCCGCCCCGTCGGCCTCACGCCGCACGGCAACCGCACCGACCTGATGCCGGGCCACCGCAGCCCGTTCGACGAGGCGCAGGTGCCGGGCAGCGCCGAGGCGCTGATCGAGTACCGGCTGATGGACGCCGGGCACGACGTCCTCGGTGTCGCCGCCCACGTCCCGCACTATGTGGCCCGGTCCGCCTACCCGGACGCGGCACTGACCGCCGTGGAGGCCATCACGGCCGCCACCGGTCTCGTCCTGCCCGGAATCGCGCACTCCCTGCGTACGCAGGCACAGCGGACCCAGACCGAGATCGAGCGCCAGATCGGGGAGGGCGACGAGGAGCTGATCGCGCTCGTCCAGGGGCTTGAGCACCAGTACGACGCGATGGCCGGCGCAGAGACGCGCGGGAGCCTGGTCGCCGAACCGGTCGACCTGCCCTCGGCGGACGAGCTGGGCCGCGAATTCGAACGGTTCCTCGCCGAGCGGGAGGGCGACCTGTAGGGCCCGTTCGGCAAGGGCCTAGGCTTCCGCTCATGCTGAAGGTTGGGTTGACCGGCGGAATCGGCGCCGGGAAGAGCGAGGTGTCGCGGCTGCTCTCCTCGTACGGGGCGGTGATCGTCGACGCCGACAAGATCGCCCGCGAGGTCGTCGAGCCCGGAACGCCTGGGCTCGCGGCCATCGTGGCGGCGTTCGGGCCGGACATCCTGACGCCCGAGGGGACCCTCGACCGCCCCAGGCTCGGCTCGATCGTCTTCTCCGACGCCGAGCGGCTGGCCACGCTGAACGGCATCGTCCACCCGCTCGTCGGTGCCCGCTCGGCCGAGCTCGAAGCCGCGGCGGGGCCGGACGCGGTGGTCGTCCACGACGTACCGCTGCTCACGGAGAACGGCCTGGCGCCGCTCTACGACGTCGTCGTGGTCGTCGACGCGTCCCCCGAGACGCAACTGGACCGGCTCGTACGGCTGCGCGGCATGACCGAGTCCGAGGCCCGCGCGCGGATGGCCGCACAGGCCACCCGCGAGGAGCGGCGAGCCGTCGCGGACCTGATCATCGACAACGACGGCCCGCTGGAGGACCTGGAACCCCAGGTCCGCAAGGTCTGGGCGCGGCTCACCGGACGCGCCGCCGCCGGTCCGTCGGCCGACCGGGGCGTGTGAGTCCGCCGGGGCGTGTGAGCGCGGCGGTACGGGAGAGACGCCGGGAGGGGGCAGCGGGCGGCCCGGAGGTATCCGGCAGCCGGAGGTATCCGGAGGAATACCGCCCGCGCCAGGCATGTTGAACCGCCGCAGCGAGGGAAGGATGCGAGCGTGCCCGAGACCAACCCGGAGACCCACGTCATCGACTACCGCGCGGCGGAGCAGCTCCTCGCCGCACGGGACCCACGCGGGGCCGTCAAACTGCTCGATTCCGTGATCGCGGCCCATCCCGAGAACACCGCCGCCCGGCTGCTGCGCGCCCGCGCCTTCTTCGCGGCCGCCCAGCTCCGGCCCGCCGAGCTGGAGTTCGAGCTGGTGCTGGAGCGCGAGCCGGACAACGCCTTCGCGCACTTCGCGCTGGCCCGCACCTTCCAGCGCTCCGGCCGCCCCGAGCAGGCCAAGCGCCACTTCCGCCTCGCCGCCGCCCTCGACCCCAAGCCGGAGTACCTGGAGGCGGCGCGTTTCCCCGTCGACTTCCCGGCCGACCTCCCGCCCGAGGAGTGACCACGCCCTGACCGGTCCTGGCGGACATGCGGCCGGCCGGGCACTCCCTAGCGCCGGTCGTCCGGTTCGTACGGGGGGACGTCGCGGCCCGGCTGGAAGTGCGGGCCCTGGCGGATGTGGCGGACGATGACCACGAGGTCCACCAGGACGACCACGGCCAGCAGCCCGCAGGCCACCGCCCAGCCGGTCCGGCCGGCCAGGGCGAAGGCCGCCGTTCCGGCGCCCGCCCAGATCAGGCCCCACACACCCAGCCAGAAGCGGATCCGAAGGGGGCTGCGTGCGGTTCTCGGTTCACTGCCAGTACGCATGGTGATCGCTCTCCCTGCCCGCCGGGTACCCGGCCATGAACCGTTCGATCCAAGCCAAAGGAGCACCGGGCGGGAACGGGCCCCTGATGCCGGCCGTTCAGGGCACATGAGCGGACAGACGCGCGAGGGTTACGGGGGCACGGGCCCGGGGGCGATCACCCCGGACGGTTGTGCCGTGGACCTGTACAGCAGGCTCGTCGCGGGCCCCGAGCCCGGCATCATCGCCGCCGCCGTCCCGGCGCGGGCGACCCTGCTCGAACTCGGCAGCGGGGCGGGCCGGATGACCGGGCCACTGGTCGACCGCGGCCTGGCTGTGACGGCCGTGGACGAGTCGGCCGAGATGCTGGAGCGGGTCCGTGAGCGGGTCCCCGGCATCAGGACCGTACAGAGCCCGATAGAAACGCTCGACCTGGAGGAGCGGTTCGACGTCGTGCTGCTCGCGTCGTTCCTGGTGCACACGGCCGACCGGCGGGTGCGCGACGGGCTGCTCGCGACCTGCCGACGGCACGTCGAGGACGACGGGTGCGTACTGATCCAGCGCGAGGGCGTGGACTGGCACACCCACGTGCCGCGTGAGCGGGTGGACCCGTCCGGCTGCACGGTGCGGATCGCGTCGGCGGAACCGGTCGGGGACGGGGTGAACTCGGTGGTCGCCGAGTACGTCTTCCCCGACGCCCGCTGGACACAGACCTTCCTGTCACGGCCGTTGACGAAGGAGGACTTCGAGGGCTGCCTGGACCGGGCCGGTCTCACCGTCGAGACGTACCTGACCGACGACGGCACCTGGGTGCGGGCACGGCCGAAGGACCGATGAGTTCCGGGCGGCCGTCCGGTCTACCTCCATGACACGTACGCAACACCCCTAGGAGGAGACCGACATGACCACCCCTGCCGCCCCCGCCCCCGCCGCTCCCGTACTGAGCCGCCGCGCCGACATCGGGGTGTGGACGCTGCAAATCGTCCTGGCCCTCTTCTTCGCGATCCCGAGCGCAGCGCCCAAGCTGGTCGGGCACTCCTCGGCGGCGGAGGCCTTCGACACGATCGGGTTCGGGGACTGGTTCATGTACGTGGTGGGCGCCCTGGAACTGGCCGGTGCCATCGCCCTGGTGATCCCTGTCCTGTCCGGGGTCTCCGCCCTGGCACTGATCGGTCTGATGGCCGGCGCGCTCGTCACCCAACTGGTCTTCCTCGGCGGGCAGTACTGGTTCACGCCGGTGATCTTCGCCGCGCTGCTGGGCGTCGTCGCCTGGCACCGCCGCCACCAGAACACCCGGCTCCTGGCGCTGCTCCGCGCGCGGCGGTAGACCCGGGACGCCTACCGGAGGACGCCTTTACGCCGGGCGCGGCGGCACGGTACGAGAGAGGCACCACGACGAAGGGATGCCGATGCGACCGGTGTGCATGACCAAACAGGGGGCGGTACGCGGCACCGTCTCGGCCGACGGGACCGCCTCCTTCCTCGGCATCCCGTACGCCGCCCCGCCCTTCGGCGCCCGCCGCTTCCAGCCACCGGCCCCGCCGGCCGCGTGGACCGGCACACGGGACGCGACGACCCACGGCCCGACCCCGCCCAAGGCGCCCTACACCCCGCCCTTCGACGCCCTCATCCCGGAGGCCATGATCCCGGGCGAGGACTGCCTCAACCTCAACGTATGGACACCGTCGCCCGGCCCCGGCGCCCGACTGCCCGTCATGGTCTGGCTGTACGGCGGGGCCTTCGCCAACGGGGCGGCGTCGACGTCCGCGTACGACGGCAGCGCCTTCGCCCGGGACGGTGTGGTGTTCGTGTCGCTCAACTACCGCCTCGGTACGGACGGGTTCCTGCACCTGGACGGAGTGCCGGACAACCGGGGACTGCTGGACCAGATCGCCGCGCTGGAATGGATACGCGACAACATCGCGGCCTTCGGCGGTGACCCGGACCGGATCACCCTCTTCGGTCATTCGGCCGGCGCGATCAGCATCGGCGTCCTGCTGAACGACACACGGGCGCGTGGCCTGTTCCACCGGGCCATCCTCCAGAGCGGTGCCGCCCACCACTTCCTCCGCCCCGCGTCGGCCCGCCGGATCACCGCCCACCTGGCCGGCAAGCTCGGGATCGAACCGACCGCCGACGCCTTCGCCGCCGTACCCCTCGACCGGCTCCTGACCGCGCAAGCGGAACTGCGCCGTGAGATCGGCGCCCGCCCCGACCCCGCCGTGTGGGGCGAGGCCGCGCTCAACGCGATGCCCTTCGAGCCGGTCATCGACGGCCTGGCGCCGGCGGGGCCCGACTGCGGCGTCGACCTGCTGGTCGGCAGCAACCGCGAGGAGTACCGGCTCTTCCTCGTCCCCACCGAGCGGCTCCACCTGCTGTCCGAGACGAAGCTCCGGGCCACCGCCGAGGCCTACGGCCTCGACCCGGACAAGGCCCTGCCCGTCTACCGGGACGCGCGGCCCGGCGCCGTGCCGGGGGAGATCTTCGACGCCATGGTGACGGACTGGTTCTACCGGATTCCGGCGATCCGGCTGGCCGAGTCGGTGCCGGGGTCGTACATGTACGAGTTCGCCCGGCGCTCCTCCGCCTTCGACGGGCGGCTCGGCGCCTGCCACGGCGGCGAGCTGGCCTACGTCTTCGACCGGCTCGACGACCCGGCGTACGCCCCGATGACCGGCGAGGACCCGGCCCGGGCCGTGGCGGACGCGATGCACGGGGCGTGGGTGGCCTTCGCGACGACGGGCGAGCCGGGGTGGGCCGCGTACGAACCCTCCAGCCGTACGACGATGATCTTCGACGACACCGGGCCGGGCGTCGTGAAGGACCCGCGAGCGGCGGAGCGCGCCCTGTGGGAGGGCGTGCGCTGAGGGGGCTCGGGCCGATTGTCAGACCCTCGCCGTAAGGTCGTAGATCCACGGAACGACCAGCGTGAGGGGAGGTGACCGGCCATGGGACAGGCCCCGCTGCACACCTGTGCCGCCGTCTTCCTCCCCGCCGCGCTGCCGCGCGAGGGCCGCGTCGCCTTCTGGTCCCCGGACGCCCGCCCCCTGCCCTCGCCCTGGGAGCCGGGGAGCACCGCGCAGCGGGGCGCTCACGAGGAAGGCGGCGGCACGGACGACACGATCACGGTGGTGCGGGCGCACGGGGCCGGCGTCCGGAGCCGTACCGTCCCCGCGCTGGTGCTGCCCGTCGCCGATGCCCTGCCCGTGCTGGTCGCGGCCCGGCACGACCCGGCCGCGCACCCCGCCGCCGCCTGCTGGGGCGCGGCCGCCCTGCACGCCCTCCACCTGGCCGGGCGCGGCCGGCTCCTGCCCGGGCTCACCGCCGACGACCTGGACGCCTGGCGGGCCGGCCCCCTCGACGCCGACGACATCGCCCACCTGCGGGCCGTCGCGGCGGCGATGCCGTACGAAGCCCATGCCGTGCCCGTCGCCGGCCGGCGCCCGCTCCAGTTGCCCGAGCCGGAGGCGCTGGTGCGGGCGTTCCTCGACGCGGTCGCCGACACGCTGCCCCGCACACCGGCCGCCGCGTACGCCGCCGGGGCACCGTTCGCGGCCCGCACCCCGCAGCACCTGCCCCGCGCGCGTGCCTGGGCCGCCGAGGCCGCGGCGGGCATGGACGCCGGCGTCCGCGTCTCGTTGCGCCTCGACCTGTCCGGGTACGAGCTGTTCGACACCGTCCAGGAGGGCGGCGCCGAACGGGAGGCCGCCGCCGCGCTGGTCCAGGTCCACAGCCTCGCCGACCCCACCCTCGTCATCGACGCGGCCGCGCTGTGGGCGGGCGAGGGCACCGAGCACTTCGGGCCGCGCGCCCGGATCGACGCCGTGCTGGCGCTGCGGCGCGCGGCCCGCGTCTGGGCGCCGCTCGCCCGGCTGCTGGAGCGGGACGTCCCCGACGTCGTCTCCCTCACCGAGGACGAGCTGTACGAGCTGCTGGGCCCCGCGGCGACCCGGCTCGCCGGGGCCGGCGTGACCGTGCACTGGCCCAGGGAGCTGGCCCGGTCCCTCACCGCCACCGCGGTCGTCCGGCCCGCGCCCGGCTCGGCCACCGACGGCACGGCCTTCTTCGACGGCGAGGAGCTGCTGAGGTTCAACTGGCAGCTCGCGCTGGACGGCGACCCGCTGACCGAGCGGGAGATGGACGCCCTCGCCGAGGCCCACCGCCCCGTCGTGCGGCTGCGCGACCAGTGGGTGGTCGTCGACCCCGCGCTCGTACGCAAGGCGCGCAAGCGGGAGCTGGGCCTGCTGGAGCCGGTCGACGCGCTCGCCGTCGCCCTGACCGGTACCGCCGAGGTGGACGGTGAAACGGTCGAGGCCGTGCCCGTGGGTGCGCTCGCCGCGCTACGCGACCGCCTCATGGCGGGCCCCGGCGACATCGCCCCGCCACCCGGCCTGGACGCCACGCTGCGCGACTACCAACTGCGCGGCCTGGCCTGGCTGGACCTGATGACGTCCCTGGGCCTCGGCGGCTGCCTCGCCGACGACATGGGCCTCGGCAAGACCGTCACGCTCATCGCCCTCCACCTGCGCCGCGCCCGCCGTGCCCCCACCCTCGTCGTCTGCCCGGCGTCCCTGCTCGGCAACTGGCAGCGCGAGATCGCCCGGTTCGCCCCCGGCGTCCCCGTGCGCCGCTTCCACGGCGCCGACCGCACCCTGGACGGGCTCGACGGCGGCTTCGTCCTCACCACCTACGGCACGATGCGCACCAGCGCCGAGCGGCTGGCCGCCCACGAGTGGGGGATGGTCGTCGCCGACGAGGCCCAGCACGTCAAGAACCCGTTCTCCGCCACCGCCAAGGCGCTGCGCACCATCCCCGCGCCCGCGCGCGTCGCCCTCACCGGCACCCCCGTCGAGAACAACCTCTCCGAGCTGTGGGCGCTGCTCGACTGGACGACCCCGGGGCTCCTCGGCCCGCTCAAGGCGTTCCGCTCCCGGCACGCGCGAGCCGTCGAGAACGCCGAGCAGATCGAGAACGACGAGGCGGTCGAGCGGCTCGCCCGGCTCGTCCGCCCCTTCCTGCTGCGCCGCAAGAAGTCCGACCCGGGCATCGTGCCCGAGCTGCCGCCCAAGACCGAGTCCGACCACCCCGTGCCCCTCACCCGCGAACAGGCCTCCCTCTACGAGGCGGTGGTGCGCGAGACGATGGCGCAGATCGAGGGCGCGGAGGGCATCGCACGCCGCGGGCTGGTCATGAAGCTGCTGACGTCCCTGAAGCAGATCTGCAACCACCCCGCCCAGTACCTGAAGGAGGAGCCCGCGCGGCTGGCCGGCCGCTCCGGGAAGCTCTCGCTTCTCGACGAGCTCCTCGACACGATCCTGTCCGAGGACGGCTCCGTCCTCGTCTTCACCCAGTACGTGACCATGGCCCGGCTCCTCACCTCCCACCTGGCGGCCCGCGCGGTCCCCTCCCAACTCCTGCACGGCGGGACGCCGGTGGCGGAGCGGGAGCGCATGGTCGACCGGTTCCAGTCCGGCGAGGTCCCCGTGTTCGTCCTGTCCCTCAAGGCCGCCGGCACCGGCCTCAACCTCACCCGGGCCGGCCATGTCGTGCACTACGACCGCTGGTGGAACCCGGCCGTCGAGGAGCAGGCCACCGACCGGGCGTACCGCATCGGCCAGACCCAGCCGGTCCAGGTCCACCGGCTGATCGCCGAAGGAACGGTGGAGGACCGCATCGCGGAGATGCTGCTGGCCAAGCGCGCCCTCGCCGACGCGGTCCTCGGCTCCGGCGAGGCCGCCCTGACGGAGCTGACCGACCGCGAGCTGGCCGACCTCGTCTCCCTGAGGAGGCTGTCATGAGCCCCCGCAGCCCCGGCCCCGGCCTCAACGGCCCCGACCGACCCGGCCCCGGCCTCAACGGCCCCGACCGACCCGGCCCCGGCCCCAACGGCCCCGACCGACCCGGCCCGGGCCCCGGCTCCCGTCCGCGCTCCGGCGTTCGGCGCGCCCCGCTGCACGACGACCGGCGCCGTACGTTCCCCCAGCTCGCCCCGGCGCAGGGCCCCGAGGGGAAGTTCGCCGCCACCTGGTGGGGCAACGCGTGGGTGGAGGCCCTGGAGGACACGGCCCTGGACGCGGCGCGCCTGGCGCGGGGGCGTGCGTACGCGTCCACCGGCCACGTCGACGCGATCACCGTCACGCCGGGCCGGGTCGTGGCGTACGTCCACGGCAGCCGCCCCCGCCCGTACCGCACGGAGATCCGGCTGCGGGTCCTCGGCGACGGCGACTGGGAGCGTTTTCTGGATGCCGCCGCCGCGCGCCCCGACCACATCGCCGCCCTCCTCGACAAGGACGTCCCGCACGCCCTGGCCGCGGCGGTCGACCTGCTGCCCGGCCCCGGCGACCTGATCCCCGACTGCTCCTGCCCCGACCACGGCTATCCCTGCAAGCACGCGGCCGCCCTGTGCTACCAGGCGGCGCGGCTCCTCGACGAGGACCCGTTCGTGCTGTTCCTGATGCGCGGCCGGGGCGAGCAGGAGATCCTCGCGGCGCTCAGCCACCGCAACGCCGCCCATGAGGCGGCCGAGACCACCGCCGCGCCCCCGCCCATGCCGGCCGTGCCCGCCCGCGCGGCCGTCGCCTCCCCGCCCGCCATGCCCCTGCCGCCCCCGCTGCCCGTTCCCGACCGGTCCGGCCGGCCGCCCCTCTACCCCGAGGACCCGGACGCCCCCGACCCGCTGGCCCTCGAAATGCTGGCCACCGAGGCGGCCGCCCGCGCGCACACGTTCCTGGCCACCGGGCAGGACCCGGTCGCCGCCCTCACCCCCTGGCAGGACGCCGTCCGCCTCGCGGCCGCCCACCCGGGCTCCGGTCTGACCGCCTCCACCCGGGCCCTCTACCGTGACCTCGCCGCCGCCCTGGACCGCACCCCCGCCGACCTGGCCCGCGCGGTCGCCGCCTGGCGCCAGGGCGGACCGGCCGGGCTCGCCGTCCTGGAGGAGCCCTGGGACCCGCCCGCCGGCCCGTTCGACCGTGCGCGCCCCGCCCTGATCGCCGCCGACCTCCCGCACTTCCGCCCCTGGCGCAACCGCCTCTCCACCCGCTCGCTGCAACTGCGTTACGGCCGCGACGGCCTGTGGTACGGGTACGAATCGGACCCCGACCGCGAGGACTGGTGGCCGAGAGGCACCCCTGACGCGGACCCGGTCGGAGCGCTCACCGACCTGCTGGAGCGCTGATGGGTACGCTGCTGTACGTACCGCCATTGGCGAATGGGGGGTCCGGTGGAAGCCGAGTTGGTGGCACTGGCGACGGCGGGGGCGACCGCCCTCGTCCAGCAGATGGTCGGCGAGAGCTGGGAGCAGGTGCGCGGCCGGGTCGTCGACTTCTTCGCCCGCCGAAGCGCCACGGCCCCCGGCCCGGAGTCCGGAAGCACCGGACCGGAGTCCGGAACCAGTGGCCCTGACCCGGAGACGGTGGCCGCCGAGCTGGAGACGGTCCGCGCGGAACTGCTCGCCGCCGAGGCGTCGGGCAGCGAGGAGGCCACCGCCGACGCCCAGAGCGAGGCCCGCACCGAATGGCGGGCCCGGATGCGCCGCACCCTCCGGGCGGACCCCGCCGCGGCGGCCGAACTGCGAGCCATTCTGGCCGAGTTGATGTCGGCCCCGCCGCCCGTGGTCACCGCCCGCTCCGGCGACGTCCACAACACGGTCAGCGGAGGCGTCCAGCACGGTGGTGTGATCCAGGCGGGCTCCGTCGGCAGCGTCAATCTCGGCGGCCAGGGGGACGTCAGGTAAAGAGCATGTGAGGGTTCGAATGAGGTGCCACTCGATGGGGTGAATGGCGGATGCGTCATAACCCCCGTTGGCTGTAACGCGTTAACTCCGGTGCGGGCGGGTGCCCGTGAAAGTCTCCGGAAGGCAGGAAGCCATGAGGCACACTCGCCGAAATGGTCTGGTCACACTGATGGCCACGGGTGGCGCGCTCGCTCTGGCGGCGGGTTATGCGCAAGCCGACTCGGACGCGAAGGGCGTCACGGCCGATTCGCCGGGGCTGATCTCCGGCAACACCATTCAGTTGCCCGTGGACGTCCCGGTCAACATCTGCGGGAACACCGTCAACGTGGTCGGGGTGCTCAACCCCGCGGCCGGCAACAAGTGCGAGAACAAGGACAAGGGCCACCACCACAAGGACCGCCCGGGCACGCCGCACGGTGAGCACGGCGGCAAGGGAAGCAAGAACGGCGGCAAGAAGGGCAGCGGAGGCGGCGGCGCTTCGGCGGACGGCGCCGCCGTGAAGTCGCCCGGTGTGATCTCCGGCAACGGCATCCAGCTCCCCATCGACCTGCCGGTCAACGTCAGTGGCAACTCCATCAGCCTGGTCGGCATCCTCAACCCGGCCTTCGGCAACGCGTCCAGCAACGGCGGCAGCAAGCCCCCCGTCATGCCGCAGAAGCCGAAGCCGCAGAAGCCGCGCGAGCCCGTCGCGCCGCCGGAGCACGACGAGCCCGCCGCCCCGGCTCCCGCCCCGGCCGACCGGGCCCCGTCCACGCCGCTGCCGCAGACCAGCTCGACGTCGCTGGCGGAAACGGGCGCCGGCGCCGGCCTCATCGGCATCGGCGTGCCCGCCGCCATGGGCCTGATGATCGGCGGCGGCCTCCTCTACCGCCGCTTCCGCCCCACGTCCGACCGCGCGTAACGCGTCCCGGAGGCGGCCGGTCGCCCCGAGCACCAGGCCGCCCCGGAGTCACCGCCGCCAGGCGGCCAGCACCGCCTCGATGACCGGTGCCACACGGTTGCGCGCCTGGCGGCGGGGGACACCGCGCATCAGCAGGGCGTCGTACTCGGTGTCGAGGTGCCGTACCGACGCCCGTACCGCCGCGGTGACCGCCCCCTCGTCCAGCGCCCGCCCCGCCGCCGTACGGCCCACGCGCCCACTCCCGCGCTCCCCGGCGTGCCCGGCGATCTCGGCGGCACGCTCCGGCGGGCAGCCCGGGAACAGGCGCAGGACCTCCGCCGCCAGCACCGCCCTGAACCGTTCGTCCTCGGCGGTGCGGCGCACCGCGTCCCGGGCCCGGCGGCGGGCCCGGGCCTCCGCGTCGGCCAAGCACGCGGCCTCGGCCCGCGCGAGGGCGGCCTCCTCCACGAGGATGCCCTGGCGTTCGTACCGCGTACGGCGCCGGTTGTGGCGCACGACCACCGCCCACAGGCCGCTCGCCTCGCGGGCCCGGCGGGTGAGTGCCGCGTCGCCGCGCGGCAGGTAGACCAGGTGGCCGAGGTCGGCGCAGTCCAGGCAGAGCGGCGCGTTGAACTCCAGGACCAGCCGGGCCAGCGGCCCGCCGCGGCACTCCGCGCAGTGGCGCCGCTTGCGCGGCTCGATCACCACGAGCGAGGCTGATACCGCCGGGGCCGCCATGTCAGCGCACGCCGGGGGCCGCGGCCTCGATGAACGCGGTCAGCGCCTCGACGGCCTCCTCGGAGCGCCGCGTCCGCTCGTCCTCGTCCTTCGCCTCATGCATGCAGTGCGTCACCTCGAAGGCCTTCCGGGCCAGTTCCACGGTCGCCGCCTCGTCGCACACCAACTGCACTCGGACGAGGGCCTGCCGGGCGGCGGCGCGCCGCTCGTACGACTCCAGGCGCGTCGACTCGGCGTGCGAGCCGTTCCTGCGGTACCAGCGGGCGTTCTGCGCCCTGCGGTACTCGACGACCGCGTCCGCGAACGCGCTGTACGTCGAGATCCGCTCCTGGCGCAGTTGTTCGGCGCGCGTCAGGGCGGCGGCGCGCTGGGCCGCTCGGCCCTGGAAGAAGTGCGTGACGACCGCGCCGAGCAGCGTGCCGATCACGGCTATGAGCGCCGTCTCCATCGCTCGCTCTCCTAAATTCGTTCGATCCGCGCACACCGGTGCTGATTCAATTCCCCCGTGGCAACGACAAGACTCAATCAGATCATCGCCGTTGAGAAGGGCGTCAAGGCGAAGGCCCAGCAGGACCTGAGCGCGGCGCACCAGGCGTTGCAGAAGCCGGCGCTGCTCGCGGGCATCTCCCGGACGTACCAGCCGAAGGACGAGGAGGGCGAGCAGTTGCCGCCCGAGTCCACCCTGGTGCAGGTCAAGGCCGAGGACGTGCTGCGGGACACGGCGAAGACGCTGACCAGGCTCTTCGATGTCACCGCCACCAAGGACTGGGCGAACTGCGCGGCGCACGCGGACGTCACCGTGGACGGGCGGGTGGTCCTGAGCCAGGTGCCCGTCGCGTATCTCCTCTTCCTGGAGAAGCAGTTGACGGACATCGCCGGCTTCATCCGCAAGCTGCCGGTGCTGGACGCGGCCGAGTCGTGGAGCCAGGACCCGTCGACCGACGCGTGGAAGACCGAGCCGGTACGGACGGTGCGGACGAAGAAGGTGCCGCGCAACCATGTGAAGGCGGAGGCGACCGAGAAGCACCCGGCCCAGGTCGAGGTCTACTACGAGGACATCCCGGTCGGGTACTGGACCACGGTCAAGTTCTCCGGCGCGCTGCCCGCGCGGCGCGTCAACGAGCTGCTGGAGCGGGTGGACAAGCTCCAGCAGGCCGTGAAGTTCGCCCGGGAGGAGGCGAACAGCGCGGAGGTCACCGACCAGCGCGTCGGCGACGCCGTGTTCGGCTACCTGTTCGGGTAGCCGGGGCGCGGTACACAGAAGACTCCCCGGCCGTACGCACCGTAGGGCCGGGGTGCGCGAGGAGCGCAAAGCTGAAGCTGAAGCTTGTCGTGATGGAGCGGTTCCGGTAAGGCACCGCCCTCAATCTCAGACTCTTGCTCCAGACTCAGCATTCGCCGCTCATCGCCGGAACGACCGGGCCCGGGCCCTGGTGCGTCGAAATGCCGGTTCGACTCCGGCCCGCGCAGCTCGATGTGCGGTCGTCTAAAGGCAGGACGCGGCGACATAACGACTGACCCGGGCACAACCGTGCCGGCGTGTGATGTGAGCGGTATCCACAGGGCTCGGGGGCCGGCTACGCCTCCGGGCCCGCTCCTTTTCCGGTGCTACTGGCGGTATCCGCTCAGGAAGCGGCCGATCCGGCTGATCGCCGCGTCGAGGTCGTCGGCGTGGGGGAGGGTGAGGATACGGAAGTGGTCCGGGTGGGGCCAGTTGAAGCCGGTGCCCTGGACGACCTGGATCTTCTCGCGCAGCAGCAGGTCCAGGACGAACTTCTCGTCGTCGTGGATGCGGTGCACCTTCGGATCGAGGCGCGGGAACGCGTACAGCGCGCCCTTGGGCTTGACGCACGAGACGCCGGGGATGTCGTTGAGCTTCTCCCACGCCTTGTCGCGCTGCTCGTGGAGGCGGCCGCCGGGGGCGCACAGTTCGCGGATGGACTGGCGGCCGCCGAGGGCGGCCTGGATGGCGTACTGGGCGGGCGCGTTGGGGCACAGGCGCATGGAGGCGAGCATGGTGAGGCCCTCCAGGTAGTTGCGCGCGTGCTGCTTGGGGCCGGTGACGACGAGCCAGCCGGAGCGGAAGCCGGCGACGCGGTACGTCTTGGAGAGGCCGGAGAAGGTCAGGACGACCAGGTCGGGGGCGAGGGAGGCGGCGGTGTGGTGGACGGCGTCGTCGTACAGGACCTGGTCGTAGATCTCGTCGGCGAACACCATGAGCTGGTGGCGCCGGGCGAGGTCGAGGATGCCCTCGATGATCTCGCGCGGGTAGACCGCTCCGGTGGGGTTGTTGGGGTTGATGATCACGACGGCCTTGGTGCGGTCGGTGATCTTCGCAGCCATGTCGTCCAGGTCCGGGTACCAGTCGGCGGACTCGTCGCACAGGTAGTGCACGGGCCGGCCGCCGGCGAGGGTGGTGACGGCGGTCCACAGGGGGTAGTCGGGCGCGGGGATGAGGACTTCGTCGCCGTCCTCCAGGAGGGCCTGGACGGCCATGGAGATGAGTTCGGAGACGCCGTTGCCGAGGAAGACGTCGTCGACGTGCACATCGGTGAGGCCGAGGGTCTGGTAGCGCTGCGCCACGGCGCGGCGGGCGGAGAGGATGCCGCGGGAGTCGGTGTAGCCATGGGCCTGGGGGAGCATCCGGATCATGTCCTGGACGATCTCCTCGGGCGCCTCGAAACCGAAGAGTGCCGGGTTGCCGGTGTTCAGGCGCAGGACGCTGTGACCGGCCTCCTCCAGGGCGTTGGCGTGTTCTATCACCGGGCCGCGGATCTCGTAGCAGACCTCGCTGAGTTTGCTCGACTGCCGGAACTCCATGCGCGACGACCTCCCAGAAGTGGTGTTGCTTGGTTTTACCAAGTGGGAGCTTGGAAAGTCCAACAACATGTCTAGACTGCGTCGCATGCCACGTCGACGAAGTTACGACCAGTACTGCGCCGCCGCCCGTGCCCTGGACGCCGTCGGGGACCGCTGGACGCTGCTGATCGTCCGCGAACTGCTCGCGGGTCCGCGCCGGTACACCGACCTGCACGCCGATCTCCCCGGCGTCAGCACGGACATGCTCGCCTCGCGGCTCAAGGACATGGAACGCGACGAACTGGTCACCCGGCGCCGCCTGCCCCCGCCCGCCTCCGCGTATGTGTACGAACTCACCGACCGGGCACGGGGCCTGCTGCCCGTGCTCCGCGCACTGGCGGCCTGGGGCGCCCCGGCGCTCGATACGCCCCGCCCCACGGACGCGGTACGGGCGCACTGGTTCGCCATCCCGTTGCTGAGCGCCCTGGAGGCGGCCATGGGACCCGGTGTCGTCGAAGTGCGGCTCGACGAGGGGACGTTCCACGTGCGGGTGGGCGGCGCCGACGGCGAAACGGCGTACGCCGACGGCCCCGCCGCCCAGGAGCCGGACGTCCGCCTGCGGATGGACGCCGAGACGTGCGTTGCCGTGGCACGCGGGGACCTGTCGGTCGCGGAGGGCGTGCAGGCTGGGCGTATCGAGGTCCTGGCCGGGCGGATCGAGGCGGTACTCGGGACGGCCCTCGGCACCGGCGGGGCCGGGGCGCATGCGGGGAGCGCGCGTATGTGACGGGTTTGAGGCAGGGGCCGGGGCCGGGTGTCGGGGCCCGGGGTGGGGGCCGGGGGTCGGGGCCGGGTGTCTCCAACGTCGGCCCGCCGTTCGGGAGATGTCGCCGGTGCGCATGTACGCGGACGGCGGCACCCGCGTCGTGCAGCATGGAGCCGTGCGACTCGAACCGATCACCTGGGAACGGCTGGCCGACACCCTCGCTGCGCACGTGGACGGGCTGAGCCCCGGCGACGGCGGGCCGTGGCTGAAGGTCGCCGTCGACGGGGCGCCCGCGGCGCGGCCCGACGAGCCGGCCCGGCTGCTGGCGGAGGCGCTGCGGCTGCGCGGGCGGGCGGTGATGACCGTGGGCACGGAGGGGTTCCTGCGGCCGGCGTCGCTGCGGTACGAGTACGGCAAGGAGGACCCCGACGCGTACTACAGCGGCTGGTTCGACACCGGCGCGCTGTGGCGGGAGGTCTTCGGGCCGCTGGAGCCGGGCGGGAGCGGGCGGGTGCTGCCCGATCTGTGGGACCCGGTCACGGACCGGGCGACGCGCACCCCGTACGCGACGCTGCCGCCGGGCGGGGTGCTGGTCCTCCACGGGCCGTTCCTGCTCGGCCACTGGTTCCCCTTCGACCTGACGGTCCACCTGCGGCTGTCACCCGGCGCGCTGGCCCGCCGCACGCAGCAGGCGTGGACGCTCCCGGCCTTCGAGCGGTACGAGGCCGAGGTCGGCCCGGCGGACACCGCCGACGTCGTCGTCCGCGCCGACGACCCCCGCCACCCCGCCTGGACGGGTCTGGGCCGGCCGGGGGAGCCCACCGACTGAGGACGGGCACCGCGCTGCCGGCAGGTCACCTCACCGGACTTCCGGGCGCCCGCCCACCAGGGTGACCGCCCTCGCTCCCGCGCGGCAGCCGGCTTCGGCGGCGGCGGTGGGGTCCGCGCCGGACAGGCGGGCCGCCAGGAAGGCGCCGGTGAACGCGTCACCCGCGCCCGTGGAGTCGACCGCCCGTACCGCGGGGGCCGGGACGCGCGAGACGACCCGCCCCGACACGGCGACCAGCGCGCCCGCCGAGCCCAGGGTCACCGCGACGAGCGGGAAACGGCGGCTCAGCGCGGCCGCCGCGGCGGCGGGGTCGGCCAGGCCCGTCAACAGCGCCGCCTCGTCGGCATTCGGCAGGAACACGTCCACGCCTTCCACCGCGGCCAGGAAGGGGGACACGCCCAACTCCGAGACGAATCCGGCCGATGCGGGGTCCACGCTCACCGGAACGCCCCGCTGCCGTGCTGTTGCCAGGGCCAGCCGCGCCGTCTCGCGGCTGGTCCCGGCAAAAAAGAGATACCCGGACAGGTGCAGGTGGGACACCCCGTCCAGCAGGGTTGGCGACCAGTCGCCAACGCCGAGCCGGAGTGCCGCGCCGCTGTCCGTGAGGAACGTCCGCTCGGCGGCCGCGTCGACCAGCGCCACCACCGTCGCGGTCGGCGCCCCCGGGTCCCGTACCAGCAGCGGCCGTACCCCCGCGTCCCGTAGCCGCTCCTCGTGCCAGGCCGCCCAGTCGGTTCCCACCCGCGCCAGTATCCGCACGTCCGCGCACCCGGAACGCGCCGCCCAGCACGCCACGTTCGCCCCCGCCCCGCCCGGCAGCGTCCGGATCCGCGCGGCCGTGTCGGTGGCCGGGGCGAGCGGCGCGCCGTGCCGGGCCACGACGTCGGTGACCACGTCCCCGACCACGAGCAGCGCGCCGCTCACAGCGCGGCCGCGATACGCGCCGCCAGCCGCACATTGCCCCGCACCGCCGCGAGGTTGGCCTCCAGGGACGCCCCGTCGGTGTGCCGCATCAGGTACTCCAGCAGGAACGGCGTCACGCCCTGCCCGGTGATCCCGCGCTCCCGGCACTCGTCCAGCGCCCGCGCGAGCACCCGGTCGTGCAGGCCCGGGTCCAACTGCTCCTCCTCCGGCACCGGATTGGCGACGATCAGCGCCGCCTCCGGGCCGCCCAGCGCGTCCTGCGCCCGCATCACCGCCGCGACCTCCTCCGGCGACCGCACCGTCCAGTCGACCGGCTCGCCGGAGGACGTCAGGTAGAAGCCGGGGAAGTGGTCCGTCCCGTAGCCCAGGACGCCGACGCCCAGCGTCTCCAGGCGCTGGAGCGTCGCGGGCACGTCCAGGATGGACTTGACCCCCGCGCACACCACGGTGATCCGGGTCCGCGCCAGCAGCCGCAGGTCGGCCGACTCGTCCTGGGTCTGTGCCCACTCGCGGTGGACGCCGCCGAGCCCGCCGGTCGCGAAGACCCGGATGCCCGCCCGCGCCGCCAGGAACGCGGTGGCCGACACCGTCGTCGCACCGCTCGCCCCCGCTGCCACGGCGGGCGCGAGGTCGCGGTGGCCCAGCTTGCGCATGCCGGGATCGGCCGCGACCCGCTCCAGCTCCTCCTTGCCCAGTCCCACCCGCGCCACGCCGTCCAGCACGGCCACCGTGGCCGGGACGGCGCCGCCCGCCCGTACCAGCGCCTCCAACTCCTCCGCCACGGCCAGGTTCCGTGGCCGGGGCAGGCCGTGGGCGATGATCGTCGACTCCAGGGCGACGACGGGCCGGCGCGCGGCCATCGCCTCCCGTACCTCTTCCGACAGGGTCACTGTGGTCTCCGGCATGTCCCCATCCCTGGCGCGATGACGCCCCGCGCAAACGTCCGAACGGTCACCTGTGTCACACGGCTCCCACCGGCCCCCGCTACAGTCACCGGCCATGACGACCATGGACCGACCCTCGTTTGCCGTGCACATACCCGACGCCGAGTTGGAGCCCGAGCCGCTGGACCCCGGGCAGATCGTCTCCGGCGACCCGGTCGTGACCGGCAAGGTGCTGTGGGAGTCCGCCGACGGCACGCAGGTGCGCGGCATCTGGCAGATCACCCCCGGCGTGGTGACCGACACCGAGGCCAACGAACTCTTCGTCGTCGTCAGCGGCCGCGCCACCGTGGAGGTCGAGGGCGGCGACACCCTGGAACTCGGACCGGGTGACGCCTGCGTGCTCCGCGAAGGCGACCGTACGACCTGGACGGTGCACGAGACGCTGCGCAAGGCGTACCACATCTGCCTCTGACGCGACCGGCCGCGCGGCCGGTGATCAGACCCGCTTGCGCCGTACCGCCAGGGCGGCCAGCGGGAGGAGGAGCAACGCCCCCACCGCGTTCAGCCAGCCGTACCCCGCCTGGGCGACGATCAGGCCGGCCCCCACGCCGCCGACGCCCGCCGCCGTGTTCATGGTCAGGTCCGACAGACCCTGCACGGCGGCGCGGGCGGCCTGCGGCACGGAGTCCGTCAGCAGCGCGGAGCCGGACACCAGCCCCGCCGACCAGCCCAGCCCCAGCACGAACAGCCCCGCCGCGGTCTGCCCATGGCTCGCCCCGGCCGTCCCGGCCAGGAGCGCGGCGACGGCCAGCAGCCCCACCGCCAGGCCGATCACCGACAGCCGGCCCAGCCGGTCCGACAGCCAGCCCATCACGGGCGAGAACGCGTACATGCCCGCGATGTGACCGCTGATGACGAGCCCGATCAGGGTGATGTCCGCCCCGTGGTGGCTGAGCGCCACCGGAGTCATCGACATGATCGAGACCATCGCGGTGTGCGAGACCGCCACGGTCACCAGCGCCAGCCGGGCGCGCGCCGACTCCCGCACCGCCCGCACACCGGCCCGCAGCGACCGGCCCTCGGACCCCTCGGCCTCCTCGGCGCCCGCCGCCAGGGCCCGCGCGGTCAGCAGCGGATCGGGCCGCAACAGGACCGCGACCAGTGCCGCCGACACGAGGAACACCCCGGCCGCCCACAGGAACGGGCCCGCTGCCGCCGGTATCCCCAGCCCCGCCACGCTCCGCCCGGCGGGCGCGGCGATGTTGGGCCCCAGCACCGCGCCGATGGTCGTCGCCCACACCACGGTGGAGATGGCCCGCCCGCGCCGCTCCGGCTCCGCCAGGTCCGCCGCCGCGAACCGGGCCTGGAGATTGGCCGACGACCCGGCGCCGAACCCCGCCATGCCGGCCAGCAGCAGCGGGAAGCTCCCGAGGACCGCGGCGATCACCACCACACCCGCCCCGGCCGCGCCGATCAGATACGCCAGCACCAGCCCCGGCCGCCGCCCCCGCGCCGTCATCAGCGCGGCCAGCGGCATGGACAGCAGCGCCGTCCCGGCGACGGTCGCGGTCGGCGCCAGACCCGCGAGCGCCTCGGTCCCGCTCACCTCCTGCGCCAGTACGGAGGCGAGCGCGATCCCGGTCGCCACCCCCAGCCCTCCCAGGATCTGGCTGGCGATGAGGACGGCCGAGATCCGCCGCCGCAGCGCGGGCAGTCCGGCGGCCGTGACGGAGGCCGTGACGGACGCCGTGACGGGCGCCGGCACGGCTTCGGGTGCGACCCCGGAACGAGCGCCCGAGCGGGTGCGGGGGCTGGAGGGGGCGTCGAAGGGGGTGCTGGAGGGGGTGTCGGAGCGGGACGTCCTCACTGGCCCGGAGGCCGGCGGTATGTCGGGGTCTGTAGTCACCGCGGCAGTTTGCCACCCCTTACAGGATCAGAACAGTGGCTGCGGCAACACCCCTTCCAGCGCGAGCAGCCGGCGCTTGGTCTCCAGCCCTCCGCCGAACCCGCCGATTCCCCCGTCGCTCTCCACCACGCGATGGCACGGCACCACCACCGGCAGCGGATTGGCGCCCATCGCCGCGCCGACCGCCTGTGCGGCACCCGGCTGGCCCACCCGGTCGGCCAGGTCCCCGTACCCGACGACCGTTCCGTACGGCACCCCCGATGCCAGCTCGCGCAGCACCTGCCGGTTGAACCCGGTCGTCAGCGACCAGTCGAGCCGCAGCCCGAACTCCCGCAGCCCGCCCGCGAAATACGCCTCCAGCATGCGTATCGGCTCGGCCAGCCGCCCCGTCGCACTCTCCACGAGCTCCGCGCCGAGCTGCCCCTCCAGCCGCTTCAGCGCCCGGTCGCGCACCGCGTCGTCGGCGTGGAACGCCACGCTCACCAGCCCCTCGCCCGTCGCGGCGAGGAACAGCGGGCCGATGTCGCTGCCGACGACGGCCCACTCCACGAACTGCCCGTTGCTGTCCATGCCGACCACCGTACGACCGGCCACTGACAACGCCGGCCGGGACGAGGAACGCCCCAGGTCAGCGCACCGCTTCCCGTACCACGTCCGGGTTGTTGGTGATGATCCCGTCCACTCCGAAGCCGTCGGCCCGCACCGCGCCCACCGCGTCGTTCACGGTCCACGTGTTCACCCGCAGCGGCTTGCCGTGCGCGCCCTTCAGCCGGTGCACGGCCGCGACGTAGTCGGCGGTGAGAGTCGTGTGGGCGGGATTGATCTGGTCGGTGAAGGCCGCGTAGGACGGCAGGTCGCCGACCGCCGGGGTGCCGAGGAACCCGGTGGTGATGTCGGGCCGCCGCTGGTGCACCGCCTTCACGGTCGCGGCGCTGAAGCTCTGGATGACCAGCCGGCCGGCGACGTGCCGGCGGTCCAGCCAGCCCTCCTCGCCCAGGACGCGCAGGGTGTCCCGCTCGATCCCGGGGTACAGCTCCGGCTTCTTGATCTCCAGGAGCAGCTTCTGGTGGTTGCGGTCCACACGGTTCAGGTACTGCTCCAGCGTCGGCACCCGCGCGCCGGCCCACTTGTCGCCGAACCAGCCGCCGGCGTCCAGCGTGGCGATCTCCGCGGCCGTGAAGTCCGCGACCTTCCACGGGGCCCGGCCGGGGAAGCGCTGTTCCACGTCCGTGGTGCGGGCCAGGCTGTCGTCGTGGAGGACGACCAGTTCGCCGTCCTTGGTGCGCTGGACGTCGTTCTCCACCCAGGTGAAGCCCATGTCGCGGGCGAGGTCGATCGCGGCCAGGGTGTTCTCCGGCGCGTACGCGGAAGCGCCGCGGTGCGCGATGACGAGCGGATCGCCGTCCCGGACCGCCGCCGGGGCCCCGGCGGCCGTCGCGGAACCGGTGGGGGACAGCACGAGGGCGCCGGCCGTGGCGAGCGCGGCGGCCGTGACCAGTGCGGGCCGTAGGGACACGTGAGCTCCTCGGGTCGGGGGTGTCCGGACGGCCCGAGCCTGGCAGGTTACTGTCAACGGGGCACAGGCGAAGGATGGCCGGAATGTGAACGGTTCGGCCCCCGCCCCCGCGTCGGCACCCTTCTGTCGACAAATCTCCGTGCAAATGTTTGTTCGGTCCTTGACGCGCCATAGCCTCGCCCCCGTACCAGCGGGTACACATGGCACCAGCACCGGCGCCGCCGCACGCGCGCGAGGCTTCCGGACAGGCGGGGCACCAGGAGTGAAGGGCGTACGGGATGCAGGGCACGGTCGACGGATTCAGCTACGGCTTTGTCACACCCGTGGCCGCTTTTCTCATGGCGTGCCTGGGCGGTGCCCTGGGGCTGCGCTGCACCACCAGGTCCCTTCGCAAGCACGGCCCCGCCAAGATCGGCTGGCTGACACTCGGCGCCACCTCCATCGGCTCGGGCATCTGGACCATGCACTTCATCGCGATGATGGGCTTCACCGTCCAGGAAGCGCCGATCGGCTACGCCCCATTGATCACCTTCGCCAGCCTCGCCGTGGCGATCGTGATGGTCGGCATCGGGATCTTCATCGTCGGATACCGGGGCGCCACCGCGATGGCCCTGGTCACCGGCGGCACCCTCACGGGTCTCGGCATCGCCACCATGCATTACCTCGGCATGGCCGGAATGCGCCTGCCGGGCCGGCTCCAGTACGACACCCTCACCGTCGCCCTCTCCGTCGTGATCGCGGTCGTGGCGGCGACCTCGGCGCTGTGGGCGGCCGTCTCGATCCACGGGTTCCTGCCCAGCCTGGGCGCCAGCCTGGGCATGGGCGTCGCGGTGACCGGGATGCACTACACGGGCATGGCCGCCGTCAGCGTCCACCTGCACGGCGACGCCCTCACGGCGGGCGCCGGCGACACCGCCACCTCGCTCCTCGCCCCCATGCTGGTCGGCCCGGCGGTGTTCCTGCTGCTCGCCGGGTTCGTGGTGGTGGCCGACCCGCTGCTGGTGACGGGCAACCGCGACCGGGGGCGCCCCACGCTCACGGCTTCCCGCGGCGCCGGTGTGCCGGCCCAGTGGCGGAGCCACCCGTACCGCGAGCCGGGCATCCGGTCACGGGACGGGATGCCGCGCCGCCGGCAGCGCGCCGGCGACCGCTGACTGGCCCGGCGCCCTGACTGCCCCGGCGACCGCTGACGGCCCGGGCGACCGCTGACGACGGCTGACGATCGCTGAGGGCCGCCGACGGCTGCCGACGGCCGTCGATCGCCATCGAGGGCCCCGCTCGGCCCCCGACTGTCAGTGCCGGGTCGTACGGTGGTTTCATGCGGCCCGTTTCCAAGATCGAACGCTCGGTGGCGCCCTTCGAGGTCGTCAGCCCCTACCAGCCCAGCGGCGACCAGCCGACGGCCATCGCCGACCTGGCCCGGCGCATCCGCGCAGGCGAGAAGGACGTCGTCCTCCTCGGCGCGACCGGCACCGGCAAGTCGGCGACGACCGCCTGGATGATCGAGCAGTTGCAGCGCCCCACGCTCGTGATGGCGCCGAACAAGACGCTGGCCGCCCAGTTGGCCAACGAGTTCCGCGAGCTCCTGCCGAACAACGCGGTCGAGTACTTCGTCTCGTACTACGACTACTACCAGCCCGAGGCGTACGTCCCGCAGTCCGATACCTACATCGAGAAGGACTCCTCGATCAACGAGGAGGTCGAGCGGCTGCGCCACTCCGCCACGAACTCCCTGCTGACCCGCCGGGACGTGGTCGTGGTGGCCTCCGTCTCCTGCATCTACGGCCTGGGTACGCCCCAGGAGTACGTCGACCGGATGGTCCCCCTCAAGGTCGGCGAGGAGATCGACCGGGACCAACTGCTGCGCCGCTTCGTCGACATCCAGTACACCCGCAACGACCTGGCGTTCGCCCGGGGCACCTTCCGCGTGCGCGGCGACACCATCGAGATCTTCCCGGTCTACGAGGAGCTCGCCGTCCGGATCGAGATGTTCGGCGACGAGATCGAGGCCCTCTCCACGCTCCACCCGCTCACGGGCGAGGTCATCAGCGACGACCGGGAGCTGTACGTCTTCCCGGCCAGCCACTACGTGGCGGGCCCGGAGCGCATGGAGAAGGCGATCAACGGCATCGAGCGGGAGCTCGAGGAGCGCCTGGCCGAGCTGGAGAAGCAGGGCAAGCTGCTGGAGGCCCAGCGGCTGCGGATGCGCACCACGTACGACATCGAGATGATGCGCCAGATCGGGTCCTGCTCCGGCATCGAGAACTACTCGATGCACTTCGACGACCGCGAGCCCGGCTCCCCGCCCAACACCCTCCTCGACTACTTCCCGGAGGACTTCCTGCTCGTCATCGACGAGTCCCACGTCACCGTGCCCCAGATCGGCGCGATGTACGAGGGTGACGCCTCCCGCAAGCGCACCCTCGTCGACCACGGCTTCCGGCTGCCGTCCGCGCTCGACAACCGGCCGCTGAAGTGGGAGGAGTTCCAGGAGCGGATCGGGCAGACCGTCTACCTGTCCGCGACGCCCGGACAGTACGAGCTCTCCCGCTCCGACGGCTTCGTCGAGCAGATCATCCGCCCCACCGGTCTCGTCGACCCCGAGGTCGTCGTCAAGCCCACCGAGGGGCAGATCGACGACCTGGTCCACGAGATCCGCCTGCGCACCGAGCGGGACGAGCGGGTCCTGGTCACCACCCTCACCAAGAAGATGGCCGAGGACCTCACCGACTACTTCCTGGAGCTGGGCATCCAGGTCCGCTACCTGCACAGCGACGTCGACACCCTGCGCCGGGTGGAGCTGCTGCGCGAACTGCGGGCCGGTGACTACGACGTGCTCGTCGGTATCAACCTCCTCCGTGAGGGCCTCGACCTCCCCGAGGTCTCGCTCGTGGCGATCCTCGACGCCGACAAGCAGGGCTTCCTCCGCTCCGGCACCTCGCTGATCCAGACCATCGGGCGCGCGGCGCGCAATGTCTCCGGCCAGGTCCACATGTACGCGGACACCATCACCCCGGCCATGGCACAGGCCATCGACGAGACCAACCGCCGGCGCGAGAAGCAGGTCGCGTACAACACGGCCAACGGCATCGACCCGCAGCCGCTGCGCAAGAAGATCAACGACATCGTCGCGACCATCGCGCGCGAGGAGGTCGACACCGAGCAGCTCCTCGGCAGCGGCTACCGCAAGTCCAAGGACGGCAAGGGCGCCAAGGCCCCCGTCCCGTCGCTCGGCTCCGCGCCGGCGAAGGGCGGCGCCAAGGCGGGGGCCAAGGCGGCCAAGGCGGGCGCCGGCAAGGGCGCGCTGGTCAGCGACCGTCCCGCGGCCGAACTGGCCGGAATCATCGAGGAGATGACCGACCGGATGCGAGCTGCCGCCGCCGAGCTCCAGTTCGAGGTGGCGGCGCGACTGCGCGACGAGGTGAGCGAGTTGAAGAAGGAGCTGCGGCAGATGAAGGAGGCGGGCATCGCCTGAGCCGCCGCGGCCGGTGTGTTGCAACACCGCCACAAAAGAGGGCCTGGCCTGATGCCGTCTCGCGGCCCCTGCGTAGGGTGCTGGCAACCGCACTCTTAAGACGGTCGCGGGGGTACGCAACGAGAGGGGACAGCGCGTGACGGTCAACATGACCAAGGGCCAGGCCATCAGCCTGCAGAAGAGCGACGGGGGTACTCTCACGGCGGTGCGGATGGGGCTCGGCTGGCAGGCGGCGCCGCGTCGCGGTCTGTTCGGCTCGCGCACCCGTGAGGTCGACCTGGACGCCTCGGCGGTGCTCTTCGCCGAGAAGCAGCCCGTGGACGTCGTCTTCTTCCGTCACCTGGTCAGCGACGACGGCTCCGTCCGCCACACCGGTGACAACCTGGTGGGCGGCGCGGGGCAGGGCGGTGACGACGAGGCCATCCTCGTGGACCTGGAGCGGGTCCCGGTCCACATCGACCAGATCGTCTTCACGGTGAACTCCTTCACCGGCCAGACGTTCCAGGAGGTCCAGAACGCCTTCTGCCGCATCGTCGACGAGACGAACGGTCAGGAGCTCGCGCGATACACCCTGGACGGCGGCGGCCAGTACACCGCGCAGATCATGGCCAAGGTGCACCGGGCCGGTTCGGGCTGGCAGATGACGGCTCTGGGTAACCCGGCCAACGGCCGGACGTTCCAGGACCTGATGCCGTCGATCCTGCCGCACCTGTAGGCACGCGGCGCAGTCGCACGCACCCGCACACGCAGATCCACCCGCAGCTCCCGGAGGCCAGGCCGCCGGGAGCTGCGGCCCACACCGAGGCAGCGAGGGGACACAGGCATGACGGCCGAGCTGGTCCGGGGGCAGAACCATCCCCTGCCCCACACCCGACTCGAGATCCGGGTGTCGGCCGGCGCACCGGTCATCGCCGGTGCCACGCTCGGCGACCAGAACGGCACGGTGGCCGGCCCCGAATGGGTCGCCCACCCCGGCTCACCCGCCCTGCCGGGCCTCGAGGTGTCCAGGCAGGCGGCCGCCGACCACCGGCTCGCCGTGGACCTCGGCGCCCTGCCCGAGGAGTGCCACCGGGTGACGGTGCTCCTCGCACTGCCCCTCACCGCGGGCGGCCCGGCCCGGTTCGGCGCCGTCGCCGCGCCCTTCGCCGCGGTCACCGCCCTCGACGGCACCGAGGTCGCCGGCTACACCATCACCGGGCTGGACACCGAGTCCGCCGTCGTCGCCCTGGAGCTGTACCGCCGCCAGGGCGCCTGGAAGATGCGCGCGGTCGGCCAGGGGTACGCGGGCGGGCTCCCCGCGATGCTCGCCGATCAGGGCCTCGACCGGGCCGCCGAGCTCGCGGACACCATCCAGCGAGCGGTCGCGACCGGGATGACCCGGTCGGTCGCCGCACCCCCGCCCCGTACCGCCGAGGGTGACCGGGCCAGGCGCGGTGCCTCACTGACCACGTCCGGCGCCCCCGCCCCGGCGGACGCCGCCCCCGTCCCCGGCCCGGCCCAGGACAACGGCCCGGCCCCGGACACCGCCCCGGCCCCGGACACCGTCCCGGCCGCCCAGGTCTCCGCCGGGCCCATCAGCTACGCCCACCCGCGCCGCGCGGTCACGGCTCCCCAGACCCCGGGCGCCGCCACCGGCCGCCCCGGGACACCGCCGCCCGGCCGGCCCGCCGCGCCGGTCGCCGGTGACGCAACCGGATGGTCCATGGACGAGCGCCTGTACAACCAGGTCTGGGGCATGTTCGAGGACCTGGCCCGCACCACGGCCGCCTACCGCAGCGCCGTCGACTTCGCCGAGTCCCGCATGGACCAGGAGCTCGACCGCGTGCTGTCCGACCCGCGCAGCCGTATCGGCTCTGCCGGTGACGCCGCCCGCGCGGCGGCCCGTGCGAAGTGCGACGAGCTGACCGCCCGGGCCCGTGAGGCGCTCGACCGGGACCTGGCGCAGCTCACCGCCGAGGCGGAGGTCGTCGAGCCCGCCCTCCCGGTCGCGTACGCGGACTGGGACAACCCTGTCTGGCACGGCTACCGCGTTCCCACCGAGGCCCCGATGGCGGTGCGCCTCGGCGACCTGCACCTGCCCGAGAGCCCCGGGCTGCGCATCCCGATGCTGGTGCGGCTGCCGCTGGAGCGCGGCCTGTGGGTGGACAGCGGCCGCTCCGGTTCCGACGCCGCCGTCCTGATGGACGACGGCGAGCTGCGCCGCCTGGCCGTGGACACGGCGGTCCTGCACGCGGCGCGGCTGCTCGCGGTCCATCCGGCGGGCGGGTACGCCGTCCACGTCATCGACCCGGCGGGTTCGGCGGCCGCGTCGCTCGCCCCGCTGGCCGCCTCCGGCGTGCTGGCCGCACCGCCGGCGGCCGGGGCCGGGGGAGTGGCCTCGGTCCTCACCCGCCTCACCCAGCGCGTCGAGCTGGTGCGGATGGCGGTCAGCGGTGGTGCGACCGACGCCCTCCCGCCCGACCTGGACACCGCCGACCAACTGCTGATCGTCAACGACTTCCCGCACGGCTTCGACGACCGGGCCGTCACCCAACTGCGCTACCTGGCGGACGAGGGCCCGGCGGTCGGCGTCCACCTGCTGCTCGTCGCCGACCGCGAGGACGCCCGTGCCTACGGGCCGGTGCTCGACCCGCTCTGGCGGTCGCTGCTGCGCCTGACGCCCGTCCCGGACGACCACCTCGCCGACCCGTGGGTCGGCCATGCCTGGACGTACGAGCCGCCCCGGCTGCCGGCCGGCAGCGGTGTGCTGCGTCACGTCCTGTCCCAGGTGGCCGGGGCCGGGCCCAACTGGCGCCGCTGACCTGCGCACTTGGAGTTCTCTTTACTTTTGCCTTTACCTTTCTTTGGTCTTTGCGGTAACGTTCTTGGTGCGGAGGGGAGTACTCCCGTGCGCGGCGTGCCCGTCAGTACGGACGGTCGGACATGAGACCGGTCCCGGGGCGCCGGCCCGTGGTGTGACTCGGTGAAGGACGCCGGGCCGCCCGGGTGGAAGAGACCTCCGGCAGCGACGACGCTGATCAGTAGCCGTACGACGCCGGAGGCGCAGTGGACGTTTCGATGAGTCTGTGGGTGGCGACCGTTCTTGGTCTGTCCGCCCTGATCGCGGTCGACTTCTTCATCGGGCGCAAGCCCCATGACGTATCGATCAAGGAAGCCGGTACCTGGACGGTCGTCTGGATCGTCCTCGCCGCACTGTTCGGTCTGGGACTGCTGTTCTTCGGCGAGAGCCAGGCGTCCGGCGAGTTCTTCGCCGGTTACATCACCGAGAAGTCGCTGAGCGTCGACAACCTCTTCGTCTTCGTCCTGATCATGGCGAAGTTCTCGGTGCCCAGCCACCTCCAGCAGCGGGTGCTGCTCATCGGTGTTCTGGTGGCCCTGGTCCTCCGCGCGATATTCATCGCCGCGGGCGCGGCGATCATCGCCAGCTTCTCCTGGGTCTTCTACATCTTCGGCGCGTTCCTGATCTACACCGCCTGGAAGCTCATCCAGGAAGCGCGTGCCGATGAGCCGGAAGAGGAGTTCGAGGAGAACCGCCTCCTCAAGTCCATCGAGAACCGCTTCGGTGTCGCCGACAAGTACCACGGCACCAAGCTCTTCATCCGCAACAACGGCAAGCGGGTGCTGACCCCGCTGATGGTCGTCATGCTCGCCATCGGCACCACGGACGTCCTGTTCGCGCTGGACTCCATCCCCGCGATCTTCGGCCTGACCCAGGACCCGTACATCGTCTTCACCGCCAACGCCTTCGCCCTGATGGGTCTGCGACAGCTCTACTTCCTCATCGGCGGCCTGCTGAAGAAGCTGGTCCACCTGAGCTACGGCCTGTCGGTGATCCTCGGCTTCATCGGCGTCAAGCTGGTGCTGCACGCCCTGCACGAGTCCGGGGTGCACGTGCCCGAGATCTCCATCCCGTTCTCGCTGGCGGTCATCTGCGGCGTGCTGATCATCACCACGATCACCAGCCTGATCGCCTCCAAGAAGCAGGCGGAGCGCGAGGCCGCCGAGCAGGAGACCCCGAAGGACAGCGTCGGCGCCTGAGTGACCGACGCCGGCACAGCACGGCACCGGCCGGTACGGGCTCGCATTGCGACCCGCACCGGCCGGTGCTTGTTTGGACGGTGAACGCCCCCGCTCATGAGGGGCCCCCGGCGTGGAGACACCCATGAAGTTCACGCAGATCATCGACTTCGAGACCGAGCGCATCGACGAACTGGAGGCCCTGCTGGAAGAGCGCAGGGCCTCGCTGGCCGACAAGGACTACGGCCCGGTCGACCGCATCCTGCTGCGCGACCGCGACAACCCCAACCGCTATCTGGCGATCGTGGGCTTCGCGTCCCATGAGGACGCCATGCGCAACAACGACGACCCCGACACCCAGAAGATCGCCGAGAAGCTGTCCGCCCTGTGCACCAGGCCCCCGGCCTTCACCAACTGCGATCTCATGGCGCGGCAGGATCTGCGCTAGGGCGCCGGGGCCTCATGCGGTGGCCGACTCCATGGCGGGCCGCGCCACCGGTTTGGGCAGCGTCTCCGGCAGCAGGGCGAAGCAGCCCAGACTGAGCAGCGCGATCCCCGTCAGGTACGCGGCCACGCCCCACGGCGGCCCGGATCCGCCGGCCGCGGCCGTGGCCACGATCGGGGTCAGCGCCCCACCCAGCACGCCCGCCAGGTTGTACCCGACGGCCGCGCCGGTGCAGCGCACCCTCGGCTCGTACAGCTCCGGCAGATACGCGGCGACCACGGCGAACATGGTGATGAACGCCAGCAGCGCGCCCGTGAAGCCCAGGAACATCAGCAGCGGCCGCCCCGTGTGCAGCAGGCTCACCATCGGGAACATCCACAGCGCGGCGGCCGCGCACCCCGCCAGGCACAGCGGCCGCCGCCCGTAACGGTCGCCCAGCATCGCGGCGAACGGCGTGGCCACCCCCTTGACCGCCACCGCCGCCATGATGCAGACGAGCATCACGGTACGGCTCACCCCGAGCCGCTCCGTGCCGTACGCCAGCGCCCACGTGGACACCGCGTAGAACACGGCGTACCCGACCGCCAGCGCCCCGGCCGTCAGCAGCACCAGCCGCCAGTGCCCGCGCGCCACCTCCACCAGCGGCGCGCTCGCGCGCGTGCCGGTCTCGGCCAGCTCCCGGAACTGGGGCGTCTCCGTCAGCGACGTACGCAGCAGCAGCCCTCCGGCCGCCAGCAGCCCCGCCGCCCAGAACGGCACGCGCCAGCCCCACTCCCGGAACTGGGCGTCGCTCAGCCCCGCCGAGAGCGCCAGCATCACCCCGTTCGCCAGCAGGAACCCGACCGCGGGGCCGATCTGCGGGAAGCTCGCCCACAGCGCGCGCCGCCGCTCGGGCGCGTGTTCCGCCGTCAGCAGCACCGCCCCGCCCCACTCCCCGCCGAGCCCCAGCCCCTGGAGGAACCGCAGTACCAGCAGCAGCACCGGAGCGGCCACGCCGAGTGTCTCGTACGACGGCACGCAGCCCACCGCGACGGTCGCGGCCCCGGTCAGCACCAGGGACGCGAACATCACCGGCCGCCGCCCGTACCGGTCACCGATGTGCCCGAAGATGACGGAACCGAGCGGACGCGAAAGGAAACCGATCGCGAACGTACCGAAAGCCGCCAGCGTCCCGGCGACCGGCGAGAACGTCGGAAAGAACAGCGGTCCCAGGACCAGCGCGGCCGCCGTCCCGTAGACGAAGAAGTCGTAGAACTCGACGGCGGTCCCGGCGAGCGAGGCGGCGGCGAGCCGCACCATGGAGGGCGTGGTCGAGGACGCACGCGGACTATGACTCTGGCGCATGTCGCGCCAACTACCCACGACCCGCCCGGGTTACGGGGCGCACGGGGGTCGCACGGGAGTGTCCAGCGGCCGGGAGTGTGTCTACCAGCCGCGCTCGCGCCACTCCGGGAGCTTCGGGCGCTCCTCGCCCAGCGTGGTGTCCTTGCCGTGGCCCGGGTAGATCCAGGTCTCGTCCGGCAGCACGTCGAACAGCTTCGTCTCGACGTCGAGGATCAGGCTGGCGAAGGCGTCGGGGTCCTTCCAGGTGTTGCCGACGCCGCCGGGGAAGAGGCAGTCGCCGGTGAAGACGTGCGGGTGGCCGTGCGGGTCGTCGTAGATGAGAACGATCGAGCCGGGGGTGTGCCCCACCATCCGGCGGGCGGTGAGCTCCACCCGGCCGACCCTGATCGTGTCCCCGTCGTCGACCGGCACGTCCGTCGGGACGTCGATGCCTTCGGCGTCGTACCGCCCGGCGTACGTACGGGCGCCGGTGGCCGCCACCACTTCCGCCAGCGCGTCCCAGTGGTCGCGGTGGCGGTGGGTGGTGACGACGGACGCGATGCCGTCGTCACCGATCAGCCGGAGCAGTGTCGCGGGCTCGCTGGCCGCGTCGATCAGGAGCTGCTCGCCGGTGGCCCGGCAGCGCAGCAGGTAGGAGTTGTTGTCCATCGTCCCGACCGCGACCTTGGAGATCATCAGGTCCGTCAGCTCGTGCACATCGGCGGGTCCGCCCACCTTCACCGCTCCGCTGTACGTCATGTTTCCAGCCTATAGCGGGGGCAGTACGGGAAGGGTGCCACCCGAGACCTCCAGCGCCGCACCGTCGCGGCGGCCCGCGAGCCAGCCGAGGAGGTCCGGCGCCGGGCCGGAGACGGTCACCGCGGCGCCCTCGTCGCCGCCCGTGCGCCACTCCTTGCCGGCCGCGTCGCCGGTGCCGGTGGCCACCAGGCGGGTCGGCGGTACGGTGGGATGGCCGGTGAAGCGTTCGGCCAGGAAGTCGATCTCGCGCTCGGTGAACTCCTGCGGCAGGTCCTCCAGCTCGTACCCGACGCCCAGGTCGACGTGGTGCAGCTCCACCTCGACGAGGCGGCGGAAGGGCAGCCGCGCGGCCCGGTCGGTCACACCGTTGCGCAGCTCCACCGTGCGGTCCCAGTCGGCCGGGACGTCGCTCTCCGCCTGGAAGCGGGCGGCGCTCTCGCGGACGTCGTCGAGCTGGACCGCCAGGGGCCGGTGGGCGTCGCGCTCGATGTCGGCGTCGCGTGCCTCGGCGCTGACGTACATCGGGCGGCCCTGGAGGACGTTCACGAGGGCGTCGGCGTTGCGGGCGAGGTGGGCCAGGACGTGGCCGCGCGTCCAGCCCGGGAGCCGCGAGGGAGCGGCCAGGGCGGCGTCGTCGAGTTTGGCGGTCGCGGTGAGCAGCCGGTCGGTCGCCTCACGTACAGAGGCCAGGTCATGCACATGGTCGATCATGCTGCTGACCCTAGCGCCGCCACACGATCGGGTGAAGGTGGCGGAGCGCGGCCGGAAATCGAATGCACGTGCTATACGCTCGGTGGAGGCATCCTTGAAAGTCAGGCATCCATCCATTTGGCGGCCCCCCGTAGGCTTGAACAGTCTGGGACGGGGGCTGTGCCCCCGCTTCTCTCAAGAAAGGTGCGGACCGGCGTGGCCGACCGTCTCATCGTCCGTGGCGCGCGCGAGCACAATCTGAAGAACGTCTCGCTCGACCTCCCGCGCGACTCCCTCATCGTTTTCACCGGGCTCTCGGGGTCGGGCAAGTCCTCCCTCGCGTTCGACACGATCTTCGCCGAGGGGCAGCGCCGGTACGTCGAGTCGCTCTCCTCCTACGCCCGGCAGTTCCTCGGCCAGATGGACAAGCCGGACGTCGACTTCATCGAGGGCCTCTCCCCGGCCGTCTCGATCGACCAGAAGTCGACCTCGCGCAACCCGCGCTCCACGGTCGGCACCATCACCGAGGTCTACGACTACCTGCGGCTGCTCTTCGCGCGCATCGGCAAGCCGCACTGCCCCGAGTGCCGCCGGCCCATCTCGCGCCAGTCGCCGCAGGCCATCGTCGACAAGGTGCTGGAGCTGCCCGAGAGCAGCCGCTTCCAGGTCCTGTCGCCGCTGGTGCGCGAGCGCAAGGGCGAGTTCGTCGACCTCTTCGCCGACCTCCAGACCAAGGGCTACAGCCGGGCCCGGGTGGACGGGAAGACCATCCAGCTCGCCGAGCCGCCCACGCTGAAGAAGCAGGAGAAGCACACCATCGAGGTGGTCGTCGACCGCCTCACGGTCAAGGACAGCGCCAAGCGGCGGCTGACCGACTCCGTCGAGACCGCGCTGGGCCTGTCCGGCGGCATGGTCGTGCTCGACTTCGTCGACCTCCCCGAGGACGACCCCGAGCGCGAGCGGATGTACTCGGAGCACCTGTACTGCCCGTACGACGACCTGTCCTTCGAGGAGCTGGAGCCCCGCTCCTTCTCCTTCAACTCGCCCTTCGGCGCCTGTCCCGAGTGCACCGGCATCGGTACGCGCATGGAGGTCGACCCGGAGCTGGTGGTCCCCGACGAGGAGCGGTCCCTCGACGAGGGCGCGATCCACCCCTGGTCGCACGGCCACACCAAGGAGTACTTCGGGCGGCTGATCGGCGGGCTGTCCCAGGCCCTCGGCTTCCGCACCGACATCCCCTGGGCCGGGCTGCCCGCCCGCGCCAAGAAGGCGCTGCTGTACGGGCACAAGACCCAGGTCGAGGTGCGCTACCGCAACCGGTACGGCCGGGAGCGGGCGTACACCACGCCCGCCTTCGAAGGCGCCGTCTCCTTCGTCAAGCGGCGCCACAGCGAGGCCGAGAGCGACTCCAGCAGGGAGCGCTTCGAGGGCTACATGCGCGAGGTGCCCTGCCCCACGTGTGAGGGCACCCGGCTCAAGCCGATCGTCCTCGCGGTCACGGTCATGGAGAAGTCCATCGCGGAGGTCTCCGCGATGTCCATCAGCGAGTGCGCCGACTTCCTCGGCGAGCTGAAGCTGAACGCCCGCGACAAGAAGATCGCCGAGCGGGTGCTCAAGGAGGTCAACGAACGGCTGCGCTTCCTGGTCGACGTGGGCCTGGACTACCTGTCGCTGAACCGCGCGGCCGGCACGCTGTCCGGCGGCGAGGCCCAGCGCATCCGGCTGGCCACCCAGATCGGCTCCGGCCTGGTGGGCGTGCTGTACGTCCTGGACGAGCCGTCCATCGGCCTGCACCAGCGCGACAACCACCGGCTCATCGAGACCCTGGTACGACTGCGCGACATGGGCAACACCCTGATCGTCGTCGAGCACGACGAGGACACCATCAAGGTGGCCGACTGGGTCGTCGACATCGGCCCCGGCGCGGGCGAGCACGGCGGCAAGGTCGTGCACTCGGGCCCGTTGAAGGAGCTCTTGGCCAACAAGGACTCCATGACCGGGCAGTACCTGGCCGGGAAGCGGTCCATCCCGGTGCCGGACATCCGCCGCCCGGTGGACCCGGCACGGCGGCTGACCGTGCACGGCGCCCGGGAGAACAACCTGCGGGACATCGACGTCTCCTTCCCGCTCGGCGTCCTCACGGCGGTCACCGGGGTGTCCGGCTCCGGCAAGTCGACGCTGGTCAACGACATCCTGTACACACACCTGGCGCGCGAGCTCAACGGCGCCAAGTCCGTGCCCGGGCGGCACACGCGCGTGGACGGCGACGACCTCGTCGACAAGGTCGTCCACGTCGACCAGTCGCCCATCGGCCGCACGCCGCGCTCCAACCCGGCGACGTACACCGGTGTCTTCGACCACGTCCGCAAGCTGTTCGCCGAGACGATGGAGGCGAAGGTCCGGGGCTACCTGCCGGGCCGGTTCTCCTTCAACGTCAAGGGCGGCCGCTGCGAGAACTGCGCCGGTGACGGCACCATCAAGATCGAGATGAACTTCCTGCCGGACGTGTACGTCCCGTGCGAGGTCTGCCACGGGGCGCGCTACAACCGGGAGACCCTGGACGTCCACTACAAGGGCAAGTCCATCGCCGAGGTGCTGGACATGCCGATCGAGGAGGCCCTGGAGTTCTTCGAGGCCGTCCCGACGATCGCACGCCACCTGCGCACCCTCACCGAGGTCGGCCTCGGGTACGTCCGGCTGGGCCAGCCCGCGCCGACGCTCTCCGGTGGCGAGGCGCAGCGCGTGAAGCTGGCGTCCGAGCTCCAGAAGCGGTCGACGGGCCGCACGGTGTACGTCCTGGACGAGCCGACCACCGGTCTGCACTTCGAGGACATCTCGAAGCTGATCAACGTCCTGTCCAACCTCGTCGACAAGGGCAACTCGGTGATCGTCATCGAGCACAACCTGGACGTCATCAAGACGGCCGACTGGGTCGTCGACATGGGCCCCGAAGGCGGCAGCGGCGGCGGCCTGGTCGTCGCCGAGGGTACGCCCGAGCAGGTCGCGGGCGTCCCTGCCAGCCACACCGGCAAGTTCCTCCGGGACATCCTCGGCGCGGACCGCATCAGCGACGCGGCACCGGCGGTACCGGCGGCGCGGAAGCGGACGGCCACGAGGAAGACGGTCTCGGCGGTGGACGGGGTACCCCGCAAGACGGCCACGGCCAAGACCACCAAGCCGAAGAAGCAGACGGCCCGGTCCACCACGTCCTGACGGACGTCCTGTCCGGAGCGCCCTGGCCGGGACGTTGCGCCCCGACGGCTGGTCCTGATGGGTGCGCCCTGGCCGGGACGTCCTGCCCGGACGTCCTGGCCGCGGCCGGTGCGTAGCCGGGCGGACGCGCGGCGCGGTACGGGGTCCGGACGCCCGGCGCGGCACGAGCCCGGGCGGCCGGCTCGGCTCTTCGGCGGGCCCGGCCCGGCGAAACCCGGCCGAGCCGGGCTGCGCGGGGCGGCCCTCAGGGGCGTCCCCGGCGGGCCGTCCCGCGCCAGGCACCGGCTCGGCCCTGGGCGCGCCGGGGCGTCAGGCGGGACGCGTGAGCTCCGCGGCGTACGGGGGCTCCGCGCCCGGGCGGGAGCAGGTGATCGCCGCCGCGCGGGCGGCGAAGGACAGCAGGTCCGCCCAGGCCGGGGCGTCCAGCGCGGACAGGGGCCGGTCGCCCAGGCCGTGCAGCAGCGCCGCGTTGACCGTGTCGCCCGCGCCGATGGTGTCGGCGACCGTCACCGGGGCCCCGGGCACCGAGACGGTCAGGTCGCCCGTGAAGACCGTCAGCCCGTTCCCGCCCCGGGTCAGCACCACCGCCGACGGCCCCTTCGCCAGCCACTCCTCCGGCGAGCCGCCCAACCACCGCGCGTCCTCCTCGGACAGCTTCAGCAGCGAGACGTACGGGAGCCAGCCCACGAAGCGCGCCCGGTAGGCGTCCGCGTCGGGGATCAGGCCGGGCCGGACGTTCGGGTCCAGCAGCGTGAGCACCCCCCGCTCCGCCTCCCGCCGCAGCAGCGCCTCGTACGCGCTCGCGCCCGGTTCCAGGACCAGCGAGCACGTGCCGAAGGCGATGGCCCGTACCGCCTCCGGCAGTGGCCCGGGCAGCTCGAAGAGCCGGTCGGCCGTGCCCTCCGCGTAGAAGGAGTACCCCGCCGAACCGTCCGCCCCGACCGACGCCACCGCCAGCGTCGTCGGTTCGGGACCGCGCTGTACGAGGCCGGTCGCGACGTCCGCGGCTCGCAGCCCCTCCAGCAGCGCCTCGCCGAACGCGTCCGTGGAGACCCGCGAGCAGAAGGCGGCCTCGGCACCGAGCCGGCCCAGCGCCACCGCCGTGTTGTACGGGCCGCCGCCCCGTCGCGGCACCAGGGCCGACAGCGGCCCGGTGCCCGGCGGAGCGTCGGGAACGAGGTCGATCAGGGACTCTCCCGCGGCGACGATCATGAGCCCGAACGTAGCCCATCGCCTCCGCCCACGACAGCCCCCGAACCCGGGCGAAGGGCCGCCGATCTACCCCGGTATCGTCGGTTCCGTCACCCGCTGCCCCCAGCCCACCGTGGAGCCCCCATGCCCGGCCAGCCGACCGCCCGCCGTACCGTGCTGAAAGGCGCCGCCCTCGCCGGTGCCGCCGGGCTCGGCGCGGCCGCCTGCTCCACCGAGTCGAAGCTCGGCCACGCCCAGACCCCCACCCCGACCGCTCCCGTGGACCTGGGCGCGGCGGACGCGGTGCCGGTCGGCGGTGCCAAGCTCTACCGCGAGCAGCGCCTGGTGGTGAGCTGCCCCGCGAAGGGCCAGTACAAGGCGTTCAGCGCCCAGTGCACGCACGCGGGGTGCGTCTTCGACAAGGTCGAGGGCACCGAGGGCAACTGCCCCTGCCACGGCAGCCGTTTCGACGTCACGACCGGCCAGCCGCTCAAGGGCCCGGCGACCGCCGCCCTGCCCGAGGTCCCGGTCAAGGTCACCGACGGCAAGCTCGTCGCCGGCCCCGACGCGTAAGCCGTGTAAGCCGTGTAAGCCGCGTAAAGGGGTCACTCCCAGTCCCAGTCGATCCCCAGAATCCCGGGCCGGACCCCCTGCTCCACGAAATGGACCGTGCGGTGCCGTCCGCTCAGCGTCAGGTCGCCGCGGGCACCGCGCGGCGCGCCCGCCGACGTCTGGGCGAAGCGCCGGCACCGTACCGGCAGGGCGCTCTCGTGGAACCGCACCTGAAGGACGTACTGCCCGCCCGCGAAGCTGAAGCCGCGCACGTACTCGCCGCTCACCCCGCCCGTGCCGTCCTCGAAGCCGTACCCGAAGAAGTACGTCTCGCCCGCCCGCAGCCGCGCGTCGAACAGCAGCTCCGCGACCACCACCCCGGTCTCCGCGTGCCGCCGCACCCGCCCCGTACGGCAGTTCTCGCCCGCCCGTACGACCACCCGCTCCGGGTCGCAGCCGGGGTCCCCGTGGTGGATGGCCAGGTAGCGGTCGACGCCGTCCCGGTGGGCCCGCACGACCTGCTGCGAGTCCCGGCCGACCAGCTCCCGCGCCGCCCCTATCCGTACCCGCTCCTGGTGCCCCACCGTGTGCAGCCCGCCGTCCGCCGGCGTCTCCAGCTCCGCGATCAACTGCTCCACCACGCCGGACGCCTCCACCAGCGACCGGTAGGAACGCCCCGCAGGCCTGGTCGCCGCCGTTCCCTCCGCGACCGGGTCGCCGAGCAGCCGGATCAGTGACTCGCCGGGGAGCTGGAGCAGCTCCTCCAGGGCTCGCACCGCCTTCAGCGACTCCGGCCGCTGCGGCCGGCGGGCGCCCTGCTGCCAGTAGCAGAGGCTGGTCACCCCGACCTTGATGCCGCGGTGGGCCAGATGGTGCTGGACCCGCTGGAGCGGCAGCCCGCGCACCGCCAGGGCCGCGCGCAGTGCCAGGTGGAAGGGGCCGGTGTGCAGGATCTGCGCCAGATCGGTCTCGGTGTGTGCCATGGGGAGTCCTCAGTGAACGTTCACGACGGGGCGGTGCGACTCCGGGCCGGTGGTGACGGGCGGGCTGGTGGGGGCGGGGATCCGTTCACTCGTCAACCAGTGGCGTTCACAGCGCGGTGTCACCCCGCATTGAAGCGTGTTGACCTGCTCCCGACAACGATCGATGCTCCCAGCAGCGTCCGGACGCGATCCTCCCTCCCCACATCCCCAGCCGGAGGAACGCGATGCGCAATCCGAACAACCCCCCAGGAAAGGCAAGGCAGTTCGTCCTCGCGGTGCTCCTCGCCGCCACCACCGTCCTCTCCCTCCCGGTGACCGCCGCCACCGCCCAGGAGAACCCCGCGACGGCGCTCGCCGCCAAGCGCCTGAACATCACCATGCAGGCACAGCAGAAGACCAACTGGTGCTGGGCCGCCGGCGGCAACACCATCGCCGCCTGGTTCGGCCGTTCGTACTCGCAGAACCAGTTCTGCAACGCCGCCTTCAACCGGCAGCAGGGCACCGACTGCCCCAACTGGCAGGCCACGCTCGGCAACGTACAGACCGGGCTGCGCTGGGCCGGCATCAACCCGGGCTCGTACGTCGACGGCTGGCTGCGCTACTCGACCGTGCAGACCGAGATCAACGCCAACCGCCCGGTCGAAACCCGCATCCAGTGGTCGAGCGGCGGTGGCCACATGCACGTGATCTACGGCTACGACGACGCGAGCAACTGGGTGTACTGGGGCGACCCCTGGCCCTCCAGCGACCGCTACAACTGGGCGTCGCACGCCTGGTACGTCGACAACAACTCCTTCTCCTGGACCCACTCGCTCTACCGGATAGGGGCGTGAGACCGATGACCCGAGGTCGTGTCACGGCAGCCGCCGCGCTCGCCCCCGCACTGCTGCTCCTCGCCGCCCCCACCGCCACCGCCGCCGACACCCCCGGCGCGGCGGTGACCGCCCCCGCCACCCTCGACACGCTGTCGCGGTTCTTCGCCCGCGACGGTGCCGTGACGCGGTCCGCCGCGCAGCCCCGCATCGAGGGCTCCACCGTCCCCGTACGCGTCCTGTCGCCCAGCTTCGTGGCGGGCAGGCCGGGGGCACCGGTGGCGAGGATCGAGTTCCACGCCGCCGGGGCGGTCTCCTCGGACGGACAGAAGGCGTCCGTGTGGACCGCCCGCCAGGGCGCCAAGGGATGGCAGGTCGTGAACATCGCGACCGGCGACGACGAGATCCGGTACGCGCGCGAGGGCGCCCGCCGACTGCCCGGCGGGGTGGTCTTCCGCGAGCCCCAGATCGACGCCTGGTACGTCCACAAGGGCACCAAGGTGCTCCCGCTGGACGAGGACGCCACGCGCGCGGTGGGCGCGAACGGCACCACGCTCGCCGCCTACCGGGACCGGGTCGCGGCGGCGTACGGGGACAAGCTCCCCGGCACGGCGTACGCCCGCAAGGGCGCCGCCGGCGGATACGGAGCCCCCGCCTCCGCTACCGCCGCCACCACCGCCTCCGCTGCCGCATCCACCACCGCCGCCTCCGCCCCCGCCGGGCCGGCCATGCCCGCCGCCCCCGTGGCGGCAGCCGCACTCGCCGGCCTCGCCCTGGCGGGCCTGGCCACCGCCCGTACGCGGCGCCGCCGCCGTACCTGACCGCCCCGCCCCGGGGCACCGGGCCGCCGGGCCGCCCGGCCCCGCCGGGACACCGCGCCGGGCACCGCCCGGCCCGGCGGTCGCCGTGGAGCGCTTCCGTCCCCACCGGAGGCGCTCCACGGACGTTCCGCGGACACCTCGGGGACACCCGTGGTGTCAGTGGACGCCAGTAGGGTGTGAGACATGGCAGACCCCTCCAGCTACCGCCCCAAGCCGGGACAGATCCCCGACTCGCCGGGGGTCTACAAATTCCGTGACGAGCACCGCCGGGTGATCTACGTCGGGAAGGCGAAGTCCCTGCGCCAGCGGCTCGCCAACTACTTCCAGGACCTGGCGGGCCTGCACCCGCGCACGCGCACGATGGTTACCACGGCCGCCTCCGTCGAGTGGACCGTGGTCTCCACCGAGGTCGAGGCGCTCCAGTTGGAGTACTCGTGGATCAAGGAGTTCGACCCGCGGTTCAACGTCAAGTACCGCGACGACAAGAGCTATCCGTACCTGGCCGTCACCCTCAATGAGGACTTCCCGCGCGTGCAGGTCATGCGCGGCCAGAAGAAGAAGGGCGTGCGGTACTTCGGGCCGTACAGCCACGCCTGGGCCATCCGCGACACGGTCGACCTGCTGCTGCGCGTCTTCCCCGTGCGTACGTGCTCGGCCGGGGTGTTCAAGAACGCCGAGCGCACCGGCCGCCCCTGCCTGCTCGGGTACATCGGCAAGTGCTCGGCGCCGTGCGTGGGCCGCGTGGACCCGGAGGAGCACCGGGAACTGGCCGAGGAGTTCTGCGACTTCATGGCCGGCCGCACCGGCACGTACATCCGCCGCCTGGAGAAGGACATGATGCTGGCGGCCGAGGACATGGAGTACGAGAAGGCCGCCCGGCTCCGTGACGACATAGAGGCCCTCAGGCGGGCCATGGAGAAGAGCGCCGTCGTCCTCGCCGACGCCACCGACGCCGACCTGATCGCCGTCGCCGAGGACGAGCTGGAAGCCGCCGTGCAGATCTTCCACGTCCGTGGCGGCCGGGTGCGCGGCCAGCGCGGCTGGGTCACCGACAAGGTCGAGGCCGTCGACACGGCGGGCCTCGTCGAGCACGCGCTCCAGCAGTTGTACGGGGAGGAGAGCGGCGACGCCGTCCCCAAGGAGGTCCTCGTCCCGGCGCTTCCCGAGGACCTGGACGCGATCACGCAGTGGCTCAGCACCCGCCGCGGGTCGAACGTCTCCCTGCGCATCCCGCAGCGCGGTGACAAGAAGGCGCTGATGGAGACCGTGGGCCGCAACGCCCAGCAGGCCCTGGTGCTGCACAAGACCAAGCGCGCCAGCGACCTGACCACCCGCTCGCGCGCGCTGGAGGAGATCGCCGAGGCCCTGGACCTGGAGACGGCGCCGCTGCGCATCGAGTGCTTCGACATCTCCCACCTCCAGGGCGAGGACGTCGTCGCCTCCATGGTCGTCTTCGAGGACGGCCTGCCCCGCAAGAGCGAGTACCGCCGCTTCCAGATCAAGGGCTTCGAGGGCCAGGACGACGTCCGCTCCATGCACGAGGTGATCAGCCGCCGCTTCAAGCGGTACCTCGCCGAGAAGGAGAAGACCGGCGAGTGGGCCCTGGAGGAGACCGACGGCGAGGTCCCGGCCGGGGCGCCGGAGGACGACGGCCGGCCGAAGAAGTTCGCGTACCCGCCGCAGCTCGTCGTGGTCGACGGCGGACAGCCGCAGGTCGCCGCCGCCCGGCGGGCCCTGGACGAGCTCGGGATCGACGACATCGCCGTCTGCGGCCTCGCCAAGCGCCTGGAAGAGGTCTGGCTGCCCGGCGACGACGACCCCGTCGTCCTGCCCCGCTCCAGCGAGGGGCTGTACCTCCTCCAGCGGGTCCGTGACACGGCTCACGACTTCGCCATCCGCTACCAGCGCACCAAGCGCCACAAGCGGATACGGACCAGCCCGCTGGACGCGGTCCCGGGCCTGGGCGACACCCGCAAGCAGGCGTTGATCAAACACTTCGGCTCGGTGAAGCGGCTGCGGCAGGCGACAATCGAGCAGATCTGCGAGGTGCCGGGATTCGGCCGGAAGACCGCCGAAGCCGTGGCCGTGGCCCTCGCCCAGGCGGCTCCGGCCGCTCCCGCCGTGAACACGGCGACAGGAGAGATCATGGAAGACGACGACGGGGGAACCGGAAATGACTGAGCACCACCCGATGGCGGAACCGGAGCCGAGCACGCGGCCGCCGGAGCCGACAGCGCGAGAAGACGGAGCAGCACACGTGAGTACGGGCACGACGATCGAGGCCGGAGAGGCCGCCGAGGCGGCCATCCCCGAGCTGGTGATCATCTCCGGCATGTCCGGCGCCGGTCGCAGCACCGCCGCCAAGTGCCTGGAGGACCTCGGCTGGTTCGTCGTCGACAACCTGCCGCCCGCGCTGATCCCCACCATGGTGGAGCTCGGCGCCCGTTCCCAGGGCAATGTGGCGCGCATCGCCGTCGTCGTCGACGTGCGCGGCCGCCAGTTCTTCGAGAGCCTCCGCGAGTCGCTCGCGGTCCTCGACGCCAAGCAGGTCACCCGCCGGATCGTCTTCCTGGAGTCGTCCGACGAGGCGCTGGTCCGCCGCTTCGAGTCGGTGCGCCGCCCGCACCCGCTCCAGGGCGACGGCCGGATCGTCGACGGCATCGCCGCCGAGCGCGACCTGCTGCGCGAGCTGCGCGGCGACGCCGACCTGGTGATCGACACCTCCAGCCTCAACGTCCACGAGCTGCGCGCCAAGATGGACGCCCAGTTCGCCGGGGACGAGGAGCCGGAGCTGCGCGCCACGGTCATGTCGTTCGGCTACAAGTACGGCCTGCCCGTCGACGCCGACCTGGTGGTGGACTGCCGCTTCCTGCCCAACCCGCACTGGGTGCCGGAGCTGCGCCCGTTCACCGGCCTCAACGAGGAGGTGTCGGGCTACGTCTTCAACCAGCCGGGCGCCAAGGAGTTCCTCGACCGGTACACCGAGCTGCTCCAGCTCATCTCCACCGGCTACCGCCGGGAGGGCAAGCGGTACGTGACCATCGCGGTCGGCTGCACGGGCGGCAAGCACCGCTCCGTGGCCATGTCCGAGAAGCTCGCCGCCCGGCTCGCCTCGGAAGGGGTCGAGACCGTCGTCGTCCACCGGGACATGGGGCGCGAGTGAAGCAGTACCGTCGGCGTACGCGGTCGCTGTCCGTCCGTACGCTCCGCAGACGCGGCGCCCAGCCCAAGGTCGTCGCCCTCGGCGGCGGCATGGGCCTGTCCGCGTCCCTCGCCGCGCTGCGCCGCATCACCGGCGACCTGACCGCCGTGGTCACGGTCGCCGACGACGGCGGGTCCAGCGGCCGCCTCCGCGAGGAGCTCGGCGTGCTGCCGCCCGGGGACCTGCGCAAGGCCCTGGCGGCGCTGTGCGGCGACGACGACTGGGGCCAGACGTGGGCCCGCGTCATCCAGCACCGGTTCCAGTCCAAGGGCGACCTGCACGAGCACGCCGTCGGCAACCTGCTGATCGTCGCCCTGTGGGAGCAGCTCGGCGACCACGTCCAGGCGCTGGACCTGGTCGGCAAGCTGCTCGGCGCGCACGGCCGGGTGCTGCCCATGTCGGCCGTGCCGCTGGAGCTCCAGGCGCTGGTCAAGGGCCATGACCCCGAGCGCCCGGAGGACGTGGACACCGTCCGCGGTCAGGCGACCGTGGCGCTCACGCCCGGCGAGGTGCAGTCCGTGCACCTCGTGCCGAACGACCCGCCCGCCGTACCGGAGGCGGTCGCGGCCGTGCTGGACGCGGACTGGGTGGTGCTCGGCCCCGGCTCCTGGTTCTCCTCCGTCATCCCGCACCTGCTGGTGCCCGAGCTGCTGGAGGCCCTCGTCGAGACCAAGGCGCGCCGGGTCCTGTCGCTGAACCTCGCGCCGCAGCCCGGAGAAACCGAGGGCTTCTCCCCGCAGCGTCATTTGGAGGTTTTGGGGCGACACGCCCCTAAACTCGCCCTGGACGTGGTGCTGGCCGACGAGGCCGCCGTGCCCGACCGCGAGTCCCTCGCAGACGCCGCCAAGCGGCTCGGTGCCGCGGTCGAGCTGGCCCCGGTGGCCAGGAAGGACGGCTCGCCGAAGCACGACCCGGAGCTGCTGGCCGCCGCGTACGACCGTATTTTTCGGATGCATGGAAGGATCGGCCCATGGCGATGACGGCAGCGGTGAAGGACGAGATCTCCCGGCTCCCCGTCACCCGGACCTGCTGCAGAAAGGCGGAGGTCTCGTCGATCCTGCGGTTCGCCGGCGGGCTGCACCTGGTCAGCGGGCGGATCGTGATCGAGGCGGAGCTGGACACCGCGATGGCGGCGCGCCGCCTGAAGCGGGACATCGCGGAGATCTTCGGGCACAACTCCGAACTGATCGTGATGGCGCCGGGCGGGCTGCGGCGCGGCTCGCGCTTCGTCGTCCGCGTGGTGGCGGGCGGCGACCAACTGGCCCGCCAGACCGGGCTGGTCGACGGCCGGGGCCGGCCGATCCGGGGCCTGCCGCCGCAGGTGGTCTCCGGGGCGACCTGTGACGCCGAGGCCGCTTGGCGCGGAGCCTTCCTGGCGCACGGCTCGCTGACCGAGCCCGGCCGCTCCTCGTCCCTGGAGGTCACCTGCCCGGGCCCGGAGGCCGCGCTCGCGCTGGTCGGTGCCGCGCGGCGGCTGTCCATCGCCGCCAAGGCCCGCGAGGTGCGGGGCGTGGACCGCGTGGTGGTACGGGACGGTGACGCGATCGGCGCGCTGCTGACCCGGCTGGGGGCGCACGAGTCGGTGCTGGCCTGGGAGGAGCGGCGGATGCGCCGCGAGGTGCGCGCCACCGCGAATCGGCTGGCCAACTTCGACGACGCCAACCTCCGCCGCTCGGCGCGCGCCGCGGTCGCGGCCGGCGCCCGGGTGCAGCGCGCCCTGGAGATCCTCGGCGAGGAGGTCCCCGAGCACCTGGCGGCGGCCGGCCGGCTGCGCATGGAGCACAAGCAGGCCTCCCTGGAGGAGCTCGGCGCCCTCGCCGACCCGCCGCTGACCAAGGACGCGGTCGCCGGCCGCATCCGCCGCCTGCTGGCCATGGCCGACAAGCGGGCCCAGGACCTCGGCATCCCCGGTACGGAGTCCAACCTCACCGAGGAAATGGCCGACGGCCTCGTCGGCTGACCCCCGCCCCACGTGCGCGCCGCCGCCCCACCCGGGCGGCGGCTTGCCGGGACCGCACGGCCCGCACCGGCCACGGCTCCCACACCCGCACGGCCCCGCACCCGCCACGGCCCCCGCACCCGCACCCGCACGGGAGCGCACCGGACCGCACCCGCCCCCGCACCCGGCACGACACCGCCCCCACCCCCGCACACCGGCCACGGCCACCGAGGCGGTATTGACATGATCATGAGGTGTCACAAGCCTGGCGCCTGTCCACTTCCGTGGCAGACAACAGCAAGGGGGGCACATGAGACGTAGAGCGAGATCGATCCTCGCCGCGGCTTCACTGCTGATGGCCGGACTGGCGGCGGCACCCGTCGCCGGGGCGGAGCAGAAGGACGGGCAGGACACCGGGGGCGGCGGCGACAGCCTCTCCGTATGGCACGCGAAGGTCGGCAAGGAGCAGATCCCGCTCCTCCTCGACGCCGGTACCGACGGCCATGAGCTGAGCGAGCGGATTCCCGAAAAGGGCACCGCCACCGTCGAGTTGTACCTCACCGAGCGGCAGGCGGAGGCGCTGCGCGACAAGGGCGTCGCCGTCACCGAGCACGACCTCACCGCGACCGCCGAGAAGCGTGTCGCCGCCGCTGGTGACGGCGTGTTCCGGCCGTACGGAGGCAAGGGCGGGCTCAAGGAGGAGATCCTGGCGACCGCCCGGGCCAACCCGGCGCTCACCAAGGTCGTCAGCATCGGCAAGACGATCAAGGGCCAGGACATCCTCGCCCTCAAGCTCTCCAAGGGCGCCAAGAAGTACAGGGACGGCTCCAGGCCCGCCACCCTGTACCTCTCCAATCAGCACGCCCGCGAGTGGATCACGCCCGAGATGAACCGGCGGCTGCTCCACCACTACCTCGCCGGGTACGGCAAGGACCCGCGTATCACGAAGATCGTCGACACCACCGAGCTGTGGTTCGTGCTCTCCGCCAACCCCGACGGCTACGACCACACCCACGCCGCCCCCGCCAACCGCCAGTGGCGCAAGAACCTGCGCGACAACAACGGTGACGGGAAGATCGCCCCCGGCGACGGCGTCGACCTCAACCGCAACTTCTCCTACAAGTGGGGCTACGACAACGAGGGGTCGTCCCCCGATCCCGCCGACGAGACCTACCGCGGCACCGGCCCGATGTCCGAGCCCGAGACGAAGGCGCTGGACGCGTTCCAGAAGCGGATCGGATTCCAGTACGGCATCAACTACCACTCCGCCGCGCAGCTCATCCTCTACGGCGTCGGCTGGCAGGTCGCCACCGACACCCCCGACGACGTCCCGCTCAAGGCACTGGCCGGCACCCCCGCCAAGTCCGCGGTCCCCGGCTACCGCCCGCAGGTCTCCTCCGAGCTCTACACCACCAACGGCGAGGCCGACGGACACGCGGCCAACGTCAACGGGATGCAGATGTTCACCCCGGAGATGTCGACCTGTGCCACCGCCTCCCGCGTCGATCCGAACGACGCCTGGGAACCGGCCGACTGCGCCTCCATCTTCACCTTCCCCGACGACGAGAAGCTCATCCAGCAGGAGTTCGCCAAGAACATCCCGTTCGCGCTCGCCGTCGCCGAATCGGCCGCCCGCCCCGACGACCCCGTCTCCCCGGTCGGCGCCGACGCCCCCGCCTTCGTCCCCGACACCTTCACCACGTCGTACGCGTACGACGGCGACGACCAGGAAGTCGCCGTCACCGCCCGCAAGTCGCTGCGCGACAAGGAGCTGAAGTACCGCGTCAACGGCGGCCGGACGCACGACCAGCGCCTGAAGGCGTGGGAGGGCGGCGAGACCTACGGCGGCGAGGACAACCTCTACTACGACGAGTACCGCGCCGAGGTCCAGGACGGCGAACCCGGCGACACCGTCGAGGTCTGGTTCACCGGCCGCACCCGCGACGGCAAGCGCGTCTCGTCCACCCCGTTCACGTACACCATCGCCGAGCGGCCGCGCGGCGACGTCCTGGTGCTCGCCGAGGAGGGCGGCACCGCGCCGGCGCGGCACACCGCCGCGTACACCAAGGCGCTGAAGGACAACGGACGCAAGGCCGCCGTCTGGGACGTCGCCACCCAGGGCGCCCCGCACCCGCTCGGAGTGCTCGGCCACTTCGGCACCGTCGTCTGGTACACCGGCGCCGAACGGCCCTCCGGGCCCACCACGCTCGCCGTGCGGGAGTACCTCAACGAGGGCGGCAAACTGATCAACGCCGGCGAGAGCTCCGGCGGGCTCGTCGACATCGGCCGCGCCGACTCCGACGACTTCGCCCAGTACTACCTCGGCGCCCACCGCCGCACCGGCATGGCGTCACCCGGCTCCTTCGCGGGCACGGGCCGCTTCGCCGGTACGGGGGCCTCCCTCGGCGACGCGACCGGCAACCCGCTCGACAGCGCCGGCGCCTACACCGTCACCTCCGACACCCTCGACCCCAAGGTGTTCCCGCAGTTCCGCAGCGCCGCCGCGGGCGACTACCCCGGCGTACGCACGCCCTTCGAACCGTACGAGGGCGAGTCCTTCGCCGCCGCCCGGCACGTCGACAACGCCTGGATGCGGCTCACCAGGACCGTCGACCTGACCGGTACGGACGCCGCCGCCAAGCCCACCCTCCAGTTCCGGCTCAGCCATGACACCGAGCCCGGCTACGACAACGTGGTGGTCGAGGCGCACACCGTGGGCCAGGACGACTGGACGACCCTGCCCGACGCCCACGGCCGCTCCTCCAGCGAGGTCCCGACCGACTGCGCCGAGGGCTTCTACATCGGCGGGCACCCCTTCCTGGCGCACTACCTCACCGACGGCGAGGACGGCTGCACCGCCACCGGCACCACCGGCGCCTGGCACGCCTTCACCGGCACCTCGGGCGGCTGGCAGCCCGTCGCCGTCGACCTGAGCGCGTACGCCGGCAAGCGGGTCGAGCTGTCCATCTCCTACATCTCCGACTCCGGGGTGGGAGAGACGGGCGTCTTCGTCGACGAGACGAAGCTCGTCGTCGGCGGCACGGCACGGGACAGCGAGGGCTTCGAGGCCTCACTCGGCGCCTGGAGCGTGGCCGGCCCGCCGGCCGGCAGCCCGGGCAACGCCACCGACTGGGCCCGGTCACCCGCGCTATACCACTCCCGGGCCGCCGTCACCACCCGCGACACCGTGCTCCTCGGATTCGGTCTGGAGCACGTACCCGATTCCGTTCAGCGCAAGCGGCTGCTCGGCACAGCGCTCGGCGCACTCCGTCGCTGACGAACGCATTCCGTCGCTGACGAGCGCACCCGTGCACCGACGAGCGCTCTCCGCTGACGCTCGGTAGCCGGACGAACGCCCCGGTGGACCGTACTGTCCAGTAGGACAGGGGTTCCGGTTCACCGGGCTCGTCCGGGTGCGCTAGATGTCACTCCGCCGCCTGGAGGGAGGTAGGGTCGTAAGCGGTCGGGGACATCCCAATACATCTCGCCGGCGTCGAAACCCGGCGTACCTAACGAGGAGATCGGTTCGTGACGATCCGCGTAGGCATCAACGGCTTTGGCCGCATCGGTCGTAACTACTTCCGCGCGCTGCTGGAGCAGGGTGCAGACATCGAGATCGTGGCTGTCAACGACCTGGGCGACACCGCGACCACGGCACACCTCCTGAAGTACGACACGATTCTGGGCCGTCTCAAGGCCGAGGTCAGCCACACCGCCGACACCATCACGGTCGACGGCCACACCATCAAGGTGCTCTCCGAGCGCAACCCGGCCGACATCCCGTGGGGCGAGCTGGGCGTCGACATCGTCATCGAGTCGACCGGCATCTTCACCAAGAAGGCCGACGCCGAGAAGCACATCGCCGGTGGCGCGAAGAAGGTCCTCATCTCGGCTCCGGCCACCGACGAGGACATCACCATCGTCATGGGTGTCAACCAGGACAAGTACGACGCGGCCAACCACCACGTCATCTCCAACGCCTCCTGCACCACCAACTGCGTGGCGCCGATGGCCAAGGTCCTCGACGAGAACTTCGGCATCGTCAAGGGCATGATGACGACGGTCCACGCCTACACCAACGACCAGCGCATCCTGGACTTCCCGCACAAGGACCTGCGCCGCGCCCGCGCCGCCGCGGAGAACATCATTCCGACGTCGACGGGTGCCGCCAAGGCCACCGCTCTGGTCCTCCCGCAGCTCAAGGGCAAGCTGGACGGCATCGCCATGCGCGTCCCGGTCCCCACCGGCTCGGTCACCGACCTCGTGCTGGAGCTGGACCGCGAGGTCACCAAGGACGAGATCAACACCGCGTTCCAGAAGGCCGCCGAGGGGCAGCTCAAGGGCATCCTGGAGTACACCGAGGACCCGATCGTCTCCTCGGACATCGTCAACTGGCCGGCCTCCTGCACCTTCGACTCGAAGCTCACGATGGTCCAGGGCAAGCAGGTCAAGGTCGTCGGCTGGTACGACAATGAGTGGGGCTACTCCAACCGCCTCGTGGACCTCACCGTGTTCGTCGGCGGCCAGCTCTAAGCAACTGGGCGGCGAGGGCACAAGGGTAGGTACCTCGATGTGAGCACAGGGCTCGGGCAGCGCAACGCCGCGCTGTACGAGCCCTGTCGCTTGCGTCGGTTCTTCCAAGGAGCAACAGGACAGATGAAGACGATCGACGAACTCCTCCGCCAAGGGGTCGAAGGCAAGCGCGTATTCGTCCGCGCGGACCTCAACGTGCCGCAGGACGGCACCACCATCACCGACGACGGCCGCATCCGCGCCGTCCTGCCGACCGTCAAGGCGCTGACCGAAGCCGGTGCCAAGGTCGTCGTGGCCTCGCACCTCGGCCGCCCCAAGGGCGAGCCGGACCCCGCATTCACGCTGCGGTTCGCCGCCTCCCGGCTCGGCGAGCTGCTCGGCCGGCCCGTCGCCTTCGCCGGCGACACCATCGGCTCCGAGGCCCACGCGGCCGTCGCGGGGCTGGAGAACGGCCAGGTCGCCGTCCTGGAGAACCTCCGCTTCCACCCCGGTGAGACCTCCAAGGACCCCGCCGAGCGCGCGGAGCTGGCCGCCCGCCTCGCCGCCTTCGCGGACGTGTACGTGGGCGACGGCTTCGGTGCCGTGCACCGCCAGCACGCCTCCGTGTTCGAGCTGCCGCGCCTGATGCCGAAGTACGCCGGCTACCTGATCGCCACCGAGGTCGGCGTCCTCAAGAAGCTCACCGACGACGTCAAGCGCCCCTACGTGGTCGTGCTCGGCGGCGCCAAGGTCTCCGACAAGCTGGGCGTCATCGACCACCTGCTGGAGAAGGCCGACCGCATCCTGATCGGCGGCGGCATGGCGTACACCTTCCTCAAGGCCAAGGGCCACGAGGTCGGCATCTCGCTGCTCCAGGAGGACCAGGTCCCGGCCTGCCTGGAGTACCTGGCCAGGGCAGAGAAGAAGGGCGTGGAGTTCGTGCTCCCCGTCGACGTGCTGGTCTCGGCCGACTTCCCGGACCTGAAGACCAAGGCCCCGGCCAACCCCACGCTGGTCGCCTCGACCGCCATCCCGGCCGACCAGGAGGGTCTGGACATCGGTCCGCAGACCCGCAAGTTGTACGCATCGAAGCTCGCCGACGCGGCCACCGTCTTCTGGAACGGCCCCATGGGCGTCTTCGAGCACCCCGACTACGCCGAGGGCACCAAGGCCGTCGCCCAGGCGCTCGTCGACTCCCCGGCCTTCACGGTCGTCGGCGGTGGCGACTCCGCCGCGGCCGTCCGGATCCTGGGCTTCGACGAGGACGCATTCGGCCACATCTCGACCGGTGGCGGCGCGAGCCTCGAGTACCTCGAGGGCAAGACGCTTCCCGGCCTCGCCGCACTGGAGGACTAACACTTAATGAGCACCCGTACCCCGCTGATGGCGGGCAACTGGAAGATGAACCTCAACCACCTGGAGGCCATCGCCCACGTCCAGAAGCTCGCCTTCGCACTGAACGACAAGGACTACGAGGCCGTCGAGGTCGCCGTCCTCGCGCCCTTCACCGACCTGCGGTCCGTGCAGACCCTGGTCGACGGCGACAAGCTGAAGATCAAGTACGGCGCCCAGGACATCTCGGCGCACGACTCCGGTGCGTACACCGGTGAGATCTCCGGCGTGATGCTGTCCAAGCTGAAGTGCACGTACGTCGCCGTCGGCCACTCCGAGCGCCGCCAGTACCACGGCGAGAGCGACGAGCTGTGCAACGCCAAGGTGAAGGCCGCCTTCCGCAACGGCCTGGTCCCGATCCTCTGCGTCGGCGAGGGCCTGGACATCCGCAAGGCCGGTGACCAGGTCTCCTACACGCTCGCGCAGCTCGACGGCGGACTGAAGGACATCCCGGCCGAGCAGGCCGAGACGATCGTGATCGCGTACGAGCCGGTGTGGGCCATCGGCACCGGCGAGGTCGCCACCCCCGAGGACGCGCAGGAGGTCTGCGGGGCGATCCGCGGCCGGCTCGCCGAGCTGTACTCCAAGGAGCTGGCCGACAAGGTCCGCATCCAGTACGGCGGCTCCGTGAAGTCCTCCAACGTCGCCGCGATCATGGCGCAGCCCGACGTGGACGGCGCCCTGGTCGGCGGCGCGGCACTGGACGCCGACGAGTTCGTCAAGATCGTCCGGTTCCGGGACCAGTGAGCCGGTTCCGGTGCGTCCGGTTCCGCGACCGGTGAGTATGCGGTAGGGCGGAATCGTCGTACCCTTGCGGGGGCCGAGGCTCTTTTCGTGGGAGCCTGGGCCCCCGTCGTCCGTAGACGTCCGATAGTCCGTGTAATCCGAGAATTGCCAGGAAGTAGGGTCCAGCCGTGGTTATGGGGTTCTCGATCGCCCTCATCGTCTTCAGCGCGCTGCTGATGCTGCTGGTGCTGATGCACAAGGGGAAGGGCGGCGGCCTCTCCGACATGTTCGGTGGCGGCATGCAGTCGTCCGTCGGCGGCTCCTCGGTCGCCGAGCGCAACCTGGACCGCATCACCGTGGTCGTCGGTCTGCTGTGGTTCGCGTGCATTGTCGTACTTGCTCTTCTGATCAAGCTGGACAACTGACGTCTCGGTTCCGCGTCCCGGGGAGGGGTGTAACTCCAATCACTGGACGCGCGTTGGGCCTTACGTAGACTGGGGCATCTTCGAGCACCATCACGCAGGGAGTTACAACCGTGGCAAGTGGCAACGCGATCCGGGGAAGCCGGGTCGGCGCGGGGCCGATGGGGGAGGCCGAGCGGGGCGAGTCCGCGCCGCGACTCCGCATCTCCTTCTGGTGCTCGAACGGGCACGAGACGCAGCCGAGCTTCGCGAGTGACGCGCAGGTCCCCGACACCTGGGACTGCCCGCGGTGCGGGTTCCCGGCCGGCCAGGACCGGGACAACCCGCCGGACCCGCCGCGCACCGAACCGTACAAGACGCACCTCGCGTACGTGCGGGAGCGCCGCAGCGACGCGGACGGCGAGGCGATCCTGGCCGAGGCGCTGGCCAAACTCCGAGGCGAGATCTGAGCAGTTGAGGGCCCTGTGGGTGGTTTCCACCGACAGGGCCCGTTTCGTTCTTCCCGCTCCCGTACTCCCCGCTCCACCCGGCGTTGTCAGTGGTGCCCTCTACCGTCGTTGGTGAGCAGATCATGCGACATACGGGGGGGTGGACGGCTGTGGCGACGGCCGAGGCGGTGGGCGTCCCGCGGGCGCCGGCGTGGCGGGGCGGTTTCGGGCGGCTGTGGGCGGCCGCGGTCGTGTCGAAGTTCGGCGACTCGCTGCGCACGGCGGCGATGCCGCTGCTCGCCGTCTCGCTGACCCGCGAGCCCCTGCTGATCGCCGCGGTGACGGCGTGCGGGCACCTGCCGTGGCTGCTGTTCGGGCTGGTCGGCGGGGCCGTCGCCGACCGGGTCGACCAGCGGCGCGCCATGTGGACCGTCGATCTCGTGCGGGGCGGGCTGATGGCCGCCTTCGCGGTCGCGGTCGCGCTGGGGCACGCCTCCATCGCCCTGCTGATCGCGCTCGCCTTCGTCCTCACGGCCCTCCAGACCCTGTTCGACAACGCGGCGACGTCCCTGTTGCCGTCCCTGGTGCCCGCCGACGCGCTCGCCGGGGCCAACGCCCGGCTGCTGGCCGGGCAGCAGCTCGCGGGAGCCTTCCTGGCGGCCCCGCTGGTGCCGGTGCTGCTCCTCGCGGGCGCCGCCGTGCCGTACGCGGCGGACGCGGCCACCTACCTGCTCGCCGCGCTGCTCGTGGCTTCGCTGCGGATACCGGCGCCCGAGCGGGCGCCCCGCAAGGGCGGCTCCACCCTGCGCGCCGAGATCGCCGAAGGGCTGCGCGTGCTGTGGCGGGACCGGGCACAGCGGGCTCTGTGCGTGGCCACGACCCTGATGAACATCGGCGTGGGCGCCCTCATCGCCACCCTGGTCCTGCACGTCACCGACTGGCTGGGTGCGGGCAGCGGCGGCTATGCCGCGGTTCTCACCGCGTACGGCGTGGGCAGCGTGGCGGGCGGGGCGGTGGCCGCCCGGTTCTCCGGCCGGACCGGCGGGACCGGCGGGCGGATACGGGCGGTGCTGATCGCCGGGCTCGTCCAGACCGGCGCCCTGGTCGCCCTGGGAGCGGTGCGCGAGCTGTGGGTGGCGATGGCGGCGATGGCGGTGTTCGGGCTGATGGGCATGGTGTGGAACGTCCACCAGGTGACGCTGATGCAGGAGCGCAGCCCGGCCGGGATGCTCGGCCGGATCAGCGCCGCGTTCCGCACCCTCGCGATCGGTGGCGCACCCCTCGGCGCGCTGCTGGGCGGAGCGGCGGCAGCGGCATGGGGTGCGAACATCCCCGCCCTGCTGGCGGCCGGGCTGTTCGCACTCGCCGTCGCCTCCCTGGCGGCCTCGTCGGTGCGGCAGATCAATTAGGTTGGAGGGGCAGCGGGGCAAGCAGGCAGGTACGAGAAGAAGTGGGCTGATGTCCGAGATGAATGCAGAAAGCCGCACGAGGCTCAACCGGATGCCCGAGTGGACGGCCCTCGGCAAGCACCGTGAGCAGTTGGGGCAGACGCATCTGCGCGAACTGTTCGCCGCCGACCCGGCGCGCGGCACCGCATACACGCTGCGGGTCGGCGACCTGTATCTGGACTACTCCAAGCACCTGGTCACCGACGAGACGCTGCGGCTGCTGCGCGAGCTGGCCGCCGCGACCGGGGTGGCGGAGCTGCGGGACGCCATGTTCCGTGGCGACAAGATCAACACCACGGAGGACCGCGCGGTCCTGCACACGGCGCTGCGCGCCCCGCGCGAGGCCGTGATCGAGGTCGACGGCGAGAACGTGGTGCCGGGCGTGCACGCGGTGCTCGACAGGATGGCCGCCTTCTCGCAGCGCATCCGGTCCGGCGAGTGGACCGGCCACACCGGCAAGCCCATCAAGAACGTCGTCAACATCGGCATCGGCGGCTCCGACCTCGGCCCGGCGATGGCCTACGAGGCGCTGCGCTCGTACACCCGCCGGGACCTGACGTTCCGTTTCGTCTCCAACGTGGACGGCGCCGACCTGCACGAGGCGGTCCGGGACCTGGACCCGGCCGAGACGCTCTTCATCATCGCCTCGAAGACGTTCACCACCATCGAGACGATCACCAACGCCACCTCCGCCCGCGACTGGCTCCTCACCGGGCTGAGGGCCGGTCAGGAGGCCGTGGCCAAGCACTTCGTGGCCCTGTCGACCAATGCCGGGAAGGTCGAGGACTTCGGCATCGACACGGCCAACATGTTCGAGTTCTGGGACTGGGTCGGCGGCCGGTACTCGTACGACTCCGCCATCGGGCTCTCCCTGATGATCGCCATCGGTCCGGACCGGTTCCGGGAGATGCTCGACGGCTTCCACCTCGTCGACGAGCACTTCCGCACCGCCCCGCCCGAGGAGAACGCGCCGCTGCTGCTCGGCCTGCTGGGCGTCTGGTACGGGGCGTTCTTCGACGCCCAGTCCCACGCCGTCCTGCCCTACAGCCACTACCTGTCGAAGTTCACGGCCTACCTCCAGCAGCTCGACATGGAGTCCAACGGCAAGTCCGTGGACCGCGACGGCAACCCGGTCGACTGGCAGACCGGCCCGGTCGTCTGGGGCACGCCGGGCACCAACGGGCAGCACGCCTACTACCAGTTGATCCACCAGGGCACCAAGATGATCCCGGCCGACTTCATCGGCTTCGCCAGGCCGGTCGCCGACCTGGAGCCCGGCCTGGTGCCCCAGCACGACCTGCTGATGGCCAACTTCTTCGCCCAGACCCAGGCGCTCGCCTTCGGCAAGACGCCCGACGAGGTCCGTGCCGAGGGCGTGGCGGAGGACCTGGTGCCGCACAAGACCTTCCGCGGCAACCACCCCACCACCACGATCCTCGCCGACGAGCTCACGCCGTCCGTGCTGGGGCAGCTCATCGCGCTGTACGAGCACAAGGTGTTCGTCCAGGGCGCCATCTGGAACATCGACTCCTTCGACCAGTGGGGCGTCGAGCTCGGCAAGGTGCTGGCCAAGAAGATCGAGCCCGTCCTGACCGAGGGCGAGGGCGGCGAACAGCTCGACAGCTCCACGGCCGCGCTCGCCGGCCGGTACCGGACGCTTCGGGGCCGGTGACCCGATGCGGGGGGAGGACGCGGTGCGGCTGCGGCCGCCGAACAACACGCTGAACGAGCGGGCCGTTGGTTGGTGGCGGACGCAGTGGCTGCTGCTGACCGGGGCGCCCGTGGTGGTGCTGGCCGTGCTCGGCGCGCTGATCGAGCCGGCCCGGTTCTGGCTGTGGCTGCCCGCCGGGGCCCTGGCCGTGACCGGGCTCGCCTGCACCGCGTTCTTCCCCCGCTGGTGGTTCAGGGTCCACCGCTGGGAGGTCACGGACGACGCCGTCTACGTCCGGACCGGCGCCTTCTGGCAGGAGTGGCGGATCGCGCCGATGTCCCGGATCCAGACCGTGGACACCGTACGCGGACCGCTGGAGCAGGCGTTCCGCCTCGCCACGGTCACCGTGACCACCGCCTCCGCCAAGGGCGCCATCCGGATCGAGGGGCTCGACCACGAGCTGGCCGCCGAGCTGGCCGAGCGGCTCACCCGGATCACCCAGGCCACGCCCGGGGACGCGACATGACCGGCCCCGGGGCCGACGGCGCGGACGCCACCGACGGCTGGCTGCGGCTCGACAGGCGGGCCGTGCTGGTGACCGCGCTCGTCATGGCCGGGGTCGCCTGCGGTGTCTGCGTGCCGGTCCTGTTCGGCCTGAGCGGCGGCGCCTGGTTCGGCGACGGGCCACGCCGGGGCATGGGCACCCTCCTCCTGCTCGCCGGGGGTGCGCTGCTCGTGCCGGCCGGGGCGGCCGTGGAGTACGTGCGCTGGACCCGCACGCGCTACCGCATCGGGCCCGAGCGCGCCGAGCTCCACACCGGGCTGCTGCTGGTCAAGCGCCGGTCCCTGGCCCGCGAGCGCATCCGCAGCGTGGACCTGACGGCCAGTCCGCTGCTGCGCGTCCTCGGCCTGGTGAAGGTGCGGATAGGCACCGGCGAGCACACCGGTGGCGGTGAGTCCACGCTGGAGCTGCACCCGGTCAGCAGGGCGGAGGGCGAACGGCTCCGACGCGAACTGCTCGGCCGCGCCACGGAGCCGGCCGGGGACGGTCACCGTGACGGCCGGCTGGCGGCCCTGGACGCCCGCTGGATCCGGTACGCCCCCATATCGTTCGTCGCCCCGCTGCTCGGTGGCGCGGCGGCGGGCGCCGTGATGCAGGTCAGCGAGTGGTTCGGGGCCCAGGACGAGGTCATCGACTGGGTGGGCGACCGGTTCCGGGACACGCCCGTCGTGTGGGTCGTCCTCGCCCTCACCGTCGTCGCCCTGCTCGCGGGCGCCGTCGGGGCGCTCGGCCTGTGGGGCGAGATGTGGTGGAACTACCGGCTGGAGCGGGAGCCGGGCGGCACCCTCAGGGTGCGGCGCGGCCTGCTCACCACCCGGTCGATCTCCATCGAGGAGCGGCGCCTGCGCGGGGTGGAGCTGGTCGAGCCGCTGGGCGCCCGGCTGTGCGGCGCCGCCCGGCTCGACGCGGTCGCCACCGGCCTCGCCAAGGCCGAGGACGACCAGCACGCCGACCACAAGACGCTGCTGCCCGCCGTGCCCCGCGCCGTGGCGGACGACGTGGCCGCGCGGGTGCTCCGCGAGGCCGCCGCCCCCACCGGCGCACCGCTCACCGCCCACCCCCGTGCGGCCCGCACCCGGCGGCTGCGGTGGGCCCTGGCGGCCGCGCTGCTGCCCGTCGTGGTCCTCGCCGCCCTCGGAGCCCTGCTCACCAGCGCGCTGCTCCACGTCGCCGTAGTGTGCGCCGTGGTGCTGCTGCCGCTCGCGGTGCTCCTCGCCCTCGACGCGTACCGCGGCCTGGGCCACGGGCTCACCGGCGACTACCTGGTCACCCGCTCCGGCACCGCCCGCCGCGCCACCGTCGCCCTCCACCGGCGCGGCGTCATCGGCTGGACGGCCAGGCAGTCGTACTTCCAGCGCCGCGCCGGCCTCATCACGCTGACCGCGACGACGGCGGCGGGGGCGGGCGCGTACGACGTGTACGACGCGGACGAGAGCGAAGGACTGGGCTTCGCCTCCACGGCCGTCCCCGGCCTGCTGGAGCCGTTCCTTGAGCGGGGCGCACCAGAGGGCCAGTGACGCACAGCACAGCGTTGACGGCCCCCGGGCCGGGCCGGTGCCGTGATCATGATGGGCATGACACAGACCAGCCGTCGTACGGTCCTCGCCGCCCTCGCCACCGCCGCCGTCAGCGGCCCGCTGCTGGGCGGTGTCGCCGCCGCTCCGGCGTACGCGACCGACGAGTTCGACCTCTACACCTCCAACACCGACCTCTACACCGAACTGGCCGGCAAGGAGGGCACCGACTTCGCCCGCCGCTACAAGCGGCACGAGTACCTGGACAGCAGCCTCGCCGAGAGATACCCGTACAACCGCACCACGATCATGGCCATGCACGGCGGTGGCATCGAGACGGGCACCTCCGAGCTGTGCCTCGGCATCGCCGGGTACCACCCCGCCACCCTCGCGCCGCTCCAGGACGGCTACGGGTCCCACGACTACTGGATGTTCGAGGGCCTGCGCTCCTCCAACAACCGTGAACTGCACGTCACGGCGAAGAACAACGACGACCGCGTCGCCCTCTCCATGGCCGCCGGCAGCCTCAACGTCCTGAGCCTGCACGGCTGCACGGCGGCGCAGGCGGGGACCGCCGACCCGCGGGCGGTGGTCGTCGGCGGGCTCAACGAGCGGTTCAAGACGCTTCTGAAGGCGGAGTTCGGCAAGGCTGGGATCGCCTGGCGCGACGGCAACGACCCCGAGGTCCGCGACCTGGCCGGCATCAACCCGGACAACCCCTGCAACCGCACCATGCTCGGCAAGGGCGGCCAGCTCGAACTCACCACCGAGTTGCGGGCCGCGATGTTCTCCGTCAACACCCGCGCGGGACGGGCCGGCAGCACGACGGAGGTCTACGACCGGTTCGTCCGGGCCTGCCGTGCCGCGATCGCCACGCTGGAGAAGGACGCGGACCAGGTCATCCTCTGATCCGGTCGACGACGAGGCCCGGTCCACCCACCAGGGGTGAACCGGGCCTCGTAGCACGCGGGCTGAGCCGCCGTCAGGGAATCGCCGGCGGGTACAGGGCACGCGGGAGCCGCGCGGCCGCCGCCTGGTCCAGCAGCCACAGCGTCCGCGACCTGCCGTACGCGCCGGCGGCCGGGGCCTGGATCTCGCCGGCGCCCGACAGCGCGATCGCCGCCGCCTGCGCCTTGTCCTCGCCCGCCGCGAGCAGCCACACCTCGCGCGCCGCCCGGATCGCCGGGAGCGTCAGGGATATCCGGGTCGGCGGCGGCTTGGGCGCGCCGTGCACGCCGACCACCGTGCGCTCCGTCTCCCGCACCGCCGGAAGCTCCGGGAAGAGGGAGGCGACATGCGTGTCGGGCCCGACGCCCAGCATCAGGACGTCGAACGTCGGCACCGGGCCGTGGTCCTCCGGCCCGGCCGCGGCGGCCAGTTCGTCCGCGTACGCGGCGGCCGCGGCGTCCACGTCCACCCCGTGGGCGCCGCCCGCCACCGGCATGGTGTGCACCCGCGCCGGGTTGAGCGGGACGCTGTCGAGCAGCGCCTCGCGGGCCTGGGTGTCGTTCCGGTCGGGGTCGCCCTCCGGGAGGAACCGCTCGTCGCCCCACCACAGGTCCAGGCGCGCCCAGTCGATCGCGTCCCGGGCGGGGGACGAACGCAGCGCGGCCAGCAGGCCGTTGCCGTTGCGGCCACCCGTCAGGACCACCGAGGCGGAGCCGCGGGCGGCCTGGGCGTCCACGATCTTCGTGATCAGCCGGGCCGCGGCGGCCTGGGCCATCAGCTCCTTGTCGCGGTGGACGACGAGCTGCGGAGCGCTCACTTGGCCGCCGCCTTCTTGGCCGGCGACTTGGCCGCGGCCTTCTTCGCGGCGGGCTTCCCGGCGGCATCCTCCGAGGACTCCGAGGACTCCGAGGGTTCGTCCGCCGACGCGGACCCCTCCGTCCGCGCCGCCTGGTCCAGCCGGTCCACCCCGTACCGCAGCACCGACGCGTACGTGTCGTCCGGGTCGAGGCGCCGCAGCTCCTCGGCGATCAGCTCGGACGTCTCACGGCGCTTGAGCGCCACCGCGCGGTCCGGCTGGCCCTGGATGCACAGCGTGGCGAGCGAGGCGTCCGGCCGGTGCAGCACGATGGGGCCGCAGGTGGTCTCCATCCGTACCGCGGTCAGGCCGGGCCCCGAGGACGCCGAGCGCTTCACGCGGATCTTCAGCCGGTCCGCCAGCCACATGGCCAGCAGCTCCACGCTCGGGTTGAACTCCTCGCCCTCCACCTCGGCCGACGTGACCTCGCACGTGACCTGGTCCAGGGCAGCCGCCAGCATCGAACGCCACGGCGTGATCCGGGTCCAGGACAGGTCCGTGTCGCCCGGCGTGTAGGCGGCGGCGCGCGCGGCCAGCTCACGCACCGGGTGCTCGGAGGCGTACGAGTCGGTCACACGCCGCTGCCCGAGGGAGCCCAGCGGGTCGTTGGCCGGGTCGGTCGGCGCGCCCACCGGCCACCAGACCACCACCGGGGCGTCCGGCAGCAGCAGCGGCAGGACCACCGACTGGGCGTGGTCGATGACCTCGCCGTACAGCCGCAGCACCACGGTCTCGCCGGTGCCCGCGTCCGCGCCCACCCGCACCTCGGCGTCCAGGCGCGCCTTGGAGCGGTCGCGCGGCGAGCGCGAGACGCGCTTGATGACGACCAGGGTGCGCGACGGGTGCTCGCGGGACGCCTCGTTGGCGGCCTTGAGCGCGTCGTACGCGTTCTCCTCGTCCGTGACGATGACCAGGGTGAGCACCATGCCGACGGCCGGCGTGCCGATCGCCCGCCGCCCCTGCACCAGCGCCTTGTTGATCTTGCTGGATGTGGTGTCCGTGAGGTCGATCTTCATGGCCGGCGCCAGCTCCGTCCGTCTCGTGCGAGCATTTCGTCCGCCTCGACCGGACCCCAGGTCCCGGACTGGTACTGCGCGGGCTTGCCGTGCCGGTCCCAGTACTGCTCGATCGGGTCCAGGATCTTCCAGGACAGCTCGACCTCCTCCGTGCGCGGGAAGAGGTTGGCGTCACCGAGCAGGACGTCGAGGATCAGCCGCTCGTACGCCTCGGGGCTGGACTCCGTGAAGGACTCGCCGTACGCGAAGTCCATCGAGACGTCCCGGACCTCCATCGAGGTGCCCGGCACCTTCGAGCCGAACCGCATGGTCACGCCCTCGTCCGGCTGGACGCGGATGACCAGGGCGTTCTGCCCCAGCTCCTCGGTGGCCGTGTGGTCGAAGGGGGAGTGCGGGGCGCGCTGGAAGACGACCGCGATCTCGGTGACCCGGCGGCCGAGCCGCTTGCCGGTGCGCAGGTAGAAGGGGACGCCCGCCCAGCGGCGGTTGTCGATCCCCAGCTTGATGGCGGCGTAGGTGTCGGTCTTCGACTGCGGGTCGATGCCCTCCTCCTCCAGGTAGCCGACGGCCTTCGCGCCGCCCTGCCACCCGGCGGCGTACTGGGCGCGCACCGTCGACTTGCCGAGGTCCTTGGGCAGCCTGACCGCGCCCAGCACCTTGGTCTTCTCGGCCGCGAGCGCGTCCGCGTCGAAGGAGGCCGGCTCCTCCATCGCGGTCAGTGCCAGGAGCTGGAGGAGGTGGTTCTGGATGACGTCGCGGGCGGCGCCGATGCCGTCGTAGTACCCGGCGCGGCCGCCGATGCCGATGTCCTCGGCCATGGTGATCTGCACGTGGTCGACGTACGACCGGTTCCAGATCGGCTCGAAGAGCGTGTTGGCGAACCGGAGCGCCAGGATGTTCTGGACGGTCTCCTTGCCCAGGTAGTGGTCGATGCGGAAGACCTGGTCGGGCGAGAAGACCTCGTGGACGATCTCGTTGAGCTCCTTGGCGGAGGCCAGGTCGTGCCCGAACGGCTTCTCGATGACCGCGCGCCGCCAGGACCCGCCCTTCTCGTCGGCCAGCCCGTGCTTCTTGAGCTGCTGGACGACGACGGGGAAGAACTTGGGCGGTACGGAGAGGTAGAACGCGAAGTTGCCGCCGGTGCCCTGGGCCTGGTCCAGCTCCTCCATCGTCTTCTTCAGGGTCTCGAACGCCTCGTTGTCGTCGAAGTTGCCCTGGACGAACCGCATGCCCTGGCTGAGCTGCTGCCACACCTCCTCACGGAAGGGCGTCCGCGCGTGCTGCTTGACGGCCTGGTACACCTCGTCCGCGAAGTCCTCGTCCGCCCACTCGCGGCGGGCGAACCCGATCAGCGAGAAACCCGGCGGGAGCAGGCCCCGGTTGGCGAGGTCGTACACCGCAGGCATCAGCTTTTTCCGGGACAAATCGCCCGTGACGCCAAAGATCACCAGGCCCGACGGCCCCGCGATGCGCGGGAGCCGTCGGTCTGCGGCGTCACGGAGCGGATTCGCTCCATGAACTGCGTTCAAGGTTTACGCCTCCGAAGGGGCGAGGCGCCTGAGCTCCGCCTCGGTCGACTTGAGCAGGTCGTTCCAGGACGCCTCGAACTTGTCGACGCCCTCGTCCTCCAGGAGCTGCACGACGTCGTCGTAGCCGATGCCGAGCTTCTCCAGGGCCGCGAGGTCGGCGCGCGCCTGGTCGTACGTGCCCGAGATCGTGTTGCCGGTGATCGAGCCGTGGTCGGCGGTGGCCTCCAGCGTGGCCTCCGGCATGGTGTTCACCGTGCCCGGCGCGACCAGCTCGTCGACGTACAGCGTGTCCTTGTACGCCGGGTCCTTGACGCCCGTCGAGGCCCACAGCGGACGCTGCTTGTTGGCCTGCGCCTTGTCCAGCGCCGCCCAGCGGTCCGACGAGAAGACCTCCTCGTACGCCTCGTACGCCAGCCGGGCGTTGGCGAGGGCGGCCTTGCCGCGCAGCGCCTTGGCCTCGTCGGTGCCGATGGAGTCCAGCCGCTTGTCGATCTCGGTGTCCACGCGGGACACGAAGAAGGACGCCACCGAGTGGATCTTCGACAGGTCCAGGCCGCGCTCCTTGGCCTTCTCCAGACCGGCCAGGTAGGCGTCCATGACCGCGCGGTAGCGCTCCAGCGAGAAGATCAGCGTGACGTTGACGCTGATGCCGAGGCCGATGACCTCGGTGATCGCCGGCAGACCCGCCTTGGTGGCCGGGATCTTGATCAGCGTGTTCGGCCGGTCCACCAGCCACGCCAACTGCTTCGCCTCGGCGACCGTCGCCTTGGTGTTGTGCGCCAGGCGCGGGTCGACCTCGATCGACACCCGGCCGTCCTGGCCCTGCGTGGCGTCGAAGACCGGGCGCAGGATGTCGGCGGCGTCGCGCACGTCCGCCGTCGTGATCATGCGGATGGCTTCCTCGACGGTCACCTCACGCGCGGCGAGGTCCGAGAGCTGCTGGTCGTAGCCGTGGCCCTCGGAGATCGCCTTCTGGAAGATCGACGGGTTGGTGGTCACGCCCACCACGTGCTGCTGGTCGATCAGCTCGGCCAGGTTGCCCGAGGTGATCCGCTTGCGGGACAGGTCGTCCAGCCAGATCGCGACGCCTTCGTCGGAGAGGCGCTTGAGTGCGTCTGTCATGAGAATTGCATCTCCTACTAGTTCGTATACCGGCGTCAGCGCGCTGCGGCTTCGATCGATTCCCTGGCCGCGGCGGCGACCGCCTCGGCAGTGAAGCCGAACTCGCGGAAGAGCACCTTGCCGTCGGCCGAAGCACCGAAGTGCTCCAGCGAAACGACCCGGCCCGCGTCACCGACGTACCGGTGCCAGGTCAGGCCGACCCCGGCCTCGACCGCGACACGCGCCTTCACCGACGGCGGCAGCACCGCATCCCGGTACCCCTGGTCCTGCTCCTCGAACCACTCGACGGACGGCATCGACACGACACGGGTCGGGATGCCGGCGGCCTGGAGCTCCTCGCGGGCCTGGACGGCCAGGTGCACCTCGGAGCCCGTACCGATCAGCACGACCTGCGGCTCGCCGCCGTCGGCGTCGAACAGCACGTAGCCACCGCGGGCGGCGTCGTCGTTCCACTCGTACGTCGGCACGCCCTGGCGGGTGAGCGCCAGACCGTGGGGGGCGCCCTTGCCGAACTCCTTGGTCCAGCGGCGGAGGATCTCGCGCCAGGCGATCGACGTCTCGTTGGCGTCGGCCGGGCGCACGATGTTCAGGCCAGGGATGGCGCGCAGCGAGGCCAGGTGCTCGACCGGCTGGTGCGTCGGGCCGTCCTCGCCGAGGCCGATGGAGTCGTGCGTCCACACGTACGTCACCGGCAGGTGCATCAGCGCGGAGAGGCGGACGGCGTTGCGCATGTAGTCGGAGAACACCAGGAACGTGCCGCCGAAGACGCGGGTGTTGCCGTGCAGCGCGATGCCGTTCATCTCCGCGGCCATGGCGTGCTCGCGGATACCGAAGTGGATGGTGCGGCCGTACGGGTTCGCCTCGGGCAGCGGGTTGCCCTCGGGGAGGAACGACGACGTCTTGTCGATCGTCGTGTTGTTCGAGCCGGCCAGGTCGGCGGAGCCGCCCCACAGCTCGGGGATGACCGCGCCCAGCGCCTGGAGCACCTTGCCGGAGGCGGCACGGGTGGCGACGCCCTTGCCGGTCTCGAAGACCGGGAGCTTCTCCTCCCAGCCCGTGGGCAGCTCGCCCGCGGCGATGCGGTCGAACTCGGCGGCGCGCTCCGGGTTGGCGGAACGCCACTCCTGGAACTGCTTCTCCCACTCCGCGCGGGCCTCACGGCCGCGGTCGAGGGCCTGGCGGGTGTGGCCGATAACCTCGTCCGAAACCTCGAAGGACTTTTCGGGGTCGAAGCCCAGGACGCGCTTGGTGGCCGCGACCTCCTCGTCGCCGAGCGCCGAGCCGTGAGCGGCCTCGGTGTTCTGCGCGTTGGGCGCCGGCCAGGCGATGATCGAGCGCATCGCGATGAACGACGGGCGCGAGGTCTCGGCCTTGGCCGCCTGGAGGGCACGGAAGAGGGCCTCGGGGTCGAGGTCGCCGTTCTCCTTGGGCTCCACGCGCTGGACGTGCCAGCCGTAGGCCTCGTACCGCTTCATCGTGTCTTCGGAGATGGCGGTCTCGGTGTCGCCCTCGATCGAGATGTGGTTGTCGTCCCACAGCAGGACCAGGTTGCCGAGCTTCTGGTGCCCGGCCATCGAGGACGCCTCCGCGGAGATGCCCTCCTGGAGGCAGCCGTCACCGGCGATGCAGTAGACGAAGTGGTCGAACGGCGAGGTGCCGGGCGCCGCCTCCGGGTCGAACAGGCCGCGCTCGTAGCGGGCGGCCATGGCCATGCCCACGGCGTTGGCGACACCCTGGCCCAGCGGACCGGTCGTCGTCTCGACGCCGACCGTGTGACCGTACTCGGGGTGGCCCGGGGTCTTGGAACCCCAGGTCCGGAAGGCCTTCAGGTCGTCCAGCTCCAGGCCGAACCCGGCCAGGTAGAGCTGGATGTACAGCGTCAGGGACGAGTGTCCGGCGGACAGCACGAAACGGTCGCGCCCGGTCCAGTCGGCGTCCGCCGGGTCGTGCCGCATCACCTTCTGGAAGAGGGTGTACGCGGCCGGGGCCAGGCTCATCGCCGTACCGGGATGGCCGTTGCCGACCTTCTGTACGGCATCGGCGGCCAGGATGCGGGCGGTGTCGACGGCCCGCTGGTCCAACTCGGTCCACTCGAGGTCTGTGGTGGTCGGCTTGGTGCTCACCCTGGGTCAGGGCTCCTCTCCACATGTCGAATGCCGGCGGCGGAGATCCCACCGGCCGCTGTTGAGCCTACCCCCGCGAGAACGTCCATTTTTTCGAGTCATTCCAGAGTGCCGGGATCGGTCGGGATCCGCCTCCTGACTGGGCTCCACGGCTTTCAGCAAGTGAATACGGAGGCGCTCATCCGATCGCTCATCCGAGCGTGCGATCCACCCTTTGCGGTGCCCTCTCCAACACGACCCACCCCCGCGAAGGGCGAGGTATGGGCAACGTCTAGAGTGGCGTGGTACGCGCGAGTCTTTACCGGGCCTTCACGCCCAGAGGGCGACTCGCTGGGATGTCTCTGTCAGGGGTGTGCGTGACGGCCGTCGAATCCCGTCCGGCGGGTGTGCTCGGGACGAGCACGGGGAAGCGGCCATTCGGGGCCCGCGTGAAGGGCTTCGTGGCCCTGACCAAGCCGCGGATCATCGAGCTGCTGCTCATCACCACGGTCCCCGTCATGTTCCTCGCCGAGCAGGGCGTGCCCGACCTCTGGCTGGTGCTCGCCACCTGCCTCGGCGGCTACCTGTCGGCCGGTGGCGCCAACGCCCTGAACATGTACATCGACCGCGACATCGACGCCCTCATGGACCGTACGTCGCAGCGCCCGCTGGTGACCGGCATGGTCTCGCCGCGCGAGGGGCTGGTCTTCGGCCTCACCCTCGCCGTGGTCTCCACGCTCTGGTTCGGACTCCTCGTCAACTGGCTGTCCGCCTGGCTGTCGCTCGGCGCGCTCCTCTTCTACGTCGTCGTCTACACGATGATCCTCAAGCGGCGCACCTCGCAGAACATCGTGTGGGGCGGCATCGCCGGCTGCATGCCGGTCCTCATCGGCTGGTCGTCCGTGACCAATTCGATGTCCTGGGCCGCTGTCGTCCTCTTCCTGGTCATCTTCTTCTGGACGCCGCCGCACTACTGGCCGCTGTCGATGAAGGTGAAGGAGGACTACGCGCGCGTGGGCGTGCCCATGCTCCCCGTCATCGCCTCCAACAAGGTGGTGGCCCGCCAGATCGTCCTCTACAGCTGGGTGATGGTCGCCGTCTCGCTGCTGCTGACGCCGCTCGGCTACACCGGCTGGTTCTACACGGCGGTGGCCCTGGCGACGGGTGGCTGGTGGCTGTGGGAGGCGCACGCCCTCCAGAACCGCGCGAAGGCGGGCGAAACGGGCGGAAAGCTCAAGGAGATGCGGCTGTTCCACTGGTCGATCACCTATGTGTCGCTGCTGTTCGTGGCGGTCGCGGTCGACCCGTTCCTGCGGTAGTCCGCCGGGTCCGGCAGGCTCTGGCGGGTTTTACTACCGGTGGGTAGCATCCTGTTCATGGCAGACACCAAGCAGGGCGACACCGAGCAGGGCGACACCAAGCGGGCCGAACACAAGGCGTCCAGGCTCGCCAAGCAGATCCAGGCGTTCTCCAAGCAGCACGGCGGCGCCGAGGGCCAGCTCGCCTACCTCGGCCAGATGGGCACCCGCATCGTGCTCGTCGGTGAGGACGGCGGCTGGGGCGACCTCGTCGCGCCGAGCCACGAGATCGCGCGGCGCGCCGCCGACAAGGCGGGCCTCACCCTCCACGAGTCCTTCGACGGCGACCTCGCGGCGAAGGTCCGCACCGGCCGGTACGAGTGGAGCCGCATGGCGGGCATCCAGGTCGGCGGCCCGTCGAACGACTGAGACAACGCCCCGAGGCAACACCTTGGGCGGGGGTCACCCGTTAGGACCTGTGACGGTTCAGCCATCGCAGGGAGCCCCCGCAATGATCGACACCCCGACGCTGGTGGACCAGTACTGCCACGGGGTGCTCCGGACGGAGCTGGGCCTGGGCACCTTCGAGACCCTGCTCGGCAGGGCGGAAGGGCCACCGGCGGCCGGTACGACGTTCTTCGACACCCAGACCGGTTTCGCCGTACGGCGCTGGTGCCCGCCCCTGCTCGGCCTCGAACCGCACTGCCCGCCCGCCCGTTACCTGGCCCGCCGCCGCGAGCTCGGCGTCCTGGAGTCGGGCCGCCGGCTGCTCCGCTCCACCGGGATCTCCACCTACCTGGTGGAGACCGGGCTGCCCGGCGACCTCACCGGACCGGTCGAGATCGCCGCGGCGGGTGACGCCCAGGCCCACGAGATCGTCCGCCTGGAGCTGCTCGCGGAGCAGGTCGCCGACACCTCCGGCACCGTCGACGCCCTGCTGGCCAACCTCGCCGAGGCCGTCCACGGAGCGGCCGTCTCCGCCGTCGCGTTCACCTCCGTCGCGGCGGTGGGCCACGGGCTCGCCCTGGCGCCCGCGCCGCCCGGACCCGGTGAGGTACGGGGCGCGGCAGGGCGCTGGCTGGCCCGCCGCCAGGTCGGCGGGGCGCTCACCGACCCCGTACTGCTGCGGCACCTGCTGTGGATCGCCGTCGCGTCCGGGCGGCCGCTCCAGCTCCACGTGGGCATGGACGACCCCACCACGCTCGGCGACTTCGCGGCGGCCACCGCGGGACTCGGCACCGACCTGGTGCTGCTGCACGGCTATCCGTACCACCGGCAGGCCGCCCACCTGACGAGCGTGTTCCCGCACGTGTACGCCGACCTCGGCCCCGCGCTCGCGCGGACGGGCGCCAGGGCGGCGGCCGTGCTGGCCGAGACCCTGGAGCTCGCGCCCTTCGGCAAGCTGCTGTTCTCCAGCGGCGCCCGGGGGCTGCCCGAGCTGCACGTGGTCGGGGCGCGGGCGTTCCGCGAGGCGCTCGGCCGGGTGCTGGCCGACTGGGTCTGCGACGGCGCCTGGTCCCGGGCGGACGCGCAACGGGTCGCCGACATGATCGCGGCGGGGAACGCCCGGCGGGTGTACGGGCTCGGTTAGGAGGCCGGGCTCAGTTCCGCGTCCGCCGCCTGTGCGGGAATCCCGGTGGCCGGCGACGCGACGGGCCGCTCGCGCAGGCTGAGCGCGAGGCGCAGTACCGCGATCCACATCAGCGACGAGCCCAGCATGTGCAGGCCGACCAGGATCTCCGGCACACCGGTGAAGTACTGCACGTACCCGATCCCGCCCTGCGCCAGCAGCACCAGCAGCAGGTCACGGGCGCGCGCCCGGGTGTCGTCGGGGGCGTCGACCACGCGCAGCACGAAGAACATGGCGAGCGCCAGGGCGCACACCGCCCAGGCGAAAAGGGCGTGGATCTGGGCCACGGAGGTGTAGTCGAACGGCATGCGCGGTACGTCGCTGCTGTCGCCCGCGTGCTCGCCCGAGCCCGTCACCGTCGTGCCCGCCGCGACGAGCAGACCGGCCACGACCACCAGCGTCCAGCCCAGCTTCCGTACCGGCCCCGGCACGCGCGGGCGTGCCGCGCCGTCACCCTCGCCGGCGCGCACCCAGGAGACCGTGGTCACGGTCAGCAGCGCGTTGGCGGCGAGGAAGTGGACGGCCACCGTCCACGGGTTGAGCTCCAGCCGTACCGTGATGCCGCCGATCACCGCGTTGAGCGCCACGATCCAGAACTGGAGCCAGCCCAGGCGGCTCAGCTCCCGCCGCCACGGCTTGGCGCAGCGCGCCGCGATGATGAACCAGCCCACGGCCGCCGAGACCACATACGTCAGCATCCGGTTGCCGAACTCGATGGCACCGTGGATGCCCTGCTCGGAGGTGGTGAAGAGGCTGTCGTCCGTGCACTTGGGCCAGGTGTCGCAGCCCAGCCCGGAACCGGTCAGCCGGACGGCGCCGCCCGTCACGATGATGACGACCGTCATGATCATGGCGGAGAGCGCGGCACGCCGGACCGTCTTGGGGGAGGGGGTCCAGCGCTGGGCAATAAAGGCGAGGGGGGTCAACACGGACTCCATCGTAGGCGCCTGCTTGTGCATGCATTCACGAGGGTCCCCGTCAGGGTTACTCCCAGCGGAAGAACCGTGCCGCGGCGCCCAGCCCGGCGACCGCCCACACCGTCAGCACCCCCGCCGCGCCCCACGGCGTCGACGCCCCGCCCTGGAGCACGTCCCGCAGCCCGTCCGACAGGGCGGAGATCGGCAGCAGCTCCAGCACCGCGCGGGCCGCGTCCGGGAACCTGTCCAGCGGCACGATCACCCCGCCGCCCACCAGGAGCAGCAGGAACACCAGGTTCGCGGCGGCGAGCGTCGCCTCGGCCTTCAGCGTGCCGGCCATCAGCAGACCGAGCCCCGAGAAGGCCGCCGTGCCGAGCAGGAGGAGCAGAAGCACGGAGAGGACGCCGCCCTGCGGCGACCAGCCCAGCGCCAGCGCGATCACGGTCAGCAGCGCGACCTGGAGCACCTCGGTGACCAGGACCGACGCCGTCTTGGCCGTCATCAGCGCCCAGCGGGGGAGCGGTGAGGCCCCGAGGCGCTTGAGCACCCCGTACCGCCGCTCGAAGCCGGTCGCGATGGCCTGCCCGGTGAACGCGGTCGACATCACGGCGAGCGCGAGGACACCGGGGGCGAGGAAGTCCACGGCCTTCCCGTTCCCCGTGTCGATGATGTCGACCGTCGAGAAGAGGACGAGCAGCAGCGAGGGGATGATCACGGTGAGCAGCAGTTGCTCGCCGTTGCGCAGCAGCATCCTCGTCTCGAACGCGGCCTGCGCCGCGATCATGCGCCCGACCGGCGCCGCGCCCGGCTGGGGCGTGTAGGTCCCGGCGCTCATGAACGCAGCTCCTTGCCGGTCAGTTCCAGGAAAACGTCTTCGAGGGTGTGCCGCTCGACCGCGATGCCGTCCGGCATCACCCCGTGCTGCGCGCACCAGGTGGTGACCGTGGCGAGGAGCTGCGGGTCGACCGTGCCGCTGATGCGGTACGCGCCCGGGGTCAGCTCGGCGGCGGCGGTGCCGTCCGGGAGGGCCTTCAGCAGGGAGCCGAGGTCGAGGCCCGGGCGGCCGGTGAAACGGAGGGTGTTCTCGGCGCCGCCCCGGCACAGCTCCTCGGGGCTGCCCTGGGCGGCGACCCGGCCCGCGTCGATGATCGCGACGTCGTCGGCCAGCTCCTCAGCCTCGTCCATGAAGTGCGTGGTCAGGACGGTGGTGACGCCGTCGGCGCGCAGCTCGCGGATGAGCTGCCAGGTGGCACGGCGGGCCTGCGGGTCGAGTCCGGCCGTCGGCTCGTCCAGGAAGACCAGCTCGGGGCGGCCGACGACGGCCATGGCGAGCGCCAGGCGCTGCTGCTGGCCGCCGGAGAGCCGCCGGTAGGCCGTGCGGCCGCAGGAGCCGAGCCCGAGGCGCTCGATCAGCGCGTCCACGTCAAGGGGGTGGGCGTGCAGTTTCGCCATGTGGCGGAGCATCTCGTCGGCGCGGGCGCCGGAGTAGACGCCGCCGGACTGGAGCATCACGCCGATGCGGGGGCGCAGCGCCGCGGCGTCGGCGACCGGGTCGAGCCCGAGGACGCGGACGGTGCCGGCGTCGGGGCGGCGGTAGCCCTCGCAGGTCTCGACGGTGGTGGTCTTGCCGGCCCCGTTGGGGCCCAGGACGGCGGTGACGGTGCCCGCCCGGACGTCGAGGTCGAGGCCGTCCACCGCGGTCTTGGTCCCGTACCGCTTGACCAGGCCCCGGACCTGGACGACGGACTCGTATCGCATGGCAAGGAAGTCTAGAGAGCGGGACGGGGCGCCCCGTTCGGCGGGTGCCACCCGACCGGAAATGACGTGCCCGAACCCGGGTCGGCGGGGCTCCCCGCAGGGCCCCGGGCACAAGGGCGAGCTCCACCGGCGATCGGGCAAAACGGGCAGGTCAGGCGCGGGTGCGGCGGGTCGCGCGCGCCGCCGGCGCTGATCGTTTCCGCAGGTCAGGTTAGGTTTCCCTTAGTGATGTACGGCACCGTCCACCCCTCAGGACGTCGCTTGTCAGGCTCTGAGGAATTACGCAACAATGGCGTTGTGAAAAACGTCGGTGAGGCTCCCGCGGCTCCAGCGGAGGAACTCGCGACCGGGGAGCGCTCCACGCGCAACCGGGTCGCGCGGTCCATCCTGGATCACGGCCCGTCCACCGTGGCCGAGCTCGCGAAGCGGCTCGGCCTCACTCAGGCCGCCGTCCGCCGGCACCTCGACGCCCTGGTCGCCGACGACGTGGTCGCCCCGCGTGAGCAGCGTGTCTACGGCGCCCGCACCCGGGGCCGCCCCGCCAAGGTGTTCGCCCTGACGGACTGCGGCCGGGACGCCTTCGACCAGTCGTACGACTCGCTCGCCGTCGACGCCCTGCGCTGGATCGAGCAGAACGCGGGCGGCGAAGCCGCCGTCGCCGCGTTCGCCCGGGACCGGATCGAGGCCCAGGCGGAGGCGTACCGCGAGGCGGTCGAGGCGGCGGCGCCCGAAGAGCGCGCCGAGGCACTCGCCAAGGCCCTGAGTGCGGACGGGTACGCTGCGACGGCGCGCAACGCGCCGGTCGGACAGCAGCTCTGCCAGCACCACTGCCCGGTCGCCCACGTCGCCGAGCAGTACCCGCAGCTCTGCGAGGCCGAGACGGAGATCTTCAGCCGTCTGCTCGGAACCCACGTGCAAAGACTGGCGACCATCGCCCACGGCGATGGGGTCTGCACGACGTACATCCCGCACACCACATCATCAGCATCTGCATCTGCAAGCACGGCCGGGAGGAACCCCGCATGACCACCGAGATCAGCCACCCCGAGCTCGAGGGCCTGGGTCGGTACGAATATGGCTGGGCCGACCCGGACGCAGCCGGAGCCGCCGCCAAGCGCGGTCTCTCCGAAGAGGTCGTCCGCGACATCTCCGCGAAGAAGAACGAGCCGGAGTGGATGCTGAAGCTGCGGCTGAAGGGTCTGCGCCTCTTCGACAAGAAGCCCATGCCGACCTGGGGCTCCGACCTGTCGGGCATCGACTTCGACAACATCAAGTACTTCGTGCGGTCCACCGAGAAGCAGGCCGAGTCGTGGGAGGACCTGCCCGAGGACATCAAGAACACGTACGACAAGCTCGGCATCCCCGAGGCGGAGAAGCAGCGCCTCGTCGCCGGTGTCGCGGCCCAGTACGAGTCCGAGGTCGTCTACCACCAGATCCGTGAGGACCTGGAGGAGCAGGGCGTCATCTTCCTGGACACGGACACCGCCCTCAAGGAGCACCCGGAGCTCTTCCAGGAGTACTTCGGCACGGTCATCCCGGTCGGCGACAACAAGTTCGCGTCGCTGAACACCGCGGTGTGGTCCGGCGGCTCGTTCATCTACGTCCCGAAGGGCGTGCACGTCGAGATCCCGCTCCAGGCCTACTTCCGTATCAACACGGAGAACATGGGCCAGTTCGAGCGGACGCTGATCATCGTCGACGAGGATGCCTACGTCCACTACGTCGAGGGCTGCACCGCGCCGATCTACTCCTCGGACTCGCTGCACAGCGCCGTGGTCGAGATCATCGTCAAGAAGGGCGCCCGCTGCCGTTACACGACCATCCAGAACTGGTCGAACAACGTCTACAACCTGGTCACCAAGCGCGCCGTGGCCTACGAGGGCGCGACCATGGAGTGGGTCGACGGCAACATCGGCTCCAAGGTGACGATGAAGTACCCGGCCGTCTACTTGATGGGCGAGCACGCCAAGGGCGAGACCCTGTCCATCGCCTTCGCGGGCGAGGGCCAGCACCAGGACGCCGGCGCCAAGATGGTCCACATGGCCCCGAACACCTCCTCCAACATCGTCTCCAAGTCGGTGGCGCGAGGCGGCGGCCGCACCTCCTACCGCGGGCTCATCGAGATCGGCGAGGGTGCCCCGGGTGCCAAGTCCAACGTGCTGTGCGACGCGCTGCTCGTCGACACGATCTCCCGCTCGGACACGTACCCCTACGTGGACGTCCGCGAGGACGACGTGTCCATGGGCCACGAGGCGACCGTCTCCAAGGTCTCCGAGGACCAGCTCTTCTACCTGATGAGCCGCGGCATGACCGAGTTCGAGGCCATGGCCATGATCGTGCGCGGCTTCGTCGAGCCGATCGCCAAGGAGCTGCCCATGGAGTACGCGCTCGAGCTCAACCGGCTGATCGAGCTGCAGATGGAAGGCGCGGTGGGCTAACAGCCCCCCTGGCCGTATCGATCACGTCCCCGGGCTCACCCGGTGAGCCCAGTGAGCGGCCCGCGGCACGACCGGTCCCGGCCGGCCGTCCCGCGGGCGGCGAACGCACCGAACGCAGAAAGCGAGCAGACCGACAGCCATGGCTGAGGCTCAGACCAACCCGACGGGGACCATCCCCGTGGGCTCCACCACCGCCGGCTCCATCGCGGTGGCCGCCGAGTCCACCGTCGCCACGCGCATGAGCGCGCCCCCGTCCTTCGACGTCGCGGACTTCCCCGTCCCGCACGGCCGCGAGGAGGAGTGGCGGTTCACGCCGCTGGAGCGGCTGCGCGGTCTGCACGACGGCACCGCGATCGCCACCGGCGACGGCGTCCGCGTCGAGGTGGAGGCCCCCGAGGGCGTCACCGTCGAGACCGTCGGCCGCGACGACGCGCGGCTCGGCAAGGCCGGCACGCCGGTGGACCGGATCGCCGCCCAGGCGTACTCCGCCTTCGAGAAGGCCTCGGTCGTCACCGTGCCCAAGGAGACCGTGCTCACCGAGCCGATCCGGATCTCCGTGCACGGCGAGGGCGCCACCGCCTTCGGCCACCAGGTGATCGAGCTCGGCGCGTTCGCCGAGGCCGTCGTGGTCATCGACCACACCGGTGACGCGGTCCTCGCCGCCAACGTCGACTACCTGATCGGCGACGGCGCCAAGCTCACCGTCGTCTCCATCCAGGACTGGGACGAGAAGGCCGTCCACGTCGCCCAGCACAACGCGCTGGTCGGCCGCGACGCGTCCTTCAAGTCGGTCGTCGTCACCTTCGGCGGTGACGTCGTGCGCCTGCACCCGCGCGTGAAGTACGCCGCGACCGGCGGCGAGGCCGAGCTGTTCGGCCTGTACTTCACCGACAAGGGCCAGCACCAGGAGCACCGCCTCCTCGTCGACCACAACACCCCGCACTGCAAGTCGAACGTCGCCTACAAGGGCGCGCTCCAGGGCGACGACGCGCACGCGGTGTGGATCGGTGACGTGCTGATCGAGGCCAAGGCCGAGGGCACCGACACGTACGAGATGAACCGCAACCTGGTTCTGACCGACGGCGCCCGGGTCGACTCCGTGCCGAACCTGGAGATCGAGACCGGTGAGATCGTCGGCGCCGGTCACGCCTCGGCCACTGGCCGCTTCGACGACGAGCAGCTCTTCTACCTGATGGCTCGCGGCATCCCGGAGACCGAGGCCCGCCGCCTCGTCGTCCGCGGCTTCTTCGCCGAGCTCGTCCAGCAGATCGGTCTGCCGGACGTCGAGGAGCGCCTGATCGCGAAGATCGAGGCCGAGCTGGAGGCGTCCCTCTGATGCCCTTCGTCCGAGCCTGTGGGCTGAGCGAGCTGGAGGAGGACACCCCGAAGCGGGTGGAACTCGACGGCACGCCCATCTCCATCGTCCAGACCGAGGGCGAGGTGTTCGCGATCCACGACATCTGCTCGCACGCGAACGTCTCGCTGTCGGAGGGCGAGGTCGAGGACTGCCAGATCGAGTGCTGGCTGCACGGGTCCGCCTTCGACCTCCGCACCGGCAAGCCGTCCGGCCTTCCCGCGACGCGCCCCGTCCCCGTATACCCCGTAAAGATCGAAGGGGACGATGTGCTCGTCTCCGTCACCCAGGAGTCCTGAGTCACCCATGGCAACGCTTGAAATCCGCGACCTGCACGTCTCCGTCGAGGCCGACAACGCCACGAAGGAGATCCTCAAGGGCGTCGACCTGACCGTGAAGCAGGGCGAGACCCACGCCATCATGGGCCCCAACGGCTCCGGCAAGTCGACGCTCGCGTACTCGCTCGCGGGTCACCCCAAGTACACGATCACCAGCGGCACCGTCACCCTCGACGGCGAGGACGTCCTGGAGATGTCCGTCGACGAGCGCGCCCGCGCGGGCCTCTTCCTCGCCATGCAGTACCCGGTCGAGGTCCCGGGCGTCTCGGTGAGCAACTTCCTGCGCACCTCCGCCACCGCCGTGCGCGGCGAGGCCCCCAAGCTGCGCACCTGGGTGAAGGAGGTCAAGGAGGCCATGGAGCGCCTCAACATGGACCCCGCCTTCGCCGAGCGCAACGTCAACGAGGGCTTCTCCGGCGGTGAGAAGAAGCGCCACGAGATCCTCCAGCTCGAACTCCTCAAGCCGAAGGTCGCGATCCTCGACGAGACCGACTCCGGCCTGGACGTCGACGCGCTGCGCATCGTCTCCGAGGGCGTCAACCGCGTCCGCGAGAGCGGCGAGGTCGGCACCATGCTGATCACGCACTACACGCGCATCCTCCGCTACATCAAGCCGGACTTCGTCCACGTCTTCTCCGCCGGCCGGATCGTCGAGTCGGGTGGCCCCGAGCTCGCCGACAAGCTGGAGAACGAGGGCTACGAGTCGTACACGAAGGGTGGCGCATCCGCGTGACACAGATGCCGGGCCTTCTCGACACCGAGGCGATCCGCAAGGACTTCCCGATCCTCGACCGGGTGCTCCACGACGGCAAGAAGCTCGTGTACCTGGACAACGCGGCGACCTCGCAGACGCCGCGCCAGGTCATCGACGTGCTGAGTGAGTACTACGAACAGCACAACGCCAACGTGCACCGCGGCGTGCATGTGCTGGCCGAGGAGGCCACGGCGCTGTACGAGGGAGCGCGTGACAAGGTCGCCGCCTTCATCAACGCGCCGAGCCGCGACGAGGTGATCTTCACCAAGAACGCCTCGGAGTCGCTCAACCTCGTCGCCAACATGCTGGGCTGGGCCGACGAGCCCTACCGGGTCGACCACGAGACCGAGATCGTCATCACGGAGATGGAGCACCACTCCAACATCGTTCCGTGGCAACTGCTCTCGCAGCGCACCGGCGCGAAGCTGAAGTGGTTCGGCCTGACCGACGACGGCCGTCTCGACCTGTCCAACATCGACCAGGTCATCACCGAGAAGACGAAGATCGTCTCCTTCGTGCTGGTCTCCAACATCCTGGGCACGCTCAACCCGGTCGAGGCGATAGTCCGCCGGGCCCAGGAGGTCGGCGCGCTGGTGCTGATCGACGCGTCGCAGGCCGCCCCGCACATGGTGCTGGACGTGCAGGCGCTCCAGGCCGACTTCGTCGCGTTCACCGGCCACAAGATGTGCGGCCCGACCGGCATCGGTGTGCTGTGGGGCCGCCAGGAGCTGCTGGAGGACCTCCCGCCGTTCCTCGGCGGCGGCGAGATGATCGAGACCGTGTCGATGAACTCGTCGACGTACGCCCCGGCGCCGCACAAGTTCGAGGCGGGTACGCCCCCGATCGCCCAGGCCGTCGGCCTCGGCGCGGCCGTGGACTACCTCACCTCGATCGGCATGGACAACATCGCGCGCCACGAGCACGTGATCACCGAGTACGCGGTCCGCCGCCTCCAGGAGGTCCCCGACCTGCGGATCATCGGCCCGGTGACGGCCGAGGACCGCGGCGCCGCGATCTCCTTCGTCCTCGGTGACATCCACCCGCACGACGTGGGCCAGGTCCTCGACGAGCAGGGCATCGCCGTCCGGGTCGGCCACCACTGCGCGCGGCCGGTCTGCCTCCGGTACGGAATTCCTGCGACCACGCGGGCGTCGTTCTATCTGTACTCCACGCCGGCCGAGGTCGACGCCCTGGTCGAAGGCCTGGAGCACGTCCGGAACTTCTTCGGCTAGGAGCGGGTGTGAAGCTGGATTCGATGTACCAGGACGTCATCCTGGACCACTACAAGAACCCGCACGGGCGGGGCTTGCGGGACGGCGACGCCGAGGTGCACCACGTCAACCCGACGTGCGGCGACGAGATCACGCTGCGCGTGAAGTACGACGGGTCGCGGATCGCGGACGTGTCGTACGAGGGCCAGGGCTGCTCCATCAGCCAGGCATCCGCCTCGGTCCTGAATGAACTCCTCGTCGGCAAGGAACTCGCCGAGGCGCAGAAGATCCAGGCCACCTTCCTGGAGCTGATGCAGTCCAAGGGCAGGATCGAACCCGACGACGCGATGGAGGAGGTGCTGGAGGACGCGGTCGCGTTCGCCGGTGTCTCCAAGTACCCGGCCCGGGTGAAGTGCGCCCTGCTGAGCTGGATGGCCTGGAAGGACGCGACCGCCCAGGTGATGGGTGACGGCGCGGAGAGGAATACCGCATGACTGAGAACGACACGGCCGGGAAGCTCGCGGCCGGTGGCGAGACGGCCGAGACGGTTCCGGCCACGCCGGCGACCGGCGGCGGGACGGCCGGGATGAAGCCGGCGTCCGAAGAGGAGATCCGCGAGGCGCTGTACGACGTCGTCGACCCCGAGCTGGGCATCGACGTGGTCAACCTCGGCCTCATCTACGGCATCCACATCGACGACTCCAACATCGCGACCCTGGACATGACGCTGACGTCGGCGGCCTGCCCGCTGACCGACGTGATCGAGGACCAGGCGAAGGCCGCGACGGACGGCATCGTCAACGAGCTGAAGATCAACTGGGTCTGGATGCCGCCGTGGGGTCCGGACAAGATCACGGACGACGGCCGCGAGCAGTTGCGCGCGCTCGGCTTCAACGTCTGACGCCCTCGGCCTTATTCGGCTGCGACGGCCATGCCCCCCAGGCAGACTGGCGGGCATGGCCGTTTCTCTGTACCAGATCGCGATCGACACCCATGACGCCCCGGGGCTCGCCCGGTTCTGGACCCAGGTCCTGGACTGGAAGGTCTTGTACGAGGACCCCGAGGAGATCGTCATCGGGGCCGACGAGAACGCGATGCCGGGGATCGTCTTCCTCACCGTGCCGGAGGGGAAGACCGTCAAGAACCGGCTCCACCTGGACCTGGCGCCCGACGACCAGGCCGCCGAGGTGGAGAGGATCATCGGCCTCGGAGCGCGGCGGGTGGACATCGGGCAGGGCGACGACGTGACCTGGGTCGTCCTCGCGGACCCCGAGGGCAACGAGTTCTGCGTGCTGCGGCCGAAGAAGTCGCTCGTGGAGTGAGCACCCATGTGTACGCTCGTACACATGGGATACGGAATGCTCGCCGCCGCCATCGCGGCGGAGGTGGCCGGCACGACGGCCATGAAGTACAGCGAGGGCTTCACCCGGCTGTGGCCCTCGCTGATCACCGTCGCGGGCTACCTGCTCGCCTTCGGCCTGCTCGCCCAGACCCTCAAGACGCTGTCCGTGGGCACCGCGTACGCGATCTGGGCGGGCGTGGGCACCGCGGCCGTCGCCGCGATCGGGATGCTCTTCCTCAACGAGTCCACCAGCCTGGTCAAGGTCACCGGCATCGCCCTGGTCATCGCCGGCGTGGTCGTCCTCAACCTCGGCGGGGCCCACTGATGGCGCCCCGCGCACCCCGCGCGCCGCGCCGGTACGACCCCGACCGGCGCACCCGCATCATCGACGCGGCGATCCGGGTCGTCGGGCGCGCCGGCATCGCGGGGCTGAGCCACCGCACGGTGGCGGCGGAGGCGGACGTGCCGCTCGGCTCGACGACGTACCACTTCGCCTCCCTCGACGAACTGCTGGTCGCCGCGCTGCGCCGGGCCGGTGAGGGCTTCGCCGCGGCCGTCCGCGACAGCGGCGCGCTCACCGGCCCCGGGGCGGACCTCGCGGCGGAGCTCGCCCGGTTGATGGGGCGGTGGCTCGGCGGCGAGCGTACGGGCGTGGAGCTGGAGTACGAGCTGTACCTCGCCGCCCTCCGGCGCCCCGCGCTACGGCCCGTGGCCGCCGAGTGGACGGACGACCTGGTGGCCACCCTGTCGGCAGGAACGGACCCGGCCACCGCCCGCGCGCTCGCCGCCCTCATGGACGGCATCTGCCTCCAGGTGCTGCTGACGGACACGGCGTACGACGAGGAGTACGCCGCTGAGATGCTGGGGCGACTGCTCGCGTGAACCCGATCCGTGACCGCGGGGAACAGAGGGTGTGACCACACCCGTAACAGACGGAGACCCAGTGACCGGCTCACCGGGCAGCGACGACGCGACCGTCATAGCCACCTCCCTGGAGCGGCCGGAGGTTTTCGCCGAGCTGTACAGCCGGTACGCCGCCGACATCCACCGCTACGCCACCCGGCGGCTGGGCGACGCGGCCGCCGACGACATCACCGCGGACACGTTCCTGGCCGCGTTCCGGGCCCGCTCGGGCTACGACCTGGGCCGCGCCAACGCCCGCCCCTGGCTGTACGGCATCGCCGCCAACCTGATCGGCAAGCAGCGCCGCACCGAGGTCCGCGCCCTGGGCGTGCTGGCCCGCACCGGACACGACCCGGTCGCCGAGTCCTGGGTGGACCACGCAGACGACCGCGTCACCGCACAGGCCGCCCACGGGCCCCTGGCCGGAGCGCTCGCGGCCCTGTCCGGCGGCGACCGGCACGTCCTGCTGCTGGTCGCCTGGGCGGACCTGACGTACCAGGAGGTCGCCGAGGCGCTCGCCATCCCGGTCGGCACGGTCCGCTCACGGCTCAACCGGGCGCGCAAGAAGGTACGGGCGGCGCTCGGCGACTGCGACCCCACCCTCGTACAGGACTTCGCCACGGAGGTCACCCATGGATGAGATGCGGACGCTCCAGGACTTCCGCGCGGACGCCCCCGCCCCGGACCGCGCCCGCCTCGCCCCCGGCCGGCAGCGCCTCCTCGACGAAGCCGCCCGCCCCCGGCGCCGCCTCAGGGGCGGGTGGCTCGCGGTCGTCGGCGCGGCGGCGGGCGTGGCCGTCGCGGCGGTCCTCGTCACCCAGGTCGTGCCTCCGGCGGACACGCCACGGGTGAAGGCCGACCGTGCGGCCTCGGCCGCCGTGCCCACCGACGGGCAGTGGCTCTACGAGAAGACCCTCATCCGGCAGTCGACGCTCAACTTCCGCGACGACCTCAACCCCGTCACGCAGAAGGGCGAGCCGCCCTACGGCGAGTTCACGGTGGAGACCTGGACGCAGTACGGCAGCGGCAAACGGCGCACCATGCTGCCGGGCGGCAACCTCGATTCCGTGATCGTGAAGTCGGAACCGCCCAAGAGCCTGCGGCAGAAGGTGGCGGATCTCCCCGACGAACCCAAGCAGGTGCTGAAGGCCCTCCAGACCATCGACTCCCCCCCGGGGGACTACCAGCGGATCCACTTCACCTACACCCAGGTGGACACCATCCCGCCCGAGTCCCGGCTGTCCCTCTTCCGCGCACTGACGTCGATCCCCGGCGTCGTGGTCCGGGAGGAACACGTCGAGGACGCGCTGGGCCGGCCGGCCATAGCGGTCCACGTCTCGGACGACAACCCGTTCACCAAGGAGACCCACCGCCGCGAGGAACTGCTCCTCGACCCGGAGACCTACGAGTACCGGGGCGAGCGCAGGATGTTGCTGGCCGGCGGCATGATCGACTCCAAGGTGACGACGAAGGAGACCATCATCCAGGTCTCGGCCGTCGAGCGGCCCGGCGCCGTGAACGCGCCCGGCAAGCGTCCCTGACCCGCCCCCGGCCGCGCGCCCGCCCCGGGACGGGGGTCCGGGGCGGGCGCGCGGCCGGGGTGACGGGCCGGGGGCCGGCCGGGGTGACGGGCCGGGCGGGCGCGTGGCTGGGGAGACCGGCCGGGGCGGGCGACCGGGACGTGAGACCGGTTCGCCCGGGTGGCGGGGCGCCGGTTAGGTTTCTGGCATGACTTCTGCACCTCGCACCACCGGCGCCGTCGCCGCCGGCCTTGCCACCATCGCCGGCGACGGCACCGTTCTCGACACCTGGTTCCCGGCCCCCGAGCTCGTCGCCGAGCCCGGGCCCGCCGGGACCGAGCGGCTCACCTCCGACCAGGCCGTGAACCTCCTCGGCGAAGGCGCCGCCAAGGCCGTCGGCGTCGACGCCCGCCGCGGCGTCGAGGTCGTCGCCGTACGCACCGTCATCGCCTCCCTGGACGACAAGCCGCTCGACACGCACGACGTCTACCTCCGTCTGCACCTGCTCAGCCACCGGCTCGTCAAGCCGCACGGCCAGAGCCTGGAAGGGATCTTCGGGCTGCTCGCCAACGTGGCCTGGACCTCCCTCGGGCCCGTCGCCGTCGACGACCTCGAGAAGGTCCGGCTCAACGCCCGCGCCGAGGGCCTGCACCTCCAGGTCACCAGCGTCGACAAGTTCCCGCGCATGACCGACTACGTCGCCCCCAAGGGCGTCCGCATCGCCGACGCCGACCGCGTGCGGCTCGGCGCGCACCTCGCCGCCGGGACCACCGTCATGCACGAGGGCTTCGTGAACTTCAACGCCGGCACGCTCGGCACCTCGATGGTCGAGGGCCGCATCTCCGCGGGCGTCGTCATCGGCGACGGCAGCGACATCGGCGGCGGCGCCTCCACCATGGGCACCCTCTCCGGCGGCGGCAACGTCGTCATCTCCGTCGGCGAGCGCTGCCTGATCGGCGCCGAGGCGGGCGTCGGCATCGCCCTGGGCGACGAGTGCGTCGTCGAGGCCGGCCTCTACATCACCGCCGGTACGCGCGTCACGATGCCCGACGGCCAGATCGTCAAGGCCCGCGAGCTGTCCGGCGCCTCCAACATCCTCTTCCGCCGCAACTCGGTCACCGGCACCGTCGAGGCCCGCCCGAACAACGCGGTGTGGGGCGGTCTCAACGACATCCTCCACAGCAACGACTGATTCGTGTGATGGTGCGTGACCTTTCCGCCACTCGGGTGGATAAGCAGGTCGCGCACGGTCACACGATTCGGCAAGGCGAGGGACGGTTCATATGAAGATCAGCAGGCTGGTCGTACCGGGTGTGTTCGCGCTGGCGGCCATCGTCTCGCCGGGCGTCGCCCACGCGGACGAGGCCCACAGCGGCTCGGACAACGGCCATCATCTGACGCTGCTGTCGATCGGCCAGATCGACGACCCGATGGAGGACGTGCTGGAGCACGTCGCCATCCTCGGTCACAACAAAGTCGTCGGCTCCTGAACCGGGCCCTTGACCAGCTCCTCGTACGCCGCCCTCAGCCCGTCGACCGTCTCCCGGCCGGCGGGCTGAAGCGGTTCGCGGACCGGGCCCGCGTCCAGCAGCGCCTTCACCGTCACCGTGCCCGGCAGGCCGGACGCCATCATCAGCTCCGCCAGCCCGATCGTGAGCTGGTTCAGCCGGGCCGCCAGCGCGGTGTCGCCCGCGTCGAACGCGTCCAGCACCGCCCGCATCCGGCCCGGGGCCACATTGGCGACCGTACTGATGAAACCCGCGCCGCCGATCGCGTACAGCGGGAGGTTCATCTCCTCGCAGCCCGAGTAGTACGCCAGTGACGTGCGGGCCAGCACCTTGGTCGAGCCGAGCAGGTCGTACGCGCAGTCCTTGACGGCCACGATCCGCGGGTGCTCGGCCAGCCGCAGCACGGTCTCCGGTTCGATGCGCGTGGCGGTGCGGCCGGGGATGTCGTACAGCGCCAGGGGCAGACCGGTCGCGTCCGCCACCCGCCGGAAGTGGGCCTCGACGGCCGCCTGGGGCGGGCGGCTGTAGTACGGGGGGATCACCAGCAGGCCGTCCGCGCCCGCCCGCTCCGCCTGGCGGGCCAGCTCCACCGTGTGCGCGGTGTCCGCGGTGCCGACGCCCGCCACGAGGGCGACGCCCGGGCCGAGCGCGTCCCGTACCGCCCGTACCAGCGCGGCCTTCTCGGCGTCCGTCGTGGTCGGGGACTCGCCGGTGGTCCCGTTCAGCACCAGGCCGTCGCAGCCCCCCGCCACCAGCTCGGCGGCGAGCCGCTGCGCCCGGTCCAGGTCGAGGGCCCCGGAGGCGGTGAAGGGCGTGACCATCGCGCACAGCGCGCGGCCGAAGGGACGAGGGGGCGGCCCGGAAGGTGAGGCGATGAGGGTCATGATCGCAGTCTGCGGTGACCGACGGTGTAGGTCTACTTAGATCTTCTTCGGGCTAAGGGGAAGTGTTGCTGAAGGATCGGCTGGTTCCGGGCCCGCTCGGCGGGGTACCCGGAGCTTCCCGTAGGAGATGGGAGGCGATCCGCGTGGCCGGAGAACCGTCGGTCGGCGAGCTGGTGAAGCAGGCGTCGGAACAGCTCTCCGACCTGGTGAAGACCGAGATGCGCACCGCGCAGGCCGAGATGATGCAGAAGGGCAAACGCGCGGGCAAGGGCGGCGGGATGCTGGGCGCCGCGGCAGCGGTCGGCTATGTCGGGCTCATCGGCGTGTGGGCCAGCGTGGCCGCGGCGCTGGCGATACCGCTCGACGTGTGGCTGGCCGTCCTCATCGCGACCGCACTGTTCCTGGCGCTGGCCGGTGTGCTCGCCCTGCTGGGCCGCACACAGCTCAAGCGCGCGGTGCCGCCCAAACCGGAGCGGGCCATCGACGGTGTGCGTTCGGACGTCCACGAGATCAAGGAGAGGGTCCACCGATGACACGGGACACCCACCGGAGCCCGGGACCTGACGAACTCCGCCTCCAGGCGGCACGCAAACGGCAGGAACTGGGCGAGACCATCGACCAGTTGATGGCCAAGACGGACGTGAAGGCGCGCGCCGCCCACCTGGTGCACGACAAGACCCCGGAACCGGTGCGCGAACATCCGCGCCGGCTCCTCGCGGCGGTCGCCGTGGTCGTGGTCGCGGGCGTCGTGTTCTGGCAGCTCCGGCGCACCGGGAAGTGGGGGTGAGCGCGGGAAATGGGAAAGCAGCCGAAGAAGAAGCGCAAGCAGAAGCTGCTCTACCGGCCCGTCGGCATCCTCCTCGGCATGGCGAGCGGTGCCGTGGCGAGCGCACTGTTCTCCCGCGCGTGGGCGGCGATCGGGAGCGGTGACGCCCCGGACGCCATGGACGAGGAACGGCAGTGGAAGGAGATCCTGCTGGCCGCCGCCCTGGAGGGCGCGATCTTCGCGGTGGTCAAGGCCGCGGTGGACCGCTCCGGCGCGGTGGGGGTCCGGCGCCTGACGGGTACCTGGCCGGGCTGACGGACGCCATGTCCGCAGCGCCTTGACCTCAACCGCACTTCACTTCCGAGCATGGTCATGCGAGCCGCGCCACACGGGTGGCGCGGCGTCCCATCCCCGAGAGGACACGACATGACCGTGATCAGCCGGCCTCACGCCCGCCCGGACCTGCACCGCCCCGGCGTCGGCGTCGTCAAGGTCAGTACTTGGCGCGTCGGTACGCCGGAGCGGCAGCGGGCCGCCGTCGACGCCATCGAGGCGACGTGGCGGAAGCGGGACTGGCCGGACGTGGGGCTGCTCTCGTACAGCGTCCACATCGGCGAGGACGGGGACACGCTCCTGCACTACTCGCAGTGGACGGACGAGGAGGCCTACCAGGAGTTCTCCCGGACTCACCGGGACGGCAGGAACGCGGAGATCGACGCCGCCGTGCCCGGTATCGAACGGGTCGGGCTGTACTCCTACGAGCGCTACCGCAGCGGTGCGCTGAACCCCGACGACACCCGCGTACCCGGCTGCGTGGTGATCGTGGACGTCGAGTTCGACGGTCCGGACGCCGACCGCCAACGCGACTGGGTGGACGGGGTGTTCGAGGCGCTGGAGACCGACCCGAACCCGCATCCGGGCGGGATCTCCGGGCACTTCCACGTCAGCCTCGACGGAACCCGCGTGCTCAACTACGCCGAGTGGGAGAGCGCCGAGGCCCACAAGGAGGCGCTGGCCGCGCCCGGCGACGGGGTGGGGTCGGCCACGCCGCAGTGGACGCGGGTGCGCGCCTACCCGGGCGTGGTGCGCAACGGTGTGAAGCGGTACACGCCCGCGCTGAGCCTCAGCGCGGGCGTGTCCTGAACGAGTTACGGGCGGAAGCGCAGCACCTGCGGGTCGTGGTCGCTGTTCTGCTCGGCGAACTCGGCGTTGATGTGCACACTGTCGTACTCGAAGTGGCGGATCGACGGGCTGGTCAGGATCTGGTCCAGCACCTGGCTGTTGCCCTGGAACACGTACGAGTAGCGCTCGCTGCGCGGCAGCGACGTGATGGCCGCGTGCAGCGCGCCGCCGTCCGTCAGCGCCTTCGTCGTCTCGGAGAACTCGAAGTCGTTGATGTCGCCGAGCACGACGACGTCGGCGGTGCGCTGGACGTCGAGGATGTCCTTGACGAAGGTGTTGACGGCCTTGGCCTGCTGGAGACGCTTGACCTCGGAGGAACGGTTCGGCGGCTGGCGGTGCGAGACCAGCGACTCGTCGCCGCCCTTCGAGCCGAAGTGGTTGGCGATCACGAAGACCGTACGGCCCCGGAAGGTGAACTCGCCCGCCAGCGGCTTGCGGCTGTTGTCCCACGCCGTGTTCGCCGGGTCGATCCGGCCGGGGGAGTGGGTCAGGGCCGCCCGCCCCTTCTCCCGTACGACACCGGTCGCCGTCGCCGCGTCGCCGCCCGCGCGGTCCGTGAACGACACGCGCTCGGGGTTGAAGAGGAAGACCTGGCGGATGTTGCCGCCCGGCTCGCCGCCGTCCTTGTTGTTGACGGGGTCGATGCTGCGCCACTCGTACGCCGGGCCGCCGGCCGCGGCGATCGCGTCCGTGAACTTCTTCAGCGTCTGGTCGGCGGCGACCGTACCGTCGTTCTTGGCGCCGTTGTTGTCCTGGATCTCCTCCAGGGCGACGATGTCGGGCGACGCCAGGTTCTCCACGACCGCCTTCGCGAGCGCGTCGAACTTCTCCTGCGGGTCGGACGGGTCGAGGTTCTCGACGTTGTACGTCGCCACCGCGAGCTCGCTGCGGTGCTGCTGCTCGGTCGTCTCCCGCTCCAGGCCCCGGTCGGCCACCGTGCCCAGGGTGCGGGCCGTGAGGGCGTAGCCGCCGAACTGGTTGAAGTCCAGCGGGCCCTCGGTCGTGCCGGTCAGCCAGTCGCCCACGTTCGCCTTCGGGAACGGCTGCTGCGCGATCGGCGTCAGCGACTGGACCTGGAGGCGGCCGGTGTTCTGCGAGGTGTACGAGCCGTAGACGGTGCCGCCGCGCCGGTTGTCGTTCTCGTGCGGCTTCACCGTCACCCACAGCTCGTGGTGCGGGCTCGTCGCGCCGACGACCCGGGAAGAGCCGATGCGGACGTTCGTGCCCTCCAGGGACTCGTAGTAGTCAAGGGCGTACGTACCGGGCTGGAGGGTCCGGCCGTTGATGGACCCGCCGGCCGCCGGGTCGCCCTCGGGCGCGTACGCGGCGGGGACGGAACGGGCCGTGATGGTGGTCGGCGCGGGGAGCGGGTTGCCGGAGGAGGTGACGGTGACGGTGGGCTTGGTGATCTGGGTGAGCGACTGGTTCCCGGAGGACGTGCCGCCCGGGACGTACTCGGTGACCGTGCCGGAGACGGTGACCGCGTCGCCGACGGCGACGGTCGGGGCGGAGCCGGTGTAGACGAAGACGCCCTCGCTGGTGGCCGGGTTGTCGTCGGCCCGCGAGTCCTGGAGCCAGAAGCCGCGCGAGCCGTAGGTGCGGACACCGGTGACGATGCCGGGGACGGCGGTGACCTGCTTCCCGGCAAGCGGGGATATCCGGGTGGTGCCCTGGATGTCGTGGATGCGTATCGCGTCGGCCGGGTCGGCGGCGGTGGCCGATCCGGCGGCGATGAGGCCGGCGGCGAGGGCGGTGGCGACGACGGCCGAGACGGCGGCGGTTCGCGGCGCGGATCTCGGGAGGGAGGAAGACATCACAGGACTCCGGTGGTCGTGGGAGGTACTGAGCGGTAGCTCTACGCGCGTCAATCTCTTGGCTGGGGCCTGTACTTGTCAAGGGTTCGCGGGTGGCCGGATCTTGACCGGTACATGAACGGCTGGGTGGGTGCGTGAATGCGTCTACGCTGGGGGCCGCCCGATCCCCACGTACGTCCCGAGGAGAGACCGCTGATGTCGTCGGATCGCCCCACCCTGCCGCCGGTGCGGCTGCCCTCGGACGCGGAGCTCGCGCGGGACGCGCTCGTCGCCCCGCTGCTGGCCCGGGCCGTCCGGCTCGCCCGCTGGGCAGGGCCCGAGACCAGGGTCGGCGCCGGCGGCGAGCTCGTCGAGGAGCAACTGCCGGCCGCCGCCGAGGCGCTCGGGCTCACCCCGGACGACGACGGCGCGGCGTACGCCAGCGAGGCGTGGCGCGTCGCCGTCGACACCGGGCTCGTGGTGGTCGACGACCCGCAGGAGGACGAACAGGGCGGCGACGGCGGTGCCGTCGAGGCGGGCGGGCAGCTCGCGCTGGTCACCGGCGGGGCGCCCCAGGACGTCCTGGCGCTGTGGCTGGACGCCCTGGAGACGGCGCTCGCCGACGCGACCGCGCCGCTGCTCGACGACCTCGCGGACGCCTTCGGCGAGGACGGCGACCTCGACCTGGACTCGCTGGACTGGGACCCGCAGCGCGAGGCCGAGTTCCTCGACGGCGTCCTCGCCAACCTGTACCTCCTGACCGTCACGGAGGGCGGCGCCGGGGACGCGCCGGTGCCGCTGCCGGCGCTCGCCGCGTCGATGATCGTGCCCGACGACATGGGCGAACCGACCGACGACATCCTGGAACAGGTGTCGGAGGCCATGATGCGGCTGGACGACCAGTTCCGGGTGCTGGAGCCGGTCGGGCTCGTCGAGTACCAGCCGGTCGACGAGGCGCTGATGGCGGAGGAGGACGAGGAGCCGCCCGCGCCGGTAGGTGACGACGAGGACGTGTCGCGGTACGGGATGGTGAAGCTGACCCCGCTCGGGCTGTACGGCGTCCGCGCCCGGATGCTGGAGGCCGGCATGGACGCGCCGGCCGTCGGCGACCTGGCGGACAAGGGCGCGGACGTGCTGCTCGACGGGGTGGCCCACTACCCGGAGGCGTCGGCGCGGGCGGAGACGCAGGCGTGGCTGGCCCGCCGCGACCCGCTGCCCGCGGCGCGCGAGCTGCTCGCAGCGGCGAAGGGCGCGGACGCCGGCTCGCCCCTGCGCCGGCTCCGCTGCCAGCAGGCCCTGTCCCTGGTGGGCGCGGAGGCGGAAGAGGCGGTACGGGAGGTCCTGGGCGACTCCGAACTCGGTGGCCTCGCGCGGGTCTGGCTCGCGGAGCGGGGAGCGGCGGACGTGCCGCCGCCTCCGGAGCCGATGATCTTCTGGCTGGCCATCGACACGATCGCCGCCCAGCTCGACGCGGCGGGCGGCGGCGACCTGGACGAACTCCAGGAACTCGTCGAGGGGCTGACCAGCCAGCACAGCGGCTTCTTCGACGCCGCCTGGCGGGTGGAGCACCCGGCCACACCGGAAGTCCTGGAGGCCATGGGCCGCCTGCACCGCGACAAGCGGGTGGCCAAGGAAGCCCGCAAAGCCGCGTTCAAGGCCCGCTCGCGGGCGGGCGGCTGACGGGGGGCGACTCGGGCGTGAGCCCCGGGCTCCCGTGGCGGGGCGGTGCCTTTGGGTGCGGGCCGGTGGGGCGCCCCTCCCGCTTGGCCCGTTGTGGGCAGTCGTTCCGCAGGGCGATGGGGGTCCCCCTGCTCGAGCGAAGCCGAGAGCTTGGGGGAGGGTGGGCACAACGGACAGGGGCGGTGCCTGTTCCCGGTTCGCCCGGGGGCGGTGCCCCTTGCGCGGTGACCCCGGGTGCGGGTCTGTGGGGCGGGCGGCCACCCCGGTGGGTGGGGGCCGGGGCCCCTCCGGGCTCGCCTCCTCGACGGGGGCGACCCTGCACGGCCCCGCCCGGCCGGACGCCGGGTGCGGACCGTGGGGGTCAAGTCCGGAGGTGCGACGCTCCGTTGAGGTCCAGGATCGTGCCCGAGGACCATTCGGCCGCCGGGGAGGCGAGCCAGAGCACCGCCGCCGCGATCTCCTCGGGCGCGGCCACCCGCCCGAAGGGGCTCTGGGCGCGGATCGCGTCGCCTTCCGGGCCGGTCAGGCGGGGCGCGACGCGTTCCGTGGCGAAGAAGCCGGGCGCGACCGAGGCGACGGCGATGCCGTACGGCGCCAGGGAGACCGCCAGGGACTGGCCCAGGGCGTGGACGGCCGCTTTGGTGGCGCCGTAGGCGGGGTGGTCCGGTTCGCCCCGGAAGGCGCCCCGGGAGCCGATGTTGACGATGCGTCCGCCCGTGCCCTGGTCGATCATGCGGCGCGCGGCCAGGTGGCTGAGGTTCGCGGTGGCGAGGAGGTTGACGGCGACGTGCTGCTGCCAGGCGGTCACCCACTCCTCGTACGGCGTCTCGGGCAGCGGGTGACGGGTGTTCACCGCCGCGTTGTTGACGAGGACGTCCAGGCCGCCGAGCGCGGAGGCGGCGGCGTCCGCGACGCGGGCCGCCTCCACGGGGTCGGTGAGGTCCCCGCCCGTCAGGACGTGGCCCGTGCCCGGTAGGGAGCCGAGGGTCGTACGGGCCTCGTCGGCGCGCGACGAGTAGTGCACCGCGACCCGGTCGCCGTTCGCGGCGAAGGCCTGGGCGACCGCGCGGCCGAGGCCCCGGGAGGCACCGCTGACGAGGACACGGCGGCCGGTGCCGGGGAGGGTACGGGTGGCCACGTCGCCTACAGGGCCTGGGCGGCCGGCTTGACCATGCCGCGTACGGTCCGCGACTTCACGAACTCGCCCATGGCGGTCATCTCCCACTCACCCGAGAACTGCTTGATCAGCTTGGCCATCATGACGCCGGTCTGCGGCTCGGCCGAGGTGAGGTCGAAGCGCACCAGCTCCTCGCCGGTCGCCGCGTCCATCAGCCGGCAGTACGCCTTGGCGACTTCGGTGAACTTCTGGCCGGAGAAGGAGTTGACCGTGAAGACCAGGCCCGTGGCGTCGGCGGGGAGCCGGCCGAGGTCGACCACGATCACCTCGTCGTCGCCCGCGCCCTCGCCGGTGAGGTTGTCGCCGGAGTGCTTGATGGCGCCGTTGAGGATGCTCAGCTTGCCGAAGTAGCAACTGTCGAGGTGGTTGCGCTGGGGGCCGTACGCGATGACGGAGGCGTCCAGGTCGATGTCCTTGCCCCGGAACGCGGGCTCCCAGCCGAGGCCCATCTTGACCTGGGAGAGCAGCGGGCGGCCGCCCTTGACGAGGGAGACGGTCTGGTTCTTCTGGAGGTTGACCCGGCCCTTGTCGAGGTTGATCTTCCCGGCGCCGGGCGCCGGAGCGGCGGGCGGAGCCGGGGGCGCGGGCGGGGTGGCCCGGGTCACCGGCGGGGGCGCCTGGGCGGGGGCGGGGGCGGGGGCGGGCGTGGGCGCGGGCGCGGGGGCGGCCTGTGCCGGCTCCTCGTCGACCGAGACGCCGAAGTCGGTGGCGATGCCGGCCAGCCCGTTGGCGTACCCCTGGCCGACGGCGCGCGCCTTCCAGGCGCCGCCCCGGAGGTAGACCTCGACCACGACCAGCGCGGTCTCCGTGCCGAGCTGCGGCGGGGTGAAGGTGGCGAGCACGCTGCCGTCGTCGGCGTTGCGGATGGTCGCGGTGGGTTCGACGCCCTGGAACGTCTGCCCGGGGGCGTCCGGGCTCGCCGTGACGACGATCTTCTCGATGCCGGGCGGGACGGCGGCCGTGTCCACGATGATCGCGTCGGGTGCCGTGCCACCGCCGGACCGGTAGGTCACGCCCGGTCCGGACGGCTGGTTGTAGAAGATGAAGTCGTCGTCGGAGCGCACCTTGCCGTCGGCGGTGAGCAGCAGGCCCGATACGTCGAGGCGCACGGGCGCGGCGACGTCCACCGCCACGCGGGTGACGGGAAGGGGGATGTTCGAGCCGGGGGTCATAGCTGTCATGCCGGGGTAACGAGCGAGGCCGCTTTGCCGTTCCCTTACCTTGGGCCACTCCGGTTACGCGTCAGTGCGGCCACTGGGGCGGGTTCGTACAGAAGTGGCCGCCCAGGTGGGCGTGGTCGGGGTTGGCGTCGTCCAGTTCGCCGTGCTCGGCGATGAGCTTCTCCGCGTACTGCTCGGAGTCGTCCTGCGGCTCGTAGCCGAGCGCCCGGGCCGTCGAGAGGTCCCACCACAGGCGGGTATTGGCGGACGAGCCGTGGACGACGGTGTGCTTGACGTCCTCGGCGGTGAGGGCGGCGTGGAAGAGGCGGGCGCAGTCGCCGGGGCTCATCCAGACCGAGAGCATCCGTACGGAGGTGGGCTCCATGAAGCAGGAGCCGATCCGTACGGAGACGGTTTCGATGCCGTGCAGGTCCCAGTAGAGCTGGGCCAGGTCCTCGCCGAAGCACTTCGACAGGCCGTAGTACGTGTCGGGGCGGTGCGGGGTGCCGACCGGGATGAGGGGGTCCCCCTCGCGCGGGCGCGCGGTGAAGCCGATGGCGTGGTTGCTGGACGCGAAGATGATCCGGCCCACACCTTCGTCGCGGGCGGCTTCGTAGAGGTTGTACGTGCCTTCGATGTTGGCGCGCAGGATCTTGTCGAAGGACGCCTCCAGGGAGATGCCCGCCAGGTGGATGACGGCGTCGACACCCCGGACGGCCTCGCGCAGCGCGTCCTTGTCGGCGAGGTCGGCGGTGATGGCGGCCGGTTCGCCCTCGATGGGGGTGACGTCGAAGAGACGCAGCTCGTATCCGTACGCCGGCAGCAGCCCCCGCATCAGGGTGCCGAGGCCGCCGGCGGCTCCGGTGAGCAGGAGCGTGCGGGGAGCGGGCATGGGCGGATCTCCTTGGTAGGGCGGCATGCTTACGTACATGAGCGGCATTCACATGTGTGGACACGCTAGAGAGCGGCTCCGAACACCGTCAAGTGTGGCGGTGAGCGGTCAACTCCGCCCCTGAGTTGCGGATTTCCGGCAATCCGCCGCCTTGACCGGCCCAAAGCGGCGGGTCTAGCGTGGCGTTGTTCAGAAACGTGGACGCTGATCATAATTGTGTACGATGCCTTGTTCAGGGAGCGCCCGTGACCTCAGCCCCGCTCGCCGGCCGACTCGACGGCCTGCTCTTCTTCCCCGTCACCGCGTACGGAACCGACGGCGCGCTCGACCTCGACGCGTTCCGCGCGCACGTGCGCGCCGGGGTCGAGGCCGGCGCCGGCGCGGTCTTCGCCTGCTGCGGCACGGGTGAGTTCCACGCCCTCACGCCCGAGGAGTACCGCGCCTGCGTGGCCGCCGCCGTCGAGGAGACCGCCGGACGGGTACCGGTCGTGGCCGGCGCCGGATACGGCACGGCCCTCGCGATCCGGTACGCCGAGCTCGCCGAGGAGGCCGGCGCCGACGGGCTGCTCGCCATGCCGCCCTACCTCGTCGTCGCCGGCCAGGAAGGACTGCTGCGCCACTACACCGCTCTGGCCGGGGCCACCGGCCTCGACGTCATCGTCTACCAGCGCGACAACGCCGTGCTCACCCCGGAGACGGTGGTGGAACTGGCCCGGGTCGACGGCGTCATCGGGCTCAAGGACGGGCACGGCGACCTGGACCTGATGCAGCGCATCGTCAGCGCCGTACGCGCCGAAGGGCTGGACCTGCTGTACTTCAACGGCCTGCCCACCGCCGAACTCACCGGCCTCGCCTACCGGGGCATCGGCGTCACGCTCTACTCCTCCGCCGTCTTCTGCTTCGCCCCCGACATCGCCCTCGCCTTCCACCGGGCGCTGAACAGCGGCGACGACGAGACGGTCAACCGGCTCATCGACGGCTTCTACCGGCCCCTGGTCGAACTGCGCGCCAAGGGGCGGGGATACGCCGTCTCGCTGGTCAAGGCGGGCGTACGGCTGGGCGGTCTGGACGTCGGCGAGGTCCGGCCGCCGCTCAGCGAGCCCGCGCCCGCCCACGTCAAGGAGCTCGCCGAGATCATCGAGCGCGGCCGCGCCCTGCTGGGGGACCGGCGGTGAGGGCCTCCGCCTTCGTCTACCCCTGGGACGTCATCGGCGACCCGGACGCCGCCGCGCGGCTCGTGGACCTCGGGGTCCAGCAGGTCACCCTCGCCTCCGCGTACCACTCCACCCGCGCCCTGACGCCACGGCACCCGGCCCACCGCCTGGTCACCGCCGAGTACGCCGCCGTCCTCTACCCGCCGGACCGCTCCCGCTGGGCTCGGCACCGACTGCGGCCGCATCCGGCGGGGGACTGGGCGCCCGGCGACGCGTACGGGGAGGCCGCCGGGGCACTGGAGGCCGCGGGGCTGGACGTCCACAGTTGGGTGGTCCTCGCGCACAACTCCCGCCTCGGCGCCGAACACCCCGAAACCTCCGTCGTCAACGCCTACGGCGACCGCTACCCGTGGGCGCCCTGCGTCGCGCGACCCGCCGTGCGGGACCACCTCGTCGAGCTGGCCGCCGAGGCGGCCGTACGGCCAGGGGCGCGCGGCACCGAACTGGAGTCGTGCGGCTGGTACGGGATGGCCCACCTGCACGCCCACGACAAGATCGCGGGTGTCGCCCTCGGGGATGCCGCGCAGTACCTGATGTCCCTGTGCTTCTGCGCCGCCTGCCACGCCGGTTACGAGGAACAGGGCCTGGACTCGGACCAACTGGCCGCCGCCGTGCGCCGCGCCCTGGACCCGGTCTGGGCCTCGGGAGGGTCACCCGACGCGGGGTGGCCCGCCGTCGAGCGACTGCTGGGCGCCGGCCTCGCCTCGGCCACCCTCGCCTGGCGCACCCAGGCCGCCCGCACCCTCCAGGAGGCGGCCGTCGCCGCGGTACGGGCCGCCGCGCACCCGGCCTTTCAGGTCCTGCTGCACGCCGACCCCGCGCCGTACCGCACGGGCGCCAACGCCGGCGTGGACCCCGCGCACATCCTGACCGTCGCGGACGGCGTCGTCCTGCCCTGCACGGGCGGCGGCGCGGAGACGGTGCTGCCGCCGTTCGCCGCCCACGCGCGCGTGGACACCGTCCTGGCGGCCAACTTCACGGTGGTGACCGGCATGGGAGGGTCCCCGTCCACCCTCGCCGCAGACGCGGCCCACGCCCGGAAGCTGGGCGCCACCGAACTGCGCCTCTACCACGCGGGCCTGGCCTCCGACCCCGACCTGGCCGCCGCCAGGGCCGCCCTGGCCCGCCTGGCCGCCTGAGCAGCGCCACGGCCACCACCAGGCCGGCCGCCGCCAGCAGCGGCAGCAGGACACGCACGTCCACGACGGCGACCAGGGCGGCCCCCAGCGCCAGGGCCAGTGCGTTCGGGACGAACAGGAGGGTGTTGGCCGTGGCGGCGGTGCGGCCCAGGACCGCGTCCGGGGCCCGGTGCTGCACCGCCGTCAGCGCGCCGACCAGCACGCACGGCAGGCCCACGCCGATGAGCCCCGCGCGGGCCGATCGCGGCTCACACCGGGACGACGTGCACGTCCGCCGGGTTCAGCACCGCCAGGTACGCTGCAATGTCGTCCGGGTCGCTGGTGAAGATCACCGCGCTGCCGTGCTTGGTCGCGGCCAGTGCGACCCAGGCGTCGACCGCGTCGGGCCGCTTCTTCGGCGGCAGCGCCGCTTCACCCAGCGCCGTGCCCACCCGCCGCCAATCCGTGACGTCCGGGCCGGTCGCGCAGGCGACGCACTCCGGCAGCCCGGCGCTCGTCGCCCGCATCGGTGTGGCAGAACTCCGTGCCTGGGGCACCGAACAGTCCTTCAGCACCGCGGACAGCGCGTGCACGAGCGCAGGCTGGGGCCGCCACACCTGTGCGAGGACCGGTCCGAGCACCAAGGCGCGATGCGGGGTCGCTTTCAGGCCGACGTGCATCTGGACCGCCTTGGCCTTGCGATCCGCGAGTGCGATCAGCATCCCTGTGTCATAGACCGGGACGCGTGCGCTCACGCCGCTCGTCCAGGACGCGTGCCGGTCTGCTCGGCCCCGTAGACCAGACCCAGGGCCTCGTCGACTTCGAGCCGCTCGGAGTCGGTCAGGTCGTCCCTCGTGATCTCCGGTTCACGCGGCAGTGCTGCGGCCTCATCCTCGGCCGCCGCGATGAGCGAATCGACCCCGGCGAACTGTTCCTCTATGGCCTCGGTCTCGGCCATCTGCCGCGTCGCGGCATGCACCAGATACGCCGAGAGGTCCATGCCCGCGCGCTCGGCGTGTCGCCTGATGCGCGCCGCCTGCTCCTGATCAAGGCTGATGCTGATCCTGGTCTTGGCCATGACGTGAGTGTATGACGCGTAATACGGGCGGATCAACCTTGCGGACGGTGCCCCGGCGAGCCGGACCGACACAAGGTCCACGGGTTTTGTCAGAAGCGTTGACGAATACCTGCCACCGCCCTACCTTCATCGCGTCGTACTTCGTACGTCATATATGAGACGCGATACGCGAGATATGAGAGCAGCCGCCCCTATGGCCTTCGCCGCCGCCCCCAGTCCCATCCCCTCCCGCACCCAGTACGTCCTGGAGGCGATCAAGCACGCGATCCTCACCGGGCAGTTGCCCCCCGGAAAGCCCCTGGTGGAGACGGAACTGGCGGCCCGGTACGGGGTGTCCAAGACGCCTGTACGGGAAGCCCTCAAGACCCTCGCCGGGACCGGGCTCGTCGTCATGAGCCAGTACAAGGGCGCCACCGTCCGCACCGTCGACGCCGCCATGGCGCGCGAGGTCTACGACGTGCGGCTGCTGCTCGAACCCGAGGCGCTGCGCCGCACCGTCACCCGCCGCGCCTCCCTCGACGCCGCCCATCAGGCGCTCGCCGACGCCGACGCGGCCGCCGACCGGGCCGAACGGTCCCTCGCCAACCGCGAGTTCCACCGCGCCCTGTACCTGCCGTGCGGCAACCCGCTGCTCGCCAGGATGCTCGACGAGGTGCGCGACCAGGCCGCGCTGGTGTCGACCGTCGCCTGGAGCGCCCAGCCCTCCTGGCGGCAGGAGGCCGACGAGCACCGGGAGATCCTGAGCCTGGCGCGGGCCGGGGACGCCGAGGGCGCCGCCCGTGCCCTGCGCGTGCACATCGCCTCGTTCGTCGAGCGCGCCTTCCCGGAGGACGCCCAGTGATCACGGAAGAGGACAGCCGCATGGACCACACATCGCTGAGGGCGGCACTCGCGGACGTCGTCGCGATCCCCGTGACCCCGTTCGGCGCCGACGGCCGCGTCGAACGCGACACCCACCGCGCTCTGCTGCGCAGGCTGCTCGACGGCGGCGTACGGGCCGTCACCCCCAATGGCAACACGGGCGAGTTCTACGCCCTCACCCCCGAAGAGCGGGTCCTGGTCACCGAGTTGACCGTCGAGGAGACCGGCGACCGCGCCGCCGTCATCGTCGGCGTCGGGCACGACCTGCCGACCGCGACCGCCGCCGCCCGGCACGCGCGCGCGTGCGGCGCCGGCATGGTCATGGTCCACCAGCCCGTGCACCCCTACGTCTCGCGCGACGGCTGGATCGAGTACCACCGCGAGATCGCCGACGCCGTCCCCGAGCTCGGCGTCGTGCCGTACGTGCGCAACCCGCTCCTCGACGGCGCCACCATCGCCCGCCTCGGCGAGCTGTGCCCCAACGTCATCGGCGTCAAGTACGCGGTGCCCGACGCCGCCCGCTTCGGCGCCGTCGCCCGGGACGCCGGCCTGGACCGGTTCGTGTGGATCGCCGGCCTCGCCGAGCTGTACGCACCCGCCTACTGGGCCATGGGCGCCACCGGCTTCACCTCCGGGCTGGTCAACGTGGCCCCGGCCGTCTCGCTCGCCATGCTGACGGCCCTGCGCGCCGGGGACCAGCAGGCCGCCGCGAAGGTGTGGGAGCGGATCCGCCCCTTCGAGGAGCTGCGCGCGGCCGACCAGTCCGCCGACAACGTCACCGTCGTCAAGGAGGCCCTGGACGCCCTCGGCCTGTGCCGCCGCGACGTGCGCCCGCCGAGCCGGCTCCTGCCCGAGGGCCGCCGTGCCCAGGTCGCCGAAATGGTCGGGGGCTGGTCGATATGAGGCCCGACGAGCTCCGCAGCCACCAGTGGTACGGCACTGACGGCCTGCGCTCGTTCAGCCACCGCGCCCGCACCCGCCAGCTCGGCTACCTCCCCGAGGAGCACCTCGGCAAGCCGGTCATCGCCATCCTCAACACCTGGTCCGACATCAACCCCTGCCACGTCCACCTCCGCGACCGCGCCCAGGCCGTCAAGCGGGGCGTGTGGCAGGCCGGGGGCTTCCCGCTCGAATTCCCGGTCGCCACGCTCTCCGAGACCTTCCAGAAGCCCACCCCCATGCTCTACCGCAACCTCCTCGCCATGGAGACCGAGGAACTGCTGCGTTCGTACCCCGTCGACGGCGCCGTGCTGATGGGTGGCTGCGACAAGTCGACGCCCGCGCTGCTGATGGGCGCCGCCTCAGCCGATCTGCCGGCCGTCTTCGTACCGGCCGGGCCGATGCTGCCGGGCCACTGGCGGGGCGAAGTCCTCGGCTCCGGCACGGACATGTGGAAGTACTGGGACGACAAGCGGGCCGGGCTCATCGGCGACTGCGAGATGGCCGAGCTGGAGAGCGGCCTCGCCCGCTCACCCGGCCACTGCATGACCATGGGTACCGCCTCCACCCTCACCGCCGCCGCCGAGGCGCTGGGCGTCACCGTGCCGGGCGCCTCCTCGGTCCCGGCCGTCGACTCCGGCCACGACCGGATGGCCGCCGCCTCCGGGATGCGGATCGTCGAACTCGTACGCCAGGACCTGAAGCTGTCGGCGATCCTCACCAGGGAGGCGTACGAGGACGCGGTGACGACCGTCCTCGGGCTGGGCGGCTCCACCAACGCCGTGATCCACCTCATCGCCATGGCGGGCCGCTCCGGGGTCACCCTCACGCTCGACGACTTCGACCGTATCGCCCGCACCGTGCCGGTCCTCGCGAACCTCCGCCCCGGTGGCCGGTACCTGATGGAGGACTTCCACTTCGCCGGCGGGCTGCCCGGCTTCCTCTCCCGGGTCACCGACCTGCTCCACCTGGAGCGGCCGACCGTCGCCCACGCCACCCTGCGCGAACAGCTCGACGGGGCCCTGGTGCACGACGACGACGTGATCCGCACCCGCGACAACCCGGTCGCGCGTGAGGGCGGTGTCGCCGTCCTGCGCGGCAACCTCTGCCCCGACGGCGCGGTCATCAAGCACATCGCCGCCGAGCCGAACCTGCTCAAGCACACCGGCCCCGCCGTCGTCTTCGACGACTACCGGACCATGCAGCGCACCATCAACGACCCGGCCCTCGGCATCACCGCCGACCACGTCCTGGTGCTGCGCAACGCCGGACCCAAGGGCGGCCCCGGGATGCCCGAGTACGGGATGCTCCCCATCCCCGACCACCTGCTCAAGCGGGGCGTGCGGGACATGGTGCGGATCTCCGACGCCCGGATGAGCGGCACCAGTTACGGCACGTGCGTGCTGCACGTCGCGCCCGAGTCGTACGTCGGCGGCCCCCTGGCCCTGGTGCGCACCGGCGACCTCATCACCCTCGACGTCGAGGCGCGCACGCTCCACCTGGACGTGACCGAGGAGGAGCTGCGGCGGCGCCGGGACGCCTGGACCCCGCCGCCCGCCCGGTACGGGCGCGGCTACGGGGCGCTCTACAGCGAGCACATCACCCAGGCCGACACCGGCTGCGACTTCGCGTTCCTGGCCAGGGCCGGCGAGGTCCCGGACCCCTACGCGGGCTGAAACGCCCCGGTACCGACTCGGGAATCCGGTGCGTCCGGGATCTCGAACGTGATCCGGAAAGCGCTTCACTCCACGCAATGACGAACGGAGACATGTCATGGCCCAAGCCGCAGCCGTGGCGGAACGCCCCCGGGCCGGCCGCCGCCGCACGGGGACCGGAGCCGAACCACGCCGCCTGCCGTACCTGCTGATCGCGCCCGCCGGCCTGCTGATGCTGGGCTTCATCGCCTATCCGGTACTGAGCGTCTTCTACTACAGCCTCCAGCACTACAACGTCACCAAGCCGTGGAAGAACGGCTATGCGGGCCTGGACAACTTCACCCGCGTCTTCACCGAGGACCCGCTCTTCTGGTCCACGCTCGGCTTCAGCGCCAAGTGGGTCGTCGTCCAGGTCGGCCTGCAACTCGCCCTCGGGCTGGTGCTGGCCCTGCTGGTCAACCAGACGTTCGTCGGCCGGGCCGTCGCCCGCGCCCTGGTGTTCTCGCCGTGGGCCGTCTCCGGCGTGCTGACCACCACCATCTGGATGCTGCTCTACAACCCCTCCACGGGCGTCAGCCGCTACCTCGCCGACGTCGGCATCGGCTCGTACGGCACCTCCGTGCTCTCCGACACGGGCACCGTGTTCTGGGCGGCCGTCGTCGCCGAACTGTGGCGCGGCGTCCCCTTCTTCGCCATCCTCATCCTCGCCGACCTCCAGTCCATCCCCAGGGACCTGTACGAGGCGGCGTCCGTGGACGGGGCGGGCCGGCTGCGGCAGTTCTTCCACATCACGCTGCCGCACCTCAAGGACGCGATCATCCTCTCCACGCTGCTGCGCGGCGTCTGGGAGTTCAACAACGTCGACCTGCTCTACACCCTCACCGGCGGCGGCCCCGCCGGGGTCACCACGACGCTGCCCCTGATGATCGCCAACACCGGTATCGAGGGCCACGACTTCGGTTACGCCTCCGCGCTCACCACCGTCGCGTTCGTGATCCTCCTCTTCTGCTCGATCCTCTATCTGCGCCTGAGCAAGTTCGGAGGCGACCGCTCATGACCGCCCAACTCGCGGAAAAGGGCAGCCACGCGCGCGTGCCCGCGCCCCAGCCGCCGCTGCCCCCGTCGGGGACACGACGCACGCCCCAGCGGGAGCGCGCCTTCGACGACGTACCGCGCTGGCAGATCTACGTCCCGCTCGGGCTGTACCTGCTCTTCACGCTCGTCCCGTTCTACTGGATGCTGCTGTTCGCCCTGCGGCCCGCCGGATCGACGTCACTGGTGCCCTGGCCGCTGACCTTCGAACACTTCGACAAGGTCTGGAACGAGCGCAGCTTCGGGGTCTTCTTCCAGAACAGCATGCTCGTCGGCGTCGCCACGCTGGTGACCACGACCCTCATAGCCCTCTCCGGCGGTTACGCGCTCGCCCGCTTCGACTTCCGGATCAAGAACGGCTTCATGCTGGCGCTGCTGTGCTCCCAGTTCATCCCGGGCGCGCTCATGCTGGTGCCACTCTTCGAGATCTTCCGCGAGATGCGGTTGATCAACTCGCCGGCCAGCGTCATCATCGCCGAAACGGTCTTCCAACTGCCCTTGTCCATCATCCTGATCAGCGGGTTCATCAAGAACGTGCCGGTCTCCCTGGAAGAGGCCGCCTGGGTGGACGGCTGCTCCCGCTTCCGCGCCTTCCGCGCCGTCGTCCTGCCGCTGCTGCGGCCCGGGCTGATCGCGGTCGGCTCCTTCGCCTTCGTCCACAGTTGGAACCACTTCCTGTTCGCCCTGATGTTCCTGAGCCGGCAGGACAAGCAGACCATCCCCGTCGGCCTCAACACCCTCATCGGCTCCGACAGCGTGGACCTCGGCGCGCTGGCGGCGGGCGGTGTCGTCGCCGCCGTACCGGTGGTGATCGTCTTCGCGTTCATCCAGAAGTGGCTCATCACCGGCTTCAGCGCCGGCGCGGTGAAGGGCTGAGACCTCATGGACCTCATGACCCCGATACCGCTCGTCCTGGCGGGCGCCCGAGGCCACGGGCGCTGGCACCTGGACAACATCCTTCGCCTCCAGCGGGCGGGCCTCGTACGCCTCGTGGGCGTCTGCGAGCTGCGGCCCCTCGACGCGGCTGAACGGGACGGCGTCGGCGACGTGGCGCAGTCCGCCGACTTCGCGGCCCTTCTGGAGGCCACGGACGCTCGTATCGCCGTGATCTGCACGCCCATCGACACCCACACCCCGCTCGCCCTCACCGCCGCCCGGCACGGCGCGCACATCCTGCTGGAGAAGCCCCCCGCGCCCTCCTGGGCCGAGTTCCGGCGCATGGCGGACGGGGTACGCCGGGCCGGCACCGCCTGCCAGATCGGCTTCCAGTCGCTCGGCTCGCACGCCCTGCCCGCCATCGCCGAACTCGTCGCGGACGGCGCCATAGGGAGTCTCAGGGGCATCGGGGCCGCCGGGGCGTGGGTCCGCGACGAGGCCTACTTCCGGCGCGCCCCGTGGGCCGGGAAACGGCGCCTGGACGACGGCACGGACGTGGTCGACGGGGTCCTCACCAACCCGCTCGCCCACGCCGTGGCCACCGCCCTCGCCCTCGACGGCAGCCCGCATGCCGAGGACGTCACCGGCATCGAACTCGACCTCGCTCGGGCCAACGACATCGAGGCCGACGACACCTCCTGCGTACGCATCACCACGGCACGCGGCACACCCGTCACCGTCGCCGTGACGCTCTGCGCCGAGCGGCCCGGCGAGCCGTACGTCATCGTCCACGGCAGCCACGGCCGCATCACGTTCTGGTACAAGCAGGACCGGGTCCTGGTGCAGCGCGCCGGGCACGGCCCCGTGGAGACCCTCCACGGCCGCACGGACCTGCTGGAGAACCTGATCGCCCACCTGCGTGGCGGCGACGACCTGCTCGTACCGCCGCACCGCACCGGCGCCTTCATGCGCCTCGTCGAAGCCGTCCGCACCGCCCCCGACCCGCGCCCGCTCCCCGAGGGGTCCTGGTACGCGGACGGGAACCGCCGCGTGGTCAAGGGCATCGACGGGCTCGTCCACGCGAGCGCCGACACCCTCTCCCTCTTCGCCGAACTGGAGAGCTCCCCATGAACGTTCTTCTGCGCTGTGCGGGCCGCCCCGTCGCCCGCTACCTCCACCGGCCGGACCTCGCCCTCCGCCTCTCGCCCCGCCCCTACCTCCACCCGGTCACCACCCTCGGGGGCACCCCCGTCACCGAGGAGCGCCCCGAGGACCACCTTCACCACCTGGGCGTCTCGGTCGCCGTCCCCGATGTGTCGGGCCACAACTTCTGGGGCGGCCGCACCTATGTGCGCGACCGGGGGCCGGCCGACCTCGACAACCACGGCGTCCAGTACCACGAGGGCTGGAAGCTGCGCGACCCGGACGGGTTCGTCGAGGACCTCTCCTGGCGCGCCGAAGGCCGCGAGCTGCTGCGCGAGCGGCGGACCGTCGCCGCCACCGAACTGACGGCCACCGCCTGGGCCCTGGACTTCACCTTCTCGCTCACCAACCCCGGCCCCGAAAACCTCTCCATAGGGTCCCCCGCCACAAACGGCCGCCAAGGTGCCGGTTACGGCGGCTTCTTCTGGCGCGCCCCTCGACAGGCCGCCGCGCCGGGCGTCTTCACCGCCGACGTGCAGGGTGAAAGCTCGGTTCACGGACGGGTCGCCGATTGGCTCGCCCTCACCGGCCCCGACTGGACGCTCGTCTTCGCCGGCGCCACCGAGGGGACCCGCAAGGACCCCTGGTTCGTCCGCACCGGGGAGTACCCCGGCGTCGGCTCCTCCCTCGTCTGGGACGAGCGCCTGCCCATCGCGACCGGGGCCACCGTCGTACGCCGCGTGGTGACCGTCGTCGCCGACGGCGCCCTGGGCCGGGGCGAAGCCGCCGCCCTCGTACGAAAGGCCCTGTCATGACACCGGTGTGGACCGCCGACCTCGGCGACGGCACCTACCGCAACCCCGTCCTGAACGCCGACTGGTCCGACCCGGACGTCGTCGCCGTCGGGGACGACTTCTACCTGACCGCCTCCAGCTTCGGCCGCGCCCCCGGGCTGCCCCTCCTGCACTCCCGCGACCTCGTCAACTGGTCGCTCATCGGGCACGCCCTGGACCGGCTGGAGCCGGCCGCCGACTTCGCCGCGCCCCGCCACGACCGGGGCGTGTGGGCGCCGTCCCTGCGCCACGCCGACGGCCGCTTCTGGATCTTCTGGGGGGATCCCGACCACGGCATCCACCAGGTGCATGCCGAGCACATCCGGGGACCGTGGAGCGAGCCCCACCTGCTGAAGGCGGGCAAGGGCCTGATCGACGCCTGCCCCCTGTGGGACGACGAGACCGGCGAGGCGTACCTCGTGCACGCCTGGGCCAAGTCCCGGTCGGGCGTGAAGAACCGGCTCACCGGCCACCGGATGAGCCGGGACGGCCGCACCCTCCTCGACGAGGGCGAGGTCATCGTCGACGGTGACCGGATCCCCGGCTGGTTCACCCTGGAGGGGCCCAAGCTCTACCGGCACGGCGGCTGGTTCTGGATCTTCGCCCCGGCCGGGGGAGTGGAGACCGGCTGGCAGGGCGCCTTCCGGTCGCGGGACTTCTTCGGGCCGTACGAGGAGAGGGCCGTCCTCGCGCAGGGCTCCACCGACGTCAACGGTCCCCACCAGGGCGGCTGGGTGCGCACCCGGGCGGGCGAGGACTGGTTCCTGCACTTCCAGGCACGCGGCGCGTACGGGAGGGTCGTCCACCTCCAGCCGATGGCGTGGGACGCGGACGGCTGGCCCGTGCTCGGCGACGGCGGCGAGCCCGTGCGCGTCCACCGCAAACCGGCCGCCCCGCCACAGCCCGTCGGGGAGCCCGCGACCGACGACGCCTTCCCGGGCGGGCGGTACGGGCGGCAGTGGCAGTGGACGGCGAACCGGCGTGCCGGGTGGACCGTCGAGCACGGCGGTGACGGGCTGCGGCTGGCCTGCGTGCGGAGCCCCGACGCGCATGACCTCCGCCTCCTGCCGAACGTCCTCACCCAGCGGCTGCCCGCCGAGACGTTCACGGCCGAGGTGTCCCTGACCCTGGGGTCCACCGAACCGGGCGCCCGCGCGGGGCTCGCCGTCCTGGGTGACGCCTTCTCATGGATCGGGCTGGAGCGGGGCGCGGGCGGTGAGGTGCGGCTGGTCCACCGGTTCGCCGAGGCGGTCGCCGAGCGCGAGCGGGACGCGGCGCACGCGCGCGTGGTGCCTGATTCCGGGGGCGGGGGAGGGGGCGGGAGCGGGAGCGGGGATGAGGTCGGGCGGGCGGTGCGGCTGCGCGTCGAGGTGTCGCCGGGCGCGCGCTGCCGGTTCTCCGCCGACACGGGGGACGGAGACGGGTGGCGGTCTTCGGGCCCGGTCTTCGCCGCCACGCCCTGGCGCTGGGTCGGGGCCCTGCTCGGCCTGTTCGCGGTGGCGCCCGAGGGACAGGGGAGTGCCGGGACGGCCACGTTCACCGAGTTCCACGTCAACTGACTTGTCATGTACGTCGATTGGAGCCGCCATGCCGTACCTATGCAGCAAGCGCTTGCCGGGCAGGGCCCTGGCAGCGGTCACCGCCCTCGTGGCCGCGCTCGGCCTGGGCGCGGCCGCCCCGGCCGAGGCCGCGCCCGTACCCGTACCCGTGCCGGCGCAGAGGCACCAGGCATGGGCGGACGAACCCCACGGCTTCGCCTCCCTCGCCGGCGGCACCACCGGCGGCCGGGGCGGCAAGGTCGTCACCGTCCGCACCCAGGCCGACCTCGCGAAGTACGCGGGCGCCGCCGAGCCCTACGTCATCCGGGTCGCCGGCGCGATCGCCGTCGAACCCTTCGGGTCCTCGATCACCGTCGCCTCCGAAAAGACCATCGTCGGCGTCGGCACCAGCGGCGAGATCGTCCACGGCGAGCTGAACCTCAAGCCCGGCACCCACAACGTCATCATCCGCAACCTCACCATCCGGGACTCCTACGTCGAGGGCGACTGGGACGGCAAGACCAACGACTTCGACGCCATCCAGATGGACTCCGTCCACCACGTCTGGATCGACCACAACCGCTTCACGCACATGGGCGACGGACTGCTCGACGTCCGCAAGGACAGCCAGTACGTCACCGTCTCGTACAACCGTTTCGACAACCACAACAAGGCCTTCGGCATCGGCTGGACGGACAACGTCACCACCCAGATCACCATCGACCACAACTGGTTCAGCGGCACCAAGCAGCGCAACCCGTCCGCCGACAACTGCGCCTACGCCCACCTCTACAACAACTACCTCTCCGCGCAGGCCGCGGACGGCGACCCCGTCTGGTCGTACGGCAACTGGGCACGCGGCCGGACCCGGATGGTCATCGAGAACAGCTACTACGACGGCGTCCAGCACCCGTACCAGGCCGATGCGACGGCGGAGCTGGTGGAGCGTGGCTCCGTTCTGCGGGGCACCACCGGCCGTCATGACGAGTGGGGCGCCGCCTTCGAGCCGCGTGACCTCTACGCGTACCGGCTCGATCCGGCCGCCGCCGTGCCCGCTCTGGTGAAGCGGTTCGCCGGGCCGCAGAAGACGATCGGCGTCGACACCGTGCTCGACGTGCCCGCCGCGTACCCCACCGTGCAGTCCGCCGTGGACGCCGTCCCGGCGGGCAACGACGGGCTCGTGACGGTGCGGATCGCCCCGGGGACGTACCGCGAGAAGGTCCGCGTTCCCGCCGACAAGCCGAGGCTGGCCCTGGTCGGCACGGGCGCGGACCGGGACGACACCGTGATCGTGTACGACACGCCGAACGCGTACGGAGGGTCCAGCGCCAGCGCCACCGTCCTGATCGCCGCCTCCGACGTCGCCGCCCGCAACCTCACCTTCGTCAACGACTTCGACGAGGCGGCGGTCGAGCTGAACGCCGAGCAGGCGCTGGCGATGAAGACGACGGGCGACCGGATCGTCTTCGAGAACACCGCCTTCAAGGGCAACCAGGACACCCTGATGACCGACAGCCCCCGGCTGGACGCCATCAGCCGGGTCTACATCCGCGACTCGTACATCGAGGGCGACGTCGACTTCGTCTACGGGCGCGCGACGACCGTCATCGAGCGGTCCCTGATCCGGGCGCTCAGCCGTGGCTCGGCCACCAACAACGGGTACGTCACCGCCGCCAGCACCTGGAAGGACAACCCGTACGGCTTCCTGATCACCCGGTCCCGGATCGTCAGCGACGCCCCGGCCGGCACCTTCCACCTCGGCCGCCCCTGGCACCCGGGCGGCAACCCGGACGCGATCGGCCAGGTGCTGATCCGGGAGACGGAGCTGCCCGCCGCGATCAAGGCGTCGCCGTGGACCGACATGGGCGGCTTCTCGTGGAAGGACGCCCGCTTCAGCGAGTACCGCACGTACGGCCCGGGCGCCGTCGTCACCGCCGACCGCCCGCAGATGTCCGACGCCGACGCCGCCCGCCACGAGGTCGCCGACTACCTCGCGGGCCGGGACGGCTGGGCACCGCACCACTCCCGCACGAACCGATAGAGAGAGCCGCTCATGGATGATGTGAAGTTCCGCAGACGTCGCAGGGCCGCGGTGGGTGTGTCGCTGGCCGCCGTGCTCGCCCTGACCGCCACCGCGTGCGGTGACGACGGCACCACCGCCGCCGGCGAGGAGGGTTCCGGCAAGGGAACCATTGTCTTCTGGGACAACAACGGTGGTGTGCGCACCGCCGTGTGGCAGGAGATCATCAAGGACTTCGAGGCCAGGAACCCCGGCATCAAGGTGACGTACGTCCCGATACCGAGCGAGGACGTGCAGTCCAAGTACGACACCGCCATCGCGGGCGGCGGCCTGCCGGACGTCGGCGGCGTCGGGGCCGCGTACCTCGCCAACATCGTCGCCCAGGACGCCCTGGAGCCGGTCGGCGGCCGGATCGAGGACTCGTCCCTCAAGGGCAAGCTCGTCCCCAGCATGGTCGCGTCGGTCAAGTCGGCCGGCGGGCGGGGCGACGAGATGTACTCGGTGCCCACGTCGGCCAGCAACGGCACGCTGTACTACCGCACGGACCTGTTCCGGGCGGCGGGCCTGGAGGCGCCGACGACCTGGGCGAAGTTCTACGAGGCGGCCGCGAAGCTGACCGAGGTCGAGAAGAACCGGTTCGGGTACACGATCAGGGGCGGCGCGGGTTCCATCGCGCAGGCGCTGGACGCGATGTACGGGCAGTCGGGCATCACGTCCTTCTGGGACGGTGACAAGACCACCGTCAACGACCCGAAGAACGTGGCGGCGCTGGAGAAGTACGTCAAGCTGTACAAGACGACCACGCCCGAGGCGGACGTCAACAACGACTTCAAGAAGATGGTCGCCCAGTTCGACACCGGCACCATCGGCATGCTGAGCCACAACCTCGGCTCGTACACCGACCACGTGAAGGCCCTCGGCAAGGACAAGTTCGCGGGTATCCCCAATCCGGTGGGGGACGGGGGTACGCGGGTGCAGGTCTCCAACCCGGTGGACGGGCTGGGGTTGTTCAAGAGCAGCAAGAACAAGGCCGCGGCGTGGAAGTTCATCGAGTTCGCCGTCTCGCACGAGTCCAACAGCAAGTGGAACGAGTCGGCGGGCGCCATACCGGCGAACACGGAGGCGGCGGCCGACCCGTGGATGAACGAGGCCGAGGCCACCCGACTGGGCGCGAAGGCGCTCACGGACGGCTCCACCAAGATCGTGGAGCTGCCGTACTACCTGCCCGACTGGAACAAGATCAGCAAGGCTGACAACGAGCCGAACTTCCAGAAGGTGCTGCTCGGCTCGATGACGGCGAAGGAGTTCGCCGACACGCTCGCCGAGCAGCTCAACGCGGCGCAGGCGGAGTGGAACGAGCGCAACCAGTCCTGACCCTGCCCGGCCCCATGGGCCGGTGCACCCACCCGCCGTGCGGTCGCTGCCGGTGGGTGGGGGGCGGGGCCCTCCGGGCTCACCTCCTCGAGGCCGGCGGCCTTGGGCGCCGGTAAGGGGAGCCCGTCCTTCGCCGCCAACCTCTGCGGGGGCGACCCTGCACGGCCCCGCCCCGGCCGGACGTCGGCTTTCTCTTTCGTACGAGAGGTTTCCATCATGTCTTTGAGTCGGAGACGGACCGTGGCTGCTTTCGCCGCCGGCCTTCCCCTCGTGCACGCGAGTGCGGGCACCGCCGGGGCACGGCCGCGCAACCGGACGGTGTGGATCGCCGGTGACTCCACCGCCGCCCAGAAGTACGCCGACGCCGCACCCGAGACCGGGTGGGGCATGGCCCTGCCCTTCTTCCTCACCGCACGCCTGTCCGTGGCCAACCACGCGGTCAACGGGCGCAGTTCGAAGAGTTTCATCGATGAGGGCCGCCTCGATGCCTTGCTCGGGGAGGTCTGTTCCGGTGATCTGCTGCTCGTGCAGTTCGGGCACAACGACCAGAAGGCCGCCGATCCCGCCCGGTACACCGAGCCGTGGACGACCTACCGCGAGCACCTGCTCCGGTACGTGGCCGGGGCGCGGGCGCGCGGGGCGCGACCCGTGCTGCTGACGCCCGTCGAGCGACGCAGGTTCGACGCCGGGGGCAACGCCGTGCCGACGCACGGGGAGTACCCGGCCGCCATGCGGGCGCTCGCCGCCGAGGAGGGCGTACCGCTCGTGGACGTACAGGCGGCGTCGCTCGCCGAGTGGCAGAAGCTCGGGCCCGAGCCGTCGAAGGCGTACTTCACGGACAACACCCATTTCACGCCGCGTGGCGCCATCGAAGTGGCGCGGCTGGTGGCGGCGGGCCTGCGGGAGCGCGGGGTGCCGGCCGCCCGCGACGTACGGCGGCTGGAGGAGCCCGTACCCGCCGCCTGGATCACCTGGCCCACTGACAAGGAGTAGGAATGCGTACCAGAGTCATAAGTGCCTCGGTGGCTGTCCTCATGTTGTCCGCCGGTCCCGCTCATGCGGCCGACCTCGGCCGTCAGACGCTCCCCGCCGGTGACGGCTGGGCGTCCGAGGGCGCGGGCACCACGGGTGGTGCGGCCGCCGCGCACACCCATACGGTCCGGACCTGGGCCGAGTTCAAGGCCGCGCTGGCGGCCGGCGGCGGCGCGCCGAAGATCATCCGTGTGGTGGGCACCCTGAACGCCACGGAAGGCGGCTGTGAGGCGTTCGAGGCCGACGGCTACGACTTCGCCAGGTACCTCGCCGACTACGACCCCGCTGTGTGGGGGTACGACACACCCGTCAGCGGTCCTCAGGAGGACCTGCGGAGTGTTTCGGCCGCCAATCAGGGCCGGGCCATCAAGGCGTACGTCCCCGCCAACACCACCATCGTCGGTGTGGGCAAGGATGCGGGGATCGCTGGTGGCAGCCTCCAGATCCGGGACGTGGACAACGTCATCGTCCGCAACCTCACCATGGAGAGCCCGCTCGACTGCTTCCCGCAGTGGGACCCCACGGACGGTGCGACCGGGGCCTGGAACTCCGAGTACGACTCGATGGTCGTGTACGGCTCCACGCACGTGTGGATCGACCACAACACCTTTACGGACGGCCGGTATCCGGACAGCTCGCTGCCCCGTTACTTCGGGGAGGTGTACCAGCAGCACGACGGGGAGCTGGACATCGTGCGCGGCGCGAACCATGTCACGGCTTCCTGGAACGTCTTCGCCGACCACGACAAGACCCTGATGATCGGCAACAGTGACAGCGCGGCGGCCACCGACGCGGGCAAGCTGAAGGTCACCTTGCACCACAACCTCTTCACGGGCGTCGTCGAGCGCGCCCCGCGCGTCCGCTTCGGGCAGGTGGACGCGTACAACAACCACTATGTGGTGAAGGGCGGGTATGCGTACAGCTTCGGCGTCGGGTTCGAGTCGGGGCTGTACGCCGAGAAGAACGCCTTCACCCTGCCCGAAGGGGTCGCCGCCGGGAAGATCCTGAAGAAGTGGAAGGACGCGCCGGTCACCGCGGTGGGCAACCGCGTCAACGGCCGGGCGGTCGACCTGGTCGCCGCCCACAACGCGCTGAACCCGGAGGACCCGCTGCGGTCCGGCGCCGGCTGGACGCCCACGCTGCGTACCAAGGTGGACGACGCGCGGGCGGTGCCGGGGCTCGTGGGCAGGCGGGCGGGGGCCGGGAAGGTCTGCTGAGGCGGTCCTGCCGGGGAGGTTGACAGCGCCTGCGGTGCCTGGCTTGATGAACAGCGCGACTTGGGAGCGCTCCCACACCCATCGGAAGAAGGGGACACACAGTGGGACTGTCACGAACAGCGAGCAGGCTCCGCCGCGTCCGGGCGCTGGTCGCCGCGGTGCTGACCGCCGGGTTACTGGCGACCGCCGCCCCGGCGAGCGCCGGCCAGGCCGGTGACCCGGGGGCGGCGGCCGCCACCGCTCCCGGGGACGACTGGCTGCACACCCGGGGCAACAAGATCGTCGACGCGAACGGCAACGAGGTCCGGCTGACGGGCGCCAACTGGTTCGGCTTCAACGCCACCGAGCGGGTCTTCCACGGCCTGTGGTCCGGCAACATCACCGGCATCACCAAGTCGATGGCCGACCGGGGCATCAACATCGTCCGCGTGCCGATCTCCACGCAGCTCCTGCTGGAGTGGAAGAACGGCCAGGCCACCGTCCCGAACGTCAACACCCACGCCAACCCCGAGCTCGCCGGCAAGACCTCGCTGGAGGTCTTCGACCACTGGCTCGCCCTGTGCAAGCAGTACGGCATCAAGGTGATGCTCGACGTGCACAGCGCGGAGGCCGACAACTCCGGCCACGTGTACCCGGTGTGGTGGAAGGGCGCCATCACGCCCGAGCAGTTCTACAGTGCCTGGGAGTGGGTGACCGCGCGGTACAGGAACGACGACACCCTCGTCGCCATGGACGTCAAGAACGAGCCGCACGGCAGGGCGAACGAGACCCCGCGCGCCAAGTGGGACGGCTCGGCCGACCAGGACAACTTCAAGTACGCCTGCGAGACGGCGGGTAAGCGCATTCTGGCGATCAATCCCCACCTGCTGGTGCTGTGCGAGGGCATCGAGGTGTACCCCAAGGCGGGCGTGAGCTGGACCTCCACCAACCCGGCCGACTACCACTCCACCTGGTGGGGCGGCAATCTGCGCGGCGTCCGCGACCACCCCGTGGACCTGGGAACCGGCAACGACCAGTTGGTGTATTCGCCGCACGACTACGGGCCGTTGGTCCATGCCCAGCCCTGGTTCAACGGCGACTGGAACCGCACGACCCTCGAACGGGACGTCTGGGACCCCAACTGGCTGTACCTGCACAAGGAGAACCGGGCCCCGCTGCTCATCGGGGAGTGGGGAGGCTTCCTCGACGGCGGACCGAATGAGAAGTGGATGAAGGCGCTGCGTGATCTCATTGTGGAACACCGTCTTCACCAGACGTTTTGGTGTATCAACCCCAACTCCGGTGACACCGGGGGGTTGCTGCTCGACGACTGGAAGTCGTGGGACGAGCAGAAGTACGCCCTGCTGAAGCCCGCACTGTGGCAGCACGGCGGCAAGTTCGTCAGCCTCGACCACGAGGTGCCGCTCGGCGGCACGGGCAGCACCACGGGCATCAGCCTGCGGGAGGTGTACGGGGACGGTGACCCGGCGGACACCACCGCGCCCACCGCCCCGGCCGGCCTGGCCGGCACGGCCAGGACGGCGGCCAGCGTCTCGCTGTCGTGGACGGCGGCGACCGACAACGTACGGGTGACCGGCTACGACGTGTACCGGGGCACGGCCAGGGTGAACGCGGCGCCGGTGACCGGCACCACGTACACCGACACCGGGCTCACGCCCTCCACCGCGTACACCTACGCGGTGCGCGCCCGGGACGCGGCCGGCAACGTGTCGGCGCCGTCCGCCCCCGTGAGCGTCACGACCGCGCCGGGCGGCAGCCCGCCGGGCGCGGTGAAGGTCCGGTACCGGAACAACGACTCGTCGGCGACGGACAACGCCATCCGGCCCGGGCTCCAGGTGGTCAACACCGGCTCGGCCGCGCTCGACCTGAGCACCGTGTCCCTGCGCTACTACTTCACCCGGGACGGTGGATCGCCCTCGGTCAGCGCCTGGTGCGATTACGCGGCGGTGGGCTGCGCCCAGGTGAGGCTCAGGGTGGTCCCGATGGCCACGCCGGTGGCGGGGGCGGACGCCTACCTGGAGGTGACGTTCGCCGCCGGGTCCCTGGCGGCCGGGCGGGACACCGGGGACATCCAGGTGCGGATGAGCAAGTCCGACTGGTCCGCCTTCAACGAGGCGGACGACTACAGCCGTTCGGTGTCGACCGCGTACGCCGACGCCCCGGCGGTCCCGGCGTACACGGGCACCACCCTGGCCTGGGGGACGCCGCCGGCCGGCGCCTGAGCCGACGGGGGGGGATGGTCGTCGCGCGAGGTGTTACATGCCGTAAACCCGGAACGGCGCCCCGCGCGGCGACAATCGGTGCACCCCCATCCGGCGAGGAGTCCCATGACGGCAGCACAGGCGGCGGCACGGGCCGTCGACCGCCACTTCCGCATCAGCGCACGTGGATCGAGCTTCGCACGCGAGGTCCGCGGCGGGTTCGCCACCTTCTTCACGATGGCGTACATCCTCGTCCTCAACCCGCTCATTTTGGGTGGCGTCGAGGACAAGTTCGGTACGCAGTTGTCCGGGCCGCAACTCGCCACCGTCACCGCGCTGGTGGCCGCCGTGATGACCGCCGTCATGGGGCTCGGCGGCAACCTCCCGCTCGCCATCGCCGCCGGACTGGGCCTCAACGCCGTCGTCGCCTTCCAGCTCGCCCCGCTGATGAGCTGGGCCGACGCGATGGGGCTGGTGGTCCTGGAGGGGCTCACCATCTGCGTCCTGGTGGTCACGGGGCTGCGGGAGGCCGTGATGGACGCCATCCCGCAGCAGTTGAAGCAGGCCATCAGCGTCGGCATCGGCCTGTTCATCGCGTTCATCGGCTTCATCGACGCGGGCTTCGTCACCCGCATCCCCGGCGACACCGGTACCGTGCCCGTCCAGCTCGGTGCCACCGGGCAGCTCGGCGGCTGGCCGGTCCTGGTCTTCTGCCTCGGCGTGCTGCTGACCATCGCGCTCATGGCCCGCAAGATGCGCGGCGCGATCCTGGTCTCCATCGTCGTCATGACCGTCGTCGCCATCGTCATCAACGAGCTGGCCGACATCGAGCCGCTCGCCTGGGGCCTGACCGTGCCCACCATCCCCGACGACATCGTCGCCGCCCCCGACTTCGGCCTCGTCGGCTCCTTCAGCCTCTTCGGCGCGTTCGAGCAGGTCGGGGCCGTCACCCTGGTCCTGCTGGTGTTCACCCTCCTGCTGAGTGACTTCTTCGACACCATGGGCACGGTCGTCGGCGTCTCCAGCGAGGCGGGCCTCCTCGACGAGAACGGCAAGGTCCCGGGCATCGGCCGCATCCTGCTCATCGACGGCGCCGCGGCGGTCGCGGGCGGCGCCGCCTCCTCGTCCTCCAACACCTCGTACATCGAATCGGCCGCCGGCGTCGGGGAAGGCGCCCGCACCGGCCTCGCCTCGCTGGTCACCGGCGGCCTCTTCGCCGTGGCGCTCTTCCTCACCCCGCTCGCCACGGTCGTCCCCGCCCAGGCCGCCGCCCCCGCGCTGGTCGCCGTCGGCTTCCTGCTGATGGCCCAGGTGCGGCACATCGACTGGGAGCGGTACGAGATCGCCATCCCCGCGTTCCTGACGGTCGCGGTCATGCCGTTCACGTACTCCATCACCAACGGCATCGGAGCCGGTTTCCTCGCCTACGTCGTCATCAAGACGGTCCTGGGCAAGGCCCGCGAGGTCCACCCGCTGCTGTGGGGAGCGGCGGCACTGTTCGCCGTGTACTTCGCGATCGACCCGATCGAGCAGTGGGTGGGCGTCGGGAGCCAGTGACTCTCCCGGTCGTCAGTCCCGCTCCCGCTCCACCGGAAGCCACAGCTCGGCGTCGGCCTCCGTCCTGTCCGGCGACAGCCGGGTGCGCAGGATCTCCGGGCCGGGGCGGCCGCGGTACGGGTTGGACGGGAACCACTCGGTGAAGACGTCCCGCCACAGCTCCTGGATGGCGTCCGGCGCCCGTCCGGAGGTGGTGAAGACCGCCCAGGTGCCGGCCGGGACGGCCAGCGAGGCCGTGCCCTCGGGCGCGGACGCGGACGTGATCACCGCGTGGTAGTAGTCGAGCTCGGTGCCCTCGGCGCGGCTCGGGTCCAGGCCGTCACAGACCGAGACGATGCCTCCCGGCTCCTGGTCCGACAGGCGCTCCAGACGCTCCAGGGCCTGCGGCTCGATTCCGCGCACGAAATCGGTGATCGCCTTGTTCGGCCCCGTATGGACCAGTGGCACCCGGGCCTTGAAGCCGATGACGGTGAAGTCCGGCCGGTCCGTGACGCGGTAACGCATGCTGCTGCTGCCCTCGACGGTCAGGCGGAAGGTCAGCCGGGGCTGGGAGACGAGCGCGGCACCGTCGCGGCGGGCCTCGCCCGGCCCGACGCCGTGCACGGCACGGAACGCGCGCGCGAACGCCTCGCCCGAGCCGTAGCCGTAACGCACCGCGATCTCCAGCAGCGAGTCACGTCCGGCGAGCACCTCGGCGCCCGCGACGGTGAGCCGCCGGCGCCGGATGTACTCCGACAGCGGCATGCCCGCGAGCGCGGAGAACATCCGGCGCAGGTGGTACTCCGACGTGGCGGCGATGCGCGCCAGCGCGACCACGTCGATCGACCGGTCGAGCCGGTCCTCGATGTGGTCCATGGCCTGGTTGAGCCGCTCCAGCACCCCCGGCCTCCTTCCCTTTGACGATCACCACGCTAGGCCCGCGCAGGGTGCCGTGAAGGAGGGGGTCCGAAAGACAAAGGCAAGGAGGTCAACCCACTCCTTGCCACTCTCAACGTATAGCGCACAGGGGGCCTTGCGGCAAGGCCCCCGTCCTGCTGGAGAATATCCGGCCGAAGCCAGAATTGGCGGAAATCACTGATTCGCACGGTATGTGCGCTTTATCGAATGGGGGGTTCGGATGATTGACGTGATCGTGGCCGGTGGAGGACCGACCGGCCTGATGCTGGCCTGCGAGCTGCGGCTGCACGGTGTGCACGTGGTGGTGCTGGAGAGGCTGGCGGAGCCGACCAGGCAGGCCCGCGCGCTCGGCCTCCATGTGCGCAGCATCGAGGTGATGGACCAGCGCGGTCTGCTGGAGCGGTTCCTGCCGCTCGGCCAGAAGTACGAGACGGGCGGGTTCTTCGCCGGTATCGGCACGTCGTGGCCCGCGAGGCTGGACACCGCGCATTCGTACGTCCTCGGCATCCCGCAGAGCACCACCGAGCGTCTGCTGACCGAGCGCGCCATCGAGCTGGGCGTCGACATCCGGCGCGGCTGCGAGCTGGTGGGGCTGAGCCAGGACGACGACGGGGTGACCGCCGAGCTGGCCGGTGGGGGCACCCCCGCCAATGAGGGCGTAGCCGGCGGGGGAGGCACGCGGCTGCGCTCCCGTTACCTCGTCGGCTGCGACGGTGGCCGCAGCACCGTGCGCCGACTGCTCGGCGTGGGCTTCCCCGGCGAGCCGGCCAGGGTGGAGACGCTGCTGGGCGAGATGGAGGTGGCCGCCCCGCCGGAGGAACTGGCGGCCGTGGTGGCGGAGGTCCGCAAGACCGAATGGCGGTTCGGCACCATGCCCCTCGAAGGCGGGACGTACCGCGTCATCGTGCCCGCCGAGGGGGTGGCCGAGGACCGCACGGTCCCGCCGACCCTGGAGGAGTTCAAGCGTCGGCTGCGGGACTTCGCCGGTACCGACTTCGGCGTCCACTCACCCCGCTGGCTGTCCCGGTTCGGCGACGCCACCCGGCTGGCCGAGCGTTACCGCGTCGGCCGGGTGCTGCTGGCGGGCGACGCGGCGCACATCCACCCGCCGACCGGCGGGCAGGGGCTCAACCTCGGTATCCAGGACGCGTTCAACCTCGGCTGGAAACTGGCCGCCGAGGTGGCCGGGTGGGCGCCGGAGGGGCTGCTGGACAGCTACCAGAGCGAGCGGCGCCCGGTGGCCGCCGACGTGCTGGACAACACCCGGGCGCAGATGGAGCTGCTGTCCTCCGAGCCGGGTGCCCGGGCGGTGCGCCGGCTGATGGCGGAACTGATCGAATTCGAGGAGGTGAACCGGTACCTCATCGAGAAGATCACCGCCATCGCGGTCCGCTACGACGTCGGCGAGGGGCACGAACTGCTCGGCCGGCGGCTGCGGGACGTGACGCTGAAGCGGGGGCGCCTCTACGAGCTGACGCACGGCGGCCGCGGGCTGCTGCTCGACCGGACCGGCCGGCTCTCGGTGGCGGGCTGGGCGGACCGGGTCGACCACGTGGTCGACGTCAGCGAGGAACTGGACGTGCCGGCCGTCCTGCTGCGGCCGGACGGTCACGTGGCCTGGGTCGGTGACGACCAGCGGGAGCTGCTCGGCGCGTTGCCCACCTGGTTCGGCGCCGCCGCCGGCTGAGCGCGGTCAGGTCCGGGGAGGGCGGGGCATGGCCGGCCGGGCCGCGGGGCCCGGCCGGCCGGCGCTCGTACCGCAGTGCCCGAACGGGGGAGAAGGCGGGGCGGCGGTCGCACGGCGGGGCCCTTCTACGCACAGGGGTACGCAGGGCCTGCATACCGTGCGGCCGCCAACCGCCGCCCACTGGGGGCTACTTCAGCGCTGCCGCCATCATCTTCTGCGCCACCGGAGCCGCCAGGCCGTTGCCGCTGACCTCCGCGCGCTGCGCGTTGGAGTCCTCGATCAGCACCGCGACCGCGACCTCCTTGCCGGTCTCCGTGTCCTTGGCGTACGAGGTGAACCAGGCGTACGGCTTCTTGCTGTTATCCACGCCGCGCTGAGCCGTGCCCGTCTTGCCGCCCACCTCCGCGCCGTCGACCTTGGCGTTGGAGCCCGTGCCGTCCTCGACGACCGTGACCATCGCGCTGCGCAGTTGCTCGGCGGTGGCGGAGGAGACGATCCGCCGCGTCTGGCCGTCCTCGTACGCGTTCAGGGTGTCGCCGTCCGCGTCCACGACCTTGGACACCATGTGGGGCGCCGCCAGCAGGCCGTCGTTGGCGATGGCGGACGACACCATGGCGATCTGCAGCGGCGTGGCCGTCACATCGAACTGCCCGATGCCCGACAGTGCCGTCTGCGCCTTGTCCATCCCGGAGGGGTAGACGCTCGGGTACGCGCGCACCGGCACGTCCTGCTCGCCGTCGTTGAAGCCGAACTTCTCCGCCATCGCCCTGACCTTGTCCTTGCCCAGGTCGACGGCGAGCTTGCCGAAGACGTTGTTGCAGGAGTACTGGAGCGCCACGCGGATCGAGGCGTTCTCGCACGGGGCCGAGGGGTTCTCGTTCTCCAGGTCCGTGACGGTGCCCGGCATGCGGTACGGGTTCGGGCTCTTCGTGCGCTCGTCGACCGACCCGTACAGGCCGTTCTCCAGCGCCGCCGCCGCGACGACCAGCTTGAACGTGGAGCCCGGCGCCACCGGCTGCCGGATCGCCCGGTTCACCAGCGGCTTGTCCTCGTCGGTGGTCAACTTCTTCCAGGCCTCGCCGTCCGTCGACCCGGCGATCGTCGACGGGTCGTACGACGGGGTGCTGACCATGCCCAGGATGCGCCCGGTCTTCGGGTCGATGGCGACGGCCGCGCCCTTGACGTCGCCCAGCGCCTCGAACCCGGCCTTCTGCACCGCCGGGTCGACCGTCGTGAGCACATCACCCGGCTCGGTCTGCTTGCCGGTGAGCGCGCCGATCGGGTTCTTCAGCCGGGGGTCGGTGCCGTCCAGCACCTTGGAGTAGATGCCCTCCAACTGGTTCGACCCGTAGGCCTGCGAGCTGTAGCCGGTCACGGCCGCGTACAGCTCGCCGTCCTTGTAGGTGCGCTTGTAGTGGAGGTCCCCGCTCCTGGTCTCCTTCGAGCCGGTGACCGGCGAACCGGCCACGATGATGTCCCCGAGCGGATGGGCGTACTGCGCGATGACGTTCCGCCGGTTGTGCTTGTCGTCCGCGAGCGCCCTGGCTTCGTACGCCTGCACCCAGGTCGCCCGGAGCAGCAGGGCGAACACCAGCAGCAGGGTGAAGACGGCGCTTCTTCTGATCGTCTTGTTCATCCCGCACACAAGGACGAACACGGTGGAGCGGCGGGTTCCGGGATGCCGGTTTTCTCAGGGAACGTTCATGCGCGGGGGTCGGACGGGGTGATGAAGCCGGACTCGTACGCCGCGATCACCGCCTGGGTGCGGTCCCGCGCCCCCGTCTTGGCCAGCACCGCCGCCACGTGCGTCTTCGCCGTCGCCGGGCCGACGCCCATCCGCCGGGCGATCTCCGCGTTCGTCAGGCCCGTCGCCATCAGCCGCAGCACCTCCGCCTCCCGCTCGGTCAGCCTCGCCGCCCATGGCGGGGCGGGCGCCGGGCGCCGCCGCGCGTACTCGGCCGCCAGGCCCCGCAGCGCCGCCGGGTACAGCAGCGAGTCGCTGCGCGCCACCAGCCGGACCGCCGCGACCAGGTCCTCCGCCGCCGCCCGCTTCAGCAGGAACCCGGCCGCCCCGGCGCGCAGCGCGTCGTACACGTAACTGTCGTTCTCGAACGTCGTCACCACCAGGACGCGCGGCCCGGGCTCCGGCGCCGACGCCAGGATCTGCTCGGTGGCGCGAATGCCGTCGATCTGCGGCATCCGTACGTCCATCAGGACCACGTCCGGCCGCTGCTCGCGCACCACGGACACCGCCTCCGCGCCGGTCGACGCCTCGCCGACCACCTCCAGGCCGGGCTCGGCGTCCAGGATGACGCGCAGCGCGGTACGCACCATCCGCTCGTCGTCCGCCAGGACGATCCGGATCACTGAGCACCCCCGTTCAGCGGCAGGCGGGCCGACAGCCGCCACACGCCGTCCACCGGGCGCGCCCCGGCGGTGCCGCCCAGCAGTCGCGCCCGTTCGCCGACGCCCCGCAGGCCGCGGCCGCCGCCGGGGCGGGCCACCGGGGGCCGGGCGTCCGCCGAAGGGGCGGGCAGGGGGTTGTCCATGGTGATCTCCAACTCGTCCTCGTACCGCTCGATGGTCACCGTCACCGGCTCGCCGGCCGCGTGCCGGGCCGCGTTGGCCAAGCCCTCCTGGACGATCCGGTACGCCTCGCGGGACACCGGCTCCGGTACGCCGGACACGTCGCCGCCCCGCACGGTCAGCGACACGTGCCGCCCGGTCGCGGCCAGCAGCACGTCCAGCGCCTCCAGGCCCGGCCGCCCCGGCAGCTCCCCGTCGTCCTCGCCCTGCCGCAACAGGCCCAGCACGGCGTCCAGTTCGCCGACCGTGCGGCGCGTGGTCTCCTCGATGGCCGCCAGCGCCTCCCGGACGAACCCGGGATCGCTGTCGAGCACCTTGCGCGCCGCGCCCGCCTGGAGCGTGACGGCGCTCAGCGCGTGGCCCACCGAGTCGTGCAGCTCCCGGGCGAGACGGTTCCGTACGGCCAGTTCGGCGGCGCGCCGCTCGGCCGCCGCCAGCCGGTCCGCGGGCGTCGGCCCCAGCAGCAGCGGCGCCTCCCTGGCCAGCAGCGCCCCCGCCCCGGCGGCCGCCGCCGCGAGCGCGACCAGCATCGCGAGGCCCGCGGGCACCCCGCCGTACACCAGCCACCGCTGGTCCAGGGACCAGAACTCCACCAGCGCCGCCTCCCGCAGCCCGGCCGAGAAGGGCAGGAGCATGACCGTCACCGCGAACGGCGGCAACGCCAGCGACGCCCCGCTGACCAGCCCGCCCAGCCCCACGTGGAGCGTGAACCACCCGGCCGTGCGCACCCGCGCCGCCCGCGACCTGGCCGGCCCGTCCGCGAACCGGTCCGCCGCGACCCCGCACAGCGTCCGCGCCACCGCCACCGACATGGGCCGGGCCAGCGGGAACAGCGCCGTCACGGCGGCCAGCGGCAGGGCGACGCCGTACGCCCCGAACTGCACCGCCAGGGAGTTGGAGAACATCCCGGCCTCGCCCACGAGGGGCGCGACGACCAGCGTGCCCAGCAGCCAGTAGGGCATCAACAGCGCGCCGCCCAGGATCAGATGGACCCACCGCAGCCGTGCGCGCCGCCCGAACAGCGCCGTGCCCACTCTTCTCACGCCGCGCGCCGCCGCAGGAAGACGGCCACGCAGCAGCCCAGCAGAACCCCCGTGATCATTTCGCCAGCGTAGGCCAGGGCCATAAGCGCCGTCGCCTCGTCGGCCGGATCGGTCTGCGGCATCAGCACCGACAGCAGTAGCCAGCCGCCCCAGCAGCCCACCCCGCCCGACCCGACCCAGGCGAGCGCCAGCGGGACCTTCACCGGCAGTGCCCGCCCGAGGCGGAACACCAGCATCAGTACGCCGGTGACGGCGGCGGCCGCGAAGAGCAGACGCCCGCCCTCCAGGACGTAGAAGTCGCTGGTGCGCTCGACGGCCCGGGCCGCCGACAGCCCACGGGCGGAGCCCGAGACCCACAGCACGTGCAGCGCGGACGGCACCAGCAGGAGCGCCGAAGCGGCCACGGCGGTCGCCCGGACAACGGCCGGGAGCAGCGCGGGGGACACATCGCGCACCCGGCCGCGCCACACCTGGCTCCAGCGGTCCCGCGCGTACAGCACGAACAGCGTGCCGAGGGTCAGGCCCTGGACGATGAAACCGCCGTAGACGACGGAGAAGACCCACTCGTCGAGGAAGGGCTCCTCGGGCGCCGCCGGGCCCTCGCGGACCAGGAGCTGGGCCGGGAATCCGACCATGATCGGCGCCAGCAGCCCGGTCGCGACCCACATCGGGAACGCCAGCAGCCATGCCTTGATGCCCGTCCCCCACCGCTGGGTGAACAGCAGCGCCAGGACGATCACGGCCGCGTCCATCACCACGGTCACCAGGTTGAGGACGACCATCAGGCCCGGGTCGTCCAGCAGCGGGCTCCCGTCGGGGATGCCGACGCGGCTGCCGGACACCCAGGCGATCTTGAGCGTCAGGTACGGGACGCACGAGGCGACGGCGAGGGCGCGCAGCACGCCGCGGACCCTGGTGGGCGAGGTCGTTGTCATGCCCCCCACGCTCCCGCCCGCCCCCGCCCCCGCGCCTCCTGCCTGCCGGTGAACCGTCTCCGCCGCGCGGCGGAGACGGTTCAGCCGTCGGTGGCAGACGCCGCGTCGCGCGGCGTCAGTCCCGTGCGGGCATCACAGCCGCCGCGTCGCGAGGGTCAGCCGGTCGCGGGCGTCGAAGAGGGCGTCCTTGATCATCTGCTCGTGGGCCGGGGTGAGGCGGGCGACCGGTACCGAGCAACTGATGGCGTCGCGTGCCGGGGTGCGGTAGGGGATCGCGACGCCGAAGCAGCGCAGGCCGAGGGTGTTCTCCTCGCGGTCCACGGCGTAGCCCTGCTCGCGGATGGTGTGGAGCTCCTCGATGAGCTTCTCGCGGTCGGTGAGGGTGTGCTCGGTGAGCGCCGGGAGCGTCTCCGGGAGCATCTTGCGGACCTGCTCGTCGCTGTACGTGGCCAGCAGCGCCTTGCCGAGCGAGGTGGAGTGGGCGGGCAGCCGGCGCCCGACGCGGGTGAAGGGGCGCAGGTAGTGCTGGGACTGGCGGGTGGCGAGGTAGACGACGTTGGTGCCGTCGAGCCGGGCAAGGTGGATGGTCTCGGTGGTGTCGTCGGAGAGCCGGTCCAGCGTGGGGCGGGCGGCGGCGACGACCTCGTCGCCGTCGATGTAGGACGTGCCCACCAGCAGGGCGCGCACGCCGATGCCGTACCGCGTGCCGGTGGCGTCCGTCTCCACCCAGCCGAGCTCCACCAGGGTGCGCAGCAGCATGTACAGGCTGGACTTGGGGTAGCCGACGGCCTCCTGGACGGCGGCCAGGGAGTGCATGCCGGGGCTGCCCGCGAAGTATTCGAGGAGTTCCACCGTGCGGACGGCGGACTTGACCTGCGCCCCGCCGGATTCGGTAGCTGACATTCGACCTCGCCCCTCTTGTGACACGCCGCGCCCGGTTAATAGAGTCCAGAGTCCCATTCATCATCAGGAACGCTGTTCAGAATACCGAACAACCACGCAGGGCTGGAAGGACGTAGCGGTGTCAGCAGCACAAGTCTGGAGTGTCGACCCCCGAACCGGGAAGCGGCGTGAACAGGTTGCCGTGGAAGCGACGGCCGAGGACGTCGACCGCGCCGTACGCGCCGCGCACTCCGCCCGTGGCGCGCTCGCCGACCGCGCGGTGCGCGCCGCGTTCCTGCGGACCGCCGCCGGACTCCTCGACGAGGCCAGGGACCGGCTGGTGGCGGCGGCCGACGCCGAGACCGCCCTCGGCCCCGCCCGCCTGACCGGCGAACTGGCCCGCACCTGCTACCAACTGCGGGCGTTCGCCGACCTCGTCGACGAGGGGTCTTTCCTCGACGTCATCATCGACCACCCCGACGACACCGCCACGCCCCCCGTCCCGGACCTGCGCCGCTACAAGGTGCCGCTCGGCGTCGTCGCCGTCTACGCCGCCTCCAACTTCCCCTTCGCCTTCTCCGTGCCCGGCGGCGACACCGCCAGCGCGCTCGCCGCCGGCTGCCCCGTCGTCGTCAAGGCCCACCCGGACCACCCGGCCACATCCGAGCTGGTCGCCGCCGTCCTCGGCCAGGCCGCCGCGCAAGCCGGCGTCCCGCAGGCCGTCGTGGGCCTCGTCCACGGCTTCGAGGCGGGCGTCGAGCTGGTCAAGCACCCGCTGGTCGCCGCCGCCGGGTTCACCGGCTCGGTACGCGGCGGGCGGGCGCTCTTCGACGCCGCGGCCGCCCGCCCCGTACCCATCCCCTTCCACGGCGAACTGGGCTCCCTCAACCCGGTCGTGGTCACCGAGGCGGCCGCCGCCGAGCGCGCCGAGCAGATCGGGACCGGGCTCGCCGGGTCGATGACCCTGGGAACCGGCCAGTTCTGCGTCAAGCCCGGCCTGGTGCTGGCGCCCGCCGGCGCGGACGGCGACGAACTGGTCACCTCCCTCGCCGGAGCGGTCAAGGGCGTCGGCGAGGGCGTGCTCCTCGACCACCGCATGCGGGACAACTTCGTCGCGGGCGTCGCCGAGCGGGCCGCGCTCCCGGACGTCGAGGCCCCCGTCACGCCCGGCGCCGGGGACGAGCACACCGTCAGCCCCGGCTTCCTCACCGTGCCGGCCGCGAGGCTGGCCACCGAGGGCGCGCACGACCTGCTGCTGGAAGAGTGCTTCGGGCCGGTCACCGTCGTCGCCCGGTACGACAGCCCCGACGAGGTCAGCGCCGTCCTGTCCCGGCTCCCCGGCAACCTCACCGCGACCGTCCACCTCTCCTCGGACGAGGCGTCCGGGAGGGGCCGGGGCGCGGACATCCTCGCCGAACTCACCCCGCTCGCCGGCCGCGTCCTCGTCAACGGCTGGCCCACCGGCGTCGCCGTCGCCCCCGCCCAGCACCACGGCGGCCCCTACCCGGCCACCACCTCCACCTCCACCTCCGTCGGCTCCACCGCCGTCGAACGCTGGCTGCGCCCGGTCACCTACCAGTCGACGCCCGAGGCGCTGCTCCCGCCGGAGCTGCGCGACGACAACCCGCTGGGCCTGCCGCGCCGCGTGGACGGGCGGATGGAGCACTGATCGGGTCCACGCTCACACGGTGACGACGATCTTGCCGGTGTGGGTGTTGGACTCCATCAGCCGGTGGGCGTCGACGATCCGCTCCAGCCCGTCGAACGTCTCGGCGATCACCGGCGCCAGCGAGCCGTCGCGCAATCCGGAACCGATGAATCCGGCGGCGCGGCGGCGGCCGGTCTCCGTGCGCATCAACGCGCCGTTGGCGTAGGTGTGCACGGTCTGCGGCCAGTTCATCGACAACTGGACCGGGCGCGGGTCCAGCCACCCGTACAGCACCATCGTCCCGCCCGTCACCAGGGCGTCGCCCAGGGTGCGGAAGGCGGGGCCGCCGATCGCGTCGAAGGCCAGCTCGGCGCCGCGCCCGCCGGTGACGGCGTGGACCTCCTTCACCAGGTCCGCGCCGTCCGTGGTGATCACATGGGCCGCGCCCAGGTCGAGCAGCCGCTGCCGCTTGGCCTCCGAGCGGGTGGTGGCGATCGGGACCGCCCCGGCCCGGTTCGCGATCTGGATGGCCGCCGTCCCCACGCCGCTGGACGCGCCCGTGATCACCACGTGGTCACCCGCCTTGAGGCCGCCGGTCTCCAGCAGGCCGCCGTACGCGGTGGAGTACGTGAGCCACACCGCCGCCGACGTCACGGCGTCCACGCCCGAGGGGCGGCGGACCACCGACTCGACCGGCAGCACGACGGCCCCCGCGTACACGCCGTGGACGCCGAAGTCGAAGTTGGCCGCGGCCATCACCGGGTCGCCCGGCGCGAATTCGGTCACGCCCGCGCCGACCGCCTCCACCACACCGGCCGCCTCGTAGCCGAGCCGCGAGCCGGGGAGCGTGGCCGGGTAGTAGTATGTGCCCGCGCGGAAGAGGGCCTCGGCGCGGTTGATGCCGATCGCCTCGACACGGAACCGGACCTCGCCCGGCCCCGGCTCGCGCAGCTCGACGTCCTCGACCCGGAGGACCTCCGGACCGCCGAGCTCATCGAAGAGAACTGCCTTGGTGATATCGGTAGTTGATGTCATGACGACGACGCTATGCGGGCCGCGCGAGACGAACCATGTCTCAAAGGCTCTTGATCATGTCCGATCGTCTTTGCGAGGACGGGGCGCGGTACGGTGCGGCCATGGATGTGCTGAGCGACGCCATCGCCGCCATGCGCACGGGACGGCCCCACTCGTCGCGTGCGGTCAGGTACGCGCCCTGGGGCGTGCGTTTCCCGGCGAGCAAAGGGGCGGGCTTCCACGTGGTGCTCCAGGGTTCCGCCTGGCTGGTGGCGGATGACGCCGCTCCCCGGCGGCTCGGCCCGGGGGACGTGGTCTTCCTCGCCCACGGCTACGGGCACGGCCTCGCCGACGACCCGGCCACCCCGATGCGGGAGTTCGCGGTCCGTCCCGACGGCACCTGGCCGCCGGCCCCCGACCCCGGTCCCGCCGACGGACGGCCCGAGACCCTGCTGCTGTGCGGCGCCTACCAGTTGAGCAAGGCGCGGGCCCACCCTCTGCTGACCGACCTGCCGGACGTGATCCACCTGCCGGCCAGGGTCGGCGAGTACGCCTCCGTCCGCGCCGCCGTCGACCTGCTCGGCGCCGAACTCGCCCACCCCAGGCCCGGTTCCGACGCGATCGTGCCCGCGCTCCTCGATACGCTCCTGGTCTACCTGCTGCGCACCTGGTGGCTCCAGGAACGGGCGGACGAGCCCACCGGCTGGGCCGGCGCCCTCAGCGACCCGGCCGTCAACGCCGCCCTCCAGGCCATCCACCGGGACCCGGCCCACCCCTGGACGGTGGAGGAACTCGGCGCGGAGGCGGGCCTGTCCCGGGCTGCCTTCGCCCGCCGCTTCACCGCCCTGACGGGCCGGCCGCCCCTCGCGTACCTCACCTGGTGGCGGATGACGACGGCCGGCCGGCTGTTGCGCGAGGACGACGCCCCGCTGCGCTCGGTCGCCGAATGGTCCGGCTACACCTCGGAGTTCGCCTTCGCCAAGGCGTTCAAGCGCGAGTACGGGATGGCGCCCGGCCAGTACCGGAAGGTGACCTGAGCCGGGTGGCCGCCAGCGCGGTGACCGTCATGAGCACGATGCCCAGGACGAGGCTGACGCGCATGCCGTGGACGAACCCGCCCGCCCGGCCACCCGGTTCGCCCGCTCCCCCCGCCACCAGCGACCCGAACACCGCGATGCTCAAGCCGCCCGCCGTCTGCCGCACCGCGTTCAGCAGCCCGGCCGCCGTGCCCGCCCGCTCCGCAGGGACGGCCTCCATCATCGCGGCGATCAGCGGCGGCAGGGCCAGCCCGCAGCCCAACGCCAGGGGCACCAGCGCCACGGCCACCAGCGCGAGGGGCGTGTCACCGTCCACGTACAGCAGGAGCAGCATCCCGCCGACCGCGACGACCTGCCCCGCCACGATCGGCAGCCGGGCGCCGTGCCGGGCGGCGACCTTCGCGGACAGGATGTTCACCCCCGCCAGCAGCCCCGTCATCGGCAGGAACATCAGTCCGGCACCCAGCGGGGAAAGCCCCCGCACCTGCTGGAAGAAGAGGCTGAAGACGAACACCATGCCGTAGAAGGCGACGCTCGCCGCCGACCCGGCCGCCACCGACACCGCCACCGTCGTGGACCGGAACAGCCCCAGCGGCACCACCGGATGCGGGTGCCGCGCCTCGATCACGAAGAACGCGGCGAACGCCCCCAGGGCCACCCCCAGGGCCCACCAGCCCTCCCGCCCGCCTTCGATCGCCGCGAACGTCAGCGCGCCCAGCGCGAGCGTCGCGGTGAGCTGCCCGGGTATGTCCAGCGGCGCCGGGCGCGGCCGTGAGCGCGTCACCCGGACCATCAGGGCGAGGGCGAGCAGCCCCAGCGGCAGGTTGATGAAGAAGATCCAGCGCCAGCTCCAGGCGCTGGTCAGGGCCCCGCCCGCGACCGGCCCCAGCGCCACCGCGACCGTGCCGCCCGCCGCCCACAGGGACACCGCGCGGGCCCGCCGCACCGGATCGGCGTACGCCTCGCGCACCAGCGCCAGCGACGCGGGCAGCATCACGGCCGCGGCCAGGCCCTGCACCACCCGCGCGGCGATCAGCGCGGGCAGACCGGGCGCCAGACCGCAGGCCGCCGAAGCGAGCGTGAAGACGACGACCCCGGCGGCGTACGCCCGGCTCGCCCCCACCCGGTCGGCGAGCGCGCCGGTGGACAGCAGCAGCGCGGCGAACGCCAGGGTGTAGGCGTCCACCACCCACTGAAGCCCCGTCATCCCGCCGCCCAGGTCCCCGCCCATGGCCGGCAGGGCGACATTGACGACGGAGGTGTCCAGGGTGATGAGGGCGAAGCCCAGCAGCGCGGCGCCCAGAGCGGCCCCGGTACGGGCGGGTGGCGTGCCGACGACAAGTGTTTCCGTGTGCATGCCGTCCACCTTCGCGATCTTGGCGCCCGTACAGTAGTGGCCCGAATGCCATACATCCGGAGGATCTGGCCATGCGAACTCCCCATCGGGTCGCGGTGATCGCGGCTCCGCCCGTGTCGATGTTCAACCTCGCCATCCCCGAGATGCTGCTCGCGAAGGTGGAGGTCGACGGGCGGCCGGGGTACGAGACGGTGATCTGCGCCCCCGACCCCGGCCCGGTCGCCACCACCGGAGGCCTGGACATCCACGTCCCGCACGGCCTGGACACCCTGGAGGCGGCCGGCACCGTGGTCGTCACCGGCACCGGATGCCGCGAGAACCCCGACCGGCGGGTCGTCGAGGCGCTGCGGCGCGCCGCCGCCGACGGCAAGCGGCTCGCGTCCATCTGCACCGGCGCGTTCGTGCTCGCGGCGGCCGGACTGCTGGACGGGCGGAGTGCGACCACCTACTGGCAGTACACGCGGGAACTGGCCGACCGTTACCCGGCCGTCGACCTGCGCCAGGAGGTCCTGTTCGTCGACGAGGGCGACATCCTGACGTCCTCCGGATACGCGGCCGGCATCGACCTGTGCCTGCACCTCATCCGCACCGACTACGGTGCCGCCGTCGCCAACGAGGTCGCCCGGCAGGCGCTCGTCGCACCCGTACGGCCCGGCGGCCAGACCCAGTTCACGCACACCCCGCTGCCGCCCGAGCGCGGCGTCGCCTGCGCCGACACCCGTGGCTGGGCCATGCGCCGGCTCGACCGGCCGCTCACCCTGACCGACCTGGCCCGGCACGCGGGCGTCAGCGTCCGCACCCTCACGCGCCGCTTCCACGCCGAGAGCGGCATGAGCCCCCTCCAGTGGCTCCTGCACCAGCGCGTCGAGCGGGCCAGGGAACTGCTGGAGACCACCGAACTCCCCATGGACCAGGTCGCCCGGGCCTGCGGACTGGGCACCGCCGACTCGCTGCGCGCCCACATGGTGCGCCGCACCGGACTCACCCCGAGCGCCTACCGCGCCGCCTTCAGCCGCCTCGCAACCGCGACGCGGCCCCGGTCGTCCTCCGGTTCATGATCCGATACGCCACCCCCCAGGACCTGGACACCGTCGCCGCCCTCCACCGGGAGGCCCGCGCCACCTACTACCGCGGCCACATCCCGGACGCCGACTTCGAGGGCCCCGCCGAGCTGGCCCGCAGCCGCCAGGGCTGGGCCGCGGCCATCGACCGGGGCAACGCCGTGCTGGTCGCCGAGCGGGACGGGGAGGTGGCGGGCGTCGCGGCCTTCCGGCCGGTCGACGGGGTGATGACCCTGACCCAGCTCCACGTCGCCCCCGCGCGCCGGCGCCAGGGCATGGGCACCGAGCTGCACACCGCCTGTGTCGCGGCGTGGCGCGAGGCGGGCGCAACGAGCGTGCGCCTGGAGGTCTTCGAGCACAACGAGCGTGCCCGCGCCTTCTACACCCGTCACGGCTGGGTCCCCGACCCGGACGAGCCGAAGTCGGGCAACCACCTGGTGCTGCGGCTCGCCGTCACCGCTCCGTAAGGCCCCGGGCCGTGATCACGGCGTAACGTGACGAACAGGAGGAAACCGCACGAGGTGAGGAGGGGCCATGACCACCCCGGACCCGGCCCGACAAGAGGCGTTCGCCGAGCTGATGACCGACGTGCTCAACAAGGGCGCACTGGCCCTCCTCACCAGCGTCGGCCACCAGACCGGCCTGTTCGACACCATGAGCACCCTGCCGCCCGCCACGAGCGCCGAGATCGCCAAGGCGGCGGACCTCGACGAGCGGTACGTACGCGAGTGGCTCGGCGGCATGGTCGTCGGCGGCATCGTCGAGTACGAGCCGGAGGGCGCCACCTACCGGCTCCCGCCGGAACACGCGGCCTCGCTCACCACGGCCGCCGGCCCCGACAACCTCGCCGGGATGATGCCCTACATCGCCCTGATGGGCGAGGTCGAGCAGCGGGTCGTCGCCTCCTTCCGGAACGGCGGCGGTGTCCCGTACTCGGCGTACCCGCGCTTCCAGGCCCTCCAGGCCCAGGAGACGGCCCGCGTGTACGACGCGGCACTCGTCGACACCATCATCCCGCTGGTCCCGGGCCTCACCGAGCGGCTGCGCGACGGCATCGACGTCCTGGACGTCGGCACCGGCCAGGGCCACGCACCACTCGTCCTGGCCCAGGCCTTCCCCCGCAGCCGCTTCCACGGCCTCGACCGGTCGGAGGACGGCATCGCGGCGGCCCGCCGGGAGGCTGAGCGGCTGTCCCTGGACAACCTCCACTACACGGTCGCCGACTCCACGGACATCACCGGCCGGTACGACCTGATCACCGCCTTCGACGTCATCCACGACCTGGCCCGCCCGCAGCAGACCCTCGCCGCCATCGCCGCGTCCCTCCGCGACGGCGGCACCTTCCTGATGGGCGACATCGCCGCCTCCAGCAACCTGGAGGAGAACATCGGCCATCCCTTCGGGCCCGCGCTCTTCGGCTTCTCCGTCTTCTACTGCATGACCACCTCCCTGAGCACCGGCGGCGCCGGCCTCGGCACGGTCTGGGGCGAACAGACCGCCCGCCGCATGCTGGAGGAGGCGGGCTTCACCGGCGTCCGGGTCCGCTCGATCGAGGGGAACCCGCTGGACGTCTACTACGTGGCGACGACCGGAGAGGCGAAGTAGCCGATGGGAAAGATCGTGCTGTTCATGTCCGTGTCCGTGGACGGTTTCATGGAGGGGCCGGACCGGGACATCGGCTGGCATCTGGTCGACGACGAGCTGCACGGCTACTTCAACGACCAGCTCGCCGGGATGGGCGCCTTCCTCTCCGGGCGTGTCACCCACGAGCTGATGGCGGGGTTCTGGCCGACGGCAGACTCCGACCCCGCCATCACCGGTCCCATGCGGGAGTTCGCGCACATCTGGCGGGAGAAGCCCAAGTACGTGTTCTCCAGCACGCTTCAGGAGGCCGGCTGGAACACCACCGTCGTCCGGGACGTCGACCCCGAGGACATCGCGGCGCTCAAGAAGCAGTACCCGGGCGGCCTGGCGCTCGGTGGCGCCGACCTCGCCGCGGCGTTCAGGGAGCACGACCTGATCGACGAGTACCACCTCTGCGTCCACCCCGTCCTGCTCGGCCGTGGCAAGCCCCTGTTCCGGGACTCGGACACCATGGCCGCGCTGCGGCTCGTCGAGACACGGGCCTTCGGCAACGGGGTCGTGCTTCTGCGGCACGAGCGGGCGCGCCAGGGCCTGTCCGGTTGATCTTTTGTCCGGGCGTACGCAACCGGCACCTCGCCGGAACGCGTGTCGGTGGGTGGAGAAGCCGGAAGCCGAGAGGACCAGGAGCCGTTCCATGCCGGATGAGGTCACGCTGCGCCCCGTCACCGCCGACGATCTCGACCTGTTCGAGCGGGAGTTCAGCGGGCCGGAGGGGGTCGGCACCCACGTGTGGTCCGGCTTCCAGCCGACGGCCGACCTGCGCCGCCGCTTCGCGGAGAACGGCCTGCTCGGTCCCGACGGCGGCGTGCTCTCGGTCGCCGAGGGTGACATGACGGTGGGCCGGGTCAAATGGTGGCCCGGCCCATGGGGCCCCGACGCCCTCGCGTGCTGGAACCTGGCGATCGGCCTGGTGCCCGCCGCGCGCGGCCGGGGCACAGGCACCCGGGCCCAGCGGTTGCTGGCGGAGTACCTCTTCGACCACACCAGGGCCGAACGCGTCCAGGCCTGGACCGACCGCGCCAACCTCGCCGAGCAACGCGCGCTGGAGAAGGCGGGCTTCGTCAGGGAGGGCGTACTGCGTTCCGCCGTGTGGCGCGGCGGGCAGTGGCACGATTCGGTGCTCTTCTCCCTGCTCCGCGCGGAACGCGCCGGCGCACCGATGTCCTAGTCGGCGCCCACGAGTCTCGGAGACGGCGTCAGATTGAGCCGCGCCACGGCTTCGGAGACGTCCTGCGGCCAGATCCACAGCCGGTAGACCGGGTCGACGCGGAACCAGTCCTCCTGCCCGTGGAGCACCCGGGTGCGCATGTCCACGCAGTACCGCTCCCGCCAGGAGCGGAGATCGGCCGGCCTCAGCTTCCGGTCCGGCTCCGGCTTCTTGTCCTCGTCGACTTTCTTCTTCGTGACGTCGAAGAGATCCTCCATCGCCCGGTACTCGTATCCCAGCAGGGTGGCGGGTTCCTCCCAGATGCCGCGCTGCTCCGTCATCGCCTTCTCGGCGGCGGACAGCAGGATCGGCAGGTCGAGCTCGCCCGGAATGGCGGGGTAGAGGATGAACGTCGGTGACCAGCCGGCCGCGACGAGATCCAGGTTGAACGTCGCCCGCTGCTCACGCGTCAGGGTGGCGAGTTCGTCCTTCTCGTAGGCGGGGGCGAGGTACGCCAGCAGGCGGTTGTCGGGGGCGAACGGGGTGTCGGCGACGCGGATGAAGAGGCTGCGGTCGGCCTTGCCGGGTCTCTTGAGCCGGGCGGTCATGTTCTCGCGGCTGAAGTCGGACGCCGCCTTGCCCTGCCGGTACTGGAGGGTGCCCGCTTTGCCGGTCTCCAGCTTCGGGAGCACGTACTCGGCGAGGCCGTGGGAGATGGGCGCGATGCCCTTGCGGATCCACTCGGCCAACTGCTCGAATTCCTTGTCGACCCTCGCCGCCCCCTTTTCGGACCTGGCGGTCACTTCCGGGGTGTCGACGGAGAGCATGCGGACCGGCATTCTGATCTTCGGGGTGTCACCGTCGCTCGTGGGCGTATCGACCCACGGCTGCGATCCGAGCGACTCGAGGGTCACACCGGCCGGCGACCACAGGACCTGTACGGGATCGATCATGGTGGGGACTCCCGCCCGTGGATGCGTGTGGCTGCGCGGAGCTCCACCTCCAGCATCACGCGCACGCCGTACCCCGGCAACCGCGCGGAACGCGATTGACCTGGCGTGGCGCGCGGCACAGGGTAGGGGCATGGAAACCCCTCTCGGTGGCGCCGAGTTCGCGCCCGCGCTGACGTACCTGAACACCTCCCGCTGCGGGCTGCTGCCGCGCCGGACCGTGGCGGCCGTGACCGCGCTGGCGGAGGGTCTCGCCGCGGGGACGGCGGGCGGGTCGGGGAGTTTCGAGGCCGTGGACGGCGCGCGGCGCGGGTTCGCGCGGGTGGCCGGGGTGGCTCCGGAGCGGGTCGCGGTGGGCAGTTCGGTCGCCGTCCACGTGGGGCTGGTGGCGAACTCGCTGCCCGCCGGGGCGGAAGTGCTCTTCGTGGACGGCGACTTCGGCTCGCTGATCACACCGTTCACCGTGCGCGGGGACCTCAAGGCGCGGTTCGTGGCGCTGGAGGACCTGGCGGACGCGGTACGGCCCGGGACGGCGCTCGTGGCGTTCTCGTCCGTCCAGTCGGCGGACGGGCGGGTGGCCGACCTGGCCGCGGTACGGGAGGCGGCGGCCGCGCACGGGGCGCGCACGCTCGTCGACACGACCCAGTCGGCGGGGTGGCTGCCGCTGGACGCGGGGGCGTACGACTACACCGTGACGGGCGGGTTCAAGTTCCTGATGTGCCCCCGGGGCGCGTCGTTCCTCACCGTCACCGAGGAGGCCCAGGAGTCACTGGTGCCCATCCACGCGGGCTGGTTCGCCGCCGAGGACCTGGACGACCCGTACGGCCCGGCCGACCGGCTCGCCGGCTCCGCCCGCCGGTACGACGAGCCGCCCGCCTTCCTCTCGTACCACGGGGCCGAGCAGTCCCTGGCGCTGCTCGGCGAGATCGGCGTCGACGCCGTGCACGCCCACGCCACGGCGCTCGCCGCCCGTTTCCGGGAGGGCCTGGCCGGCCTGGGCCACCGGCCGGTGCCCGGCGACTCGGCCATCGTCGCCGTCCCGGGCCTGGGGGCGCGGCACGCCGAGCTGGCGGCGGCGGGCGTCGTCGTCTCGGCCCGCGCCGGGAACCTCCGGGCCGCCTTCCACCTCTACAACTCGGCCGCCGACGTGGACCGGGCGCTGGACGTCCTGTCCTGACCGGCGGCCGGGTCCGCCGGGTCCGCCGGGGTCTCCGCGCCCGCCGCGCCCGTCGAAGCCGTCGCTGGAGCGCCCGGCATCCCGGGGCAGCCGGCGGTCTCCCCGCACAGGTTCGCCTCGACCTTGCCCAGCAGCCGGGCCAGCTCGGCGCGCTCGTGCGCGTCGAGCCCGGCGAGGGTGTGCTCCTCGAGGTCGCACCAGGCGGCCTTCACCTCGGCGAGCAGCGAGCAGCTCGCGCCGGTGGCCTCGACGAGGACGGCCCGCCGGTCGGCGGGGTCGGGGGAGCGGCGTACGTGCCCGGTCTGCTCCAGGCGCTGGAGCATCTTGGTGACCGTGGAGGGGTCGAGGTCGACCGCCTTGATCAGCTCGGACTGGCGCACCGGCCCGGTGTCCCAGAGGTACATCATCACGAACTCCTGGCCCGGGTAGATCCCGGCCGCCTTGAGGAACTTGCCCGCGGCGATGCGGTGCAGCCGCGCCACCCGCGACAGGGTGTGGCTGAGGGGTCCGCCGCGTGCGGCCGAGGGCAGCGCGTCGGTACAGGCGGAGGCGGGCTCGGCGCCCGCCGAGGAGTGGTGGGGGGCGGACATCGGGGTCTCCTGGTGGGGTGTCCGGATGATGCTCCCGATTTTACCTTGGTCGGCCAATGAATGCGCTACAGTGGCGGCAGGCAGAAATCCTTGGCCGACCACATAACGCTCTGGGAGCCTCCGATGACCACAGCTTTCGACCCCATCGACCTGTCCGGCACGCAGCTCGCCAACCGCATCGCCATGGCCCCGATGACCCGCAGCAGGGCCGGCGCCGGGCGGGTGCCGACCGACCTCACCGCCGAGTACTACGCCCAGCGCGCCTCGGCCGGCCTGATCATCACCGAGGGCATCCAGCCCTCCCCGGTCGGCCAGGGCTACCCCGACACCCCCGGCCTGCACAGCGACGAGCAGACCGCGGCCTGGCGCAAGGTCACCGACGCGGTGCACGCCAAGGGCGGCAGGATCTTCGCCCAGATCATGCACTCCGGCCGCATCGGCCACCCCGACCTGCTGGCCGACCAGCCCGGCGAGCTGCGCCCGGTGGCCCCCTCGGCCGTCGCCGCCAAGGGGCAGGTCTACACCGCCGAGGGCCCCAAGGACTTCGTCACCCCGCACGAGCTCACCGACGCCGAGGTGCGCGAGACGATCGCCGACTTCGTGGCCGCCGCCCGCAACGCCGTGGCCGCCGGCTTCGACGGCGTCGAGCTGCACGGCGCCAACGGCTACCTGATCCACCAGTTCCTGGCACCCAGCACGAACGTGCGCACCGACGCCTGGGGCGGCTCCGTCGAGGGCCGCATCCGCTTCGCCGCCGAGCTCGTCAAGGCGGTCGCCGCCGAGATCGGCCCCGAGCGCACCGGCCTCCGGATCTCGCCCGGGAACCCGTTCAACGACATCGACGAGCCCGCGCCGGAGGAGACGTACACCGCCCTCGTGGCCGCCCTCGAACCGCTCGGGATCGCCTACCTGCACGTCCTGGAGAGCGGCCCGGACTCCCGCGAGTTCACCCTGGAGCTGCGCAAGCGGTTCTCCGGCACCCTGGTGCTGAACCCGGCCACCGAGGGCCCGACCAGCGCCGAGGACCTCGCGCTGATCGAGAACGGCACCGCCGACATCGTGGCGTTCGGCGCCCTGTTCCTCGCCAACCCCGACCTGCCGGCCCGCCTCAAGGCCAACGGCCCGTACAACACCCCGGACACCGCCACCTTCTACGGCGGCGACCACCGCGGCTACACGGACTACCCGGCGCTCGTCGGCTGAGCCGGAAGCCTCACGCCCTGCTCCCGGCCCCCTCCACGGCCACCGCGCCGACAGCACCGCGAGGGGCGGGACCGCACCCCGGTCCCGCCCCTCCGCGTGTCTCACCCCGGCAGCGGTGTCACCGCACCGGCGTGAAGTCCCGCGCTCCAATGCTGCATCTCCCGGGGGACAACCCCCGGACCCCCGGCAGGGGGCTCACCGCACCGGCGTGAAGTCCCGCGCTCCGATGAACTCCGGTCGCCGGACCGGGGCCGCGAACGGTTCCACCGCCGCGTTCTCCACGCTGTTGAACACGATGAAGACGTTGCTGCGCGGGTACGGGGTGATGTTGTCGCCCGAGCCGTGCATGGCGTTGCAGTCGAACCAGGTCGCCGAACCCGCCTTGCCGGTGAACAGCCGGATGCCGTGCGCGTCGGCGAACTTCGTCAGCGCCTCGTCCGACGGCGTGCCCGCGTCCTGCATCTGGAGCGACTTCTTGTAGTTGTCCTTCGGCGTCTCGCCCGCGCAGCCCAGGAACGTCCGGTGCGACCCCGGCATGATCATCAGGCCGCCGTTGGTGTCCAGGTTCTCCGTCAGGGCGATCGACACGGACACCGTCCGCATCCGCGGCAGCCCGTCCTCCGCGTGCCAGGTCTCGAAGTCCGAGTGCCAGTAGAAGCCCGAGGCACCGAAGCCCGGCTTCACGTTGATCCGCGACTGGTGGACGTACACGTCCGAGCCGAGGATCTCGCGCGCCCGGCCCACCACGCGCTCGTCGCGGACCAGCCGCGCGAACACGTCGCTGATCTTGTGGACCTCGAAGACCGACCGTACGTCCTGGGACTTCGGCTCGACGATCGAGCGCTCGTCGGCACGGATCACCGGGTCGTTGACCAGCCGGTCGAGCTCGGCGCGGTAGACCGCGACCTCGTCCTCCGTGATGAGCCGGTCGACGGCGAGGAAGCCGTCACGCTCGAACGACTCCAGCTCCGGCGACGACACCGGCCCCCAGACGACCGGGTCCTGGCGGGGAGTGACGACCTCGGAGGCGCCTCGGGTGGGGTAGAGATCCTGGAGCGTCGTGGTCATGGTTCAGCCCTCCTCCGTGAGCAGCGGGTAGACACCGTTCTCGTCGTGGTCCTCCCGTCCGGTCACGGGAGGGTTGAAGACGCACACGCACCGGAAGTCGGTCTTCGGGCGCAGGGTGTGGCGCTCATGGCCGTCGAGCAGGTACATCGTGCCGGGCTCGATCCAGTGCGTCTCGCCCGTCTCGTCGTCGGTCAGCTCGGCCTCGCCCTCGACGCACAGCACGGCCTCGACGTGGTTGGCGTACCACATCGACGTCTCGGTGCCCGCGTACAGCACGGTCTCGTGCAGGGAGAAGCCGGCCTTCTCCTTGGCGAGCACGATGCGCTTGGACTCCCAGGTGCCGGAGGCCGCCTTGACATGGCGCTCGGTGTTCTCGATGTCCTTCAACGATCGGACGATCACGGTGGTGCAACTTCCTTTCGTACGGGAGGGACTCAGGCCGTTTCGCGGACCGCGCGGGCCAGCGTCCGCAGCCCCTCGTCCAGCTCGTCGGGCGTGACGGTCAGCGGCGGCAGCAGCTTGACGACCTCGCTCTGCGGGCCCGAGGTCTCCAGCAGCAGGCCCAGCTCGAAGGCGCGCGCACAGACGGCCGCGGCACGGGACTTGTCGGTGAACTCCATGCCCCACACCAGGCCGCGGCCACGGAAGTGGGCGCCGTAGGCGGAGTTCTCGTCGCAGATCGCCAGCAGCGCCTGCTCGACCTGCTCGCCGCGCGCGATGGTCTGCTTCTCCATCTGGCCGTCGGCCCAGTAGGTGTCCAGCGCGGCGGTGGCGGTGACGAAGGCCGGGTTGTTGCCGCGGAAGGTGCCGTTGTGCTCACCCGGGCCCCACACGTCGAGCTCCGGCGTGAACAGGCACAGCGACATCGGCAGGCCGTATCCGCTGATGGACTTCGACAGGGTGACGATGTCCGGGGTGATGCCCGCCTCCTCGAAGGAGAAGAAGGCACCGGTGCGGCCACAGCCCATCTGGATGTCGTCGACGATCAGCAGCATGTCCTGGCGGTCGCACAGCTCGCGCAGCGCGCGCAGCCACTCGGGCCGGGCGACGTTGATGCCGCCCTCGCCCTGCACGGTCTCCACGATCACGGCGGCCGGCTTGTTCAGGCCGGAGCCCTGGTCCTCCAGCAGCCGCTCGAACCACAGGAAGTCCGGGACCCGGCCGTCGAGGTAGTTGTCGAACGGCATCGGCGTGCCGTGCACCAGCGGGATACCGGCCCCGGCGCGCTTGAACGCGTTGCCGGTGACGGCGAGTGAGCCGAGCGACATGCCGTGGAAGGCGTTGGTGAACGACACGATCGACTCGCGTCCCTTCACCTTGCGGGCCAGCTTCAGCGCGGCCTCCACGGCGTTGGTGCCGGTCGGGCCGGGGAACATCACCTTGTACGGCAGGTCGCGCGGCCGGAGGATCACGTTCTGGAAGGACTCCAGGAACGCGCGTTTGGCGGTTGTCGCCATGTCGAGGCCGTGGGTGATGCCGTCACGCTCGATGTAGTCGAGCAGCGCGCGTTTCAGTACGGGGTTGTTGTGGCCGTAGTTGAGCGAGCCGGCGCCGGCGAAGAAGTCGAGGTAGGAGTGTCCGTCCTCGTCGGTGAGGCGTGCGCCCTGCGCGCGGTCGAACACCGCGGGCCAACCGCGGCAGTAGCTGCGCACCTCCGACTCCAGGGTCTCGAAGACACTCAGGGCGGGCGGGGTGATGGTCACAGCGGTTCGTCTCCTCGGTGGGGGTGTCTCAGGCGTCTCGGGCGGCGTTCGGGGGTTTCAGGCGATCGGGCTGATCCGGTAGAGCACCTCGGGCTCGTGTGTCCCCTCGGGGAAGAGCCCCCCGTCGAAGAGGACCTCACGCTCCAGGGACGCCCCACGGCGCTCCGCGTACGAGGTGAAGAGCCGGTCGGACGCCGTGTTGTCCGGGGTGATGGTGGTTTCCACGGTGTGGACGCCCTGCCCGGCGACGCGCGCGGTCAGCGCGTCCAGCAGCACACCGGCCAGTCCCTGGCCCCGGTGCGCGTGGTCCACGGCGACCTGCCAGACGACGAGGGTCTGCGGGCGCTGCGGCCTGATGTACCCCGTGACGAAGGCGATCGGCTCGCCGTCGGCGCCGCGCGCCACCAGGGAGGTGGCGGCGAAGTCGCGGCACCACAGCAAATAGCTGTACGAGGAGTTGAGGTCCAGGACCTCGGAGTCGCGGGCAATGCGCCAGATCGCGGCTCCGTCCTCCACTCGGGGGGTGTCGATACCGATGGCCGGTGCGGCCGGTCGGGGGAATTCGTTTCGGGCACGTGCAAGGTCTGCTTGTGCGGCGGTCATGCGGATTGAACTTACCCAGCAATTTCTGAAATTGCATCGGGGTGAGGGGTTGGGTGAGCGTCTGACCTGTGTTATCGCGCGGGCGCGAGCTCAAGGGTCGACCGCTCGCCGATCGCTGCTTTTTGCCCGGATATTTCCCTGCAAAACGGGCGTCATGTGGAGTCCGTCACACCGGAGTAACGGGCTTGACATGTGCCCGAATTGCCCGTCGAGTCCTTATGAAATCTTTGTGTTTAGGGTCGGGGAAACCGGGCAGAAGAATGCGGGAAGCTGCCCGCGACAATGTAGTGCCAGGAATTCCCCGAAGTATTCACCCGCCGCCATTCCGGTGACAATCCGCCGCCACCGCCGCCCTCGCCCCGGCCCCCGCCGTTGAGCCGTCCGCGCCCGCCGCACGTATCGGTGCGTACGCGTGACGCGACGAAGCGGGAAGAAGACGGGACAGGGAAGCGGTTGACCGGCACAGAGATCATCAACGGCGATGGGTGGGGGCCAGGAGTGGAGCTGCGTGAGCTGGAGAACTTCGTCGCGGTCGCCGAGGAGCTGGGCTTCGTACGGGCCGCCGAGCGGCTGCACACCGTCCCGGCGTCGGTGAGCCGGCGGATCGCCCGGCTGGAAGGGGAGCTGGGGCTGCGCCTGTTCGACCGCACGCCCACGCACGGCGTGCGCCTCACCGCGGCCGGCGAGCGGCTGCTGCCCGAGGCCCGCGCCGCGCTCGCCGCGGCCGCCCGGGTCCGGGACACCGCCGCCGGGATCACCGCCGGGACGGAGGGACTCGTACGGCTCGGCACCAGCCGGGCCTTCGCCGACCGCGTGTACCGCGCCCTCGACGCGCTGGCCGCCCGCCGCCCCGGGCTGCGCGTACGGCTGGAGCGGGCGCCCCAGGAGGCCCGCCTCGCGGCCGTGCGCTCCGGAACGTTCGACGCCGCCCTCGTACGCACCGTGCGGCGGGCCGACGGCGTGGCCCTGCACCGGTTGTGGGACGAGCCGCTGATCGCCGCGCTGCCCGCCTCCCACGCGCTCGCCCTCGGCCTCGCGGACGGCGAGGCGCCGAGCCTCGACCGGCTCGCCCGCCTGCCGCTGCGGCTCGTCCCGCGCGCCGCCGACCCGGCCTTCCACGACCTGGTCACTGCCGCCCTGCCGGACTGGACGGCCGGTCCGCCGTTCACCACCCTCCAGGACACGCTCACCGAGCTCGCCGCCCACCCCGAGCCGTCCTGGACGCTGTTCCACCCGGTGGGCCCCCTGCCGCCGACGCCCCGGATCGCCTTCCGCCCCCTACCGGGCCTCACGGCCCCGGTCTCCCTCGCCGTCCCGGCGGGACGCCCGCCCGCCCCGCCGGTCCAGGCCCTGCTGGAAGCCCTGGCGGCCACCACCGTGACGGCCACCACGGCCGTTGTCACCGGGGCGGCCGGCGCGGCGGTCACCGGGGCGGTCAGCCCCACGCCGCGGTGACCGCCCGGCGGGCGCCCTCCAGGTCCGGCGTCGTGCCGGTCAGCGCGCCCAGGGCGGTGCCGAGCGCGGCCAGCGAGGAGGCGACCACGTCCCGGGTGGCGCCCGGCCCGTAGTGGTTCACCCGGACCATCTCCTTGGCGAGCGCCCCGCCGCCCGCCGCCAGCGGGAGCGACGGGTCCTCCGCCAGGGCCCCGGCGACCAGCTCGGCGGCGTCCACGCCGGGCGGGGTGCGCAGCGTCGTCGCGACCGGGGCGGCGTCCTTCGCCTCGTACACGTACGGCTCCAGACCGCCACCGAGCGCGAGCGCGCCCGCCCGGGTGGCCGCCGCGGCCGAGGCATGGCGGGCCATCAGCGAGTCCAGGCCCTCCGCCTCGATGCGCTCCAGGCACGCCTCCAGCGCCAGCATCTCCAACTGCGCGGGCGCGTGCGGCAGGGCCGTACGCCCACGGTCGATCCAGCGCTCCTTCCAGTCCAGGAGGGAGAGGTACGAGCGGCGCGGCGCCGCCGGGTTGGCCGCGAACCGCTCCCACGCGCGCGTGCTCACCGACACCGCCGAGACACCCGCCGGGCCGCCCATCGCCTTCTGCGCGCCGATGATGCACAGGTCGACGCCCCAGGCGTCCGGCAGCACCGGCTCGGCGCCGATCGAGGCCACCGCGTCCAGGTAGAACAGCGCGCCGTGCGCCCGTACCACCTCACCGATCTCCGCGACCGGGTTGGTGTTCCCGGTCGCCGCCTCGGCGTGCACCAGGGACACGAAGTCGATCTCCGGGTTCCGCTCCAGCGCCCCGGCGATCTCATCGGCCGTCACCGCCGTGTGGAACGGCACCTCCAGGTCCACCACCGTCGCGCCGCAGTCCCGCAGCCAGTCGCCGAAGGTCTGCCCGTACGGCCCGGTGATCACGTTCAGCGCGGTCGACCCGGGCCGGGCGCCGCTGCGGATGCAGCCCTCCAGCGGCAGCAGCGCCTCCCCCTGCGTGATCAGCACGTCCTGCTCGGTGGCCAGCAATGAGGCCACGCGCCGCTCGATGGCCGCGAAGCGGTCGGCGGTGAGCGGGGCCAGGTCGAGGAGGGGGTGCGTCACGGGGGCTCGCTTCCAGGGTGTTCACGTACGGACTGCTCGGCCGAGCGTACTTCCGTCCCCGTCCCTCCCCGTAGAGTGCTGGACATGAGCGTGGTGTTGCATGTGACGGGGCGGGTGCTGGCCGGTCCGGAGGACGTACGCGACGAACTGTGGGTGGTCGAGGGGCGGATCACCTACGACCGGCCGTCCGCCGCACGGGACGTCAGGACGGTCACGGGCTGGGCGCTGCCCGGCCTGGTCGACGCGCACTGCCACGTCGGGCTCGACGCCCACGGGGCCGTGGACGAGGCCACCAGCGAGAAGCAGGCGCTCACCGACCGGGACGCGGGCACGCTGCTGATCCGGGACGCCGGGTCCCCGGCGGACACCCGCTGGATCGACGACCGCGACGACCTGCCGAAGATCATCCGCGCGGGCCGGCACATCGCGCGCACCCGCCGCTACATCCGCAACTACGCCCACGAGATCGAGCCCGCCGACCTCGTCGCGTACGTCGCCCGGGAGGCCCGGCGCGGCGACGGCTGGGTCAAGCTCGTCGGCGACTGGCTCGACCGGGGAACCGGCGACCTGGGCGCCTGCTGGCCGCGCGCCGAGGTCGAGGCGGCCATCGCGGAGGCGCACCGGCTCGGCGCGCGCGTCACCGCCCACTGCTTCGCCGAGGAGTCGCTGCGCGACCTCGTCGAGGCGGGCATCGACTGCATCGAGCACGCCACGGGCCTCACAGAGGAGACCATCCCGCTGTTCGCCGAGCGCGGCGTCGCCATCGTGCCGACGCTCGTCAACATCGCCACGTTCCCGCGCCTCGCCGCCGGGGGAGAGGCCAAGTTCCCGCGCTGGGCCGACCACATGCGGCGCCTCCACGAGCGCCGGTACGACACCGTGCGCGCCGCGTACGACGCGGGCATCCCCGTCTTCGTCGGCACCGACGCGGGCGGCTCCCTGGCGCACGGCCTGGTCGCCGCCGAGGTCGCCGAACTCGTCACGGCCGGCATCCCGCCACTGGAGGCCCTGTCGGCCACGACCTGGGGCGCCCGCGCATGGCTCGGCCGCCCCGCCCTGGACGAGGGCGCCCCGGCCGACCTGGTCGTCTACGACGAGGACCCGCGCGCGGATGTCCGCGTCCTGGCGGCGCCGCGGCGGGTGATCCTCAACGGGCGGGTCATCGACTGACGACTCACCCGTCAGCGGTGGTCGTGCCGCTCCTCGATGAGCCGGTCCCAGTCGGTGACGACGGGCACGAGGTCGCCCCGTAGCCACAGCGGCAGTTGGTCGCGCGCGTGCGGATCGCCGGGGACGCCCGAGGCGCCCAGGGGCACCACCCAGAGGCTGTCCTCGCGCCGGGCCAGGTCCCAGACGTAGCGGGCGGCCGGACCGCGCGCGCTGTGGTCGGTGAGGCCCGGGACGCTGGAGGTGGACAGGACGCAGTCGTGGTCGCCGTCCAGACCGGGCCACTCGTCCGTGCCGTCGGTCAGTGCGGGCAGCGCGGCCCAGGGCGCGAGCCGGTGCGTGGCGCCCCAGGGATCGGTGGGGGGAGCGGCGGCCACCTCCTCCAGGGCGGCGCGGACCGCCGCCAGCCGGTCGGCCTCGGGCACCGGGCCGCCCGCCAGCAGGGTCCCCAGGGCGTACGCGACGCGCGGGACGAGGGCCAGCCACGGCTGGAAGAGCGCGGGGTACGCGGGCGGTTCGGCCAGCCCGGCGAGCGCCGGGTGCTCGGCGAGGCGGCGCACGACCGCCCCGCGTACGGCCGCGAACAGCGCCGCGTCCGTGCTGCCGGCCGCCATGCGGCGGTTCCAGCACAGCAGCCGGTCGCGCACCTCCCGCGCCTCCAGCCCCAGGTCGGGCAGGGCCGCGAGCAGGGAGAGCAGCGGGCGGGCCGAGGCCAGGTGGGTGTCCGTGTGGACGGCGGCCATCTCCGGCGCGGTCCAGCTCTTCGACGCGTCCAGCAGCCTGGCGATCCGCTGCGCCCGGTGCGGTGCCGCGAACTCGACGCCGAGCGGAGTGGCGAGTCCGCGCGCGTTCGCCATCACCGCGACGCCGTCGACCGGTTCGCGGGGCATCGGGTCGTGGGCGCCGCCGTGCCACTCGTGGCCGGGCTCCCAGGCGGGGACGGTGCGCAGCCGGTTGTCGCGCCCGCGCAGCGGGACGTGCCCGGCGACCCGGTGGAGGGTGCCGCCCTCGGTGTCGGCGGCCTGGACGACGTTGACGGGCTCCACCCAGCGGTCGAACGCGCGGTCCACGTCGGCGACGGTGCGGGCGGCGAGCAGCGCGGGCAGGGTGGCGAAGCCCAGTTCGCCGGTCAGGCGCGGCGGGTAACGGAGGCTGATCACGTCCTCCGGCCCGTCGATGATCACTGGTCCGCGCGCGGTCTCGATCACCTCGATCTCGACCGGGTCGGCGCCCTTGACCTCGACGGTCTCGGTGTGGACACGCGCGGGCGCCCAGCCGTCCGGGCCCAGCGCCGCCACCTCGCCGTCCTCGGTGCGCCGCAGTCGCTCCCGGTACAGGTCCTGGTAGTCGGCCATGGCGTTGGTGATCGCCCAGGCGACGGTGCCGGTGTGCCCGAAGTGCGCCAGGCCGGGTACGCCCGGGACGGCGAGCCCGACGACGTCGTACTCGGGGCAGGCCAGCCGGATCTGCTGGTAGACGCCGGGCGCCTCGATGATCCGGTGCGGGTCGCCCGCGATGAGCGCCGCCCCGGTGGCGGTGCGGTCGCCGGTCACCAGCCAGCCGTTGCTGCCGGAGGCGGCGGGGCCGTCGGTGGCGAACAGCTCGGCGTACTCCTCGCCGAGCCGGCGGGCGACGTGGTCGCGCCACAGCTTGCTGGGGAAGCCGGCGAACAGGATGTGCCTCGACAGCCACACGGCCAGCGGCGTCCACGGCTCCCACCGCCCGGGGGCCAGTCCCGTGGCGGCGAACTCGGGCGCGCGGCGGGCGCCGGCCGCGAGCCCGGCGTTGACCCCGTCCACGTACGCGCGCACCCAGGTACGGGTGGGCTCGTCGAGCGCGTCGAAGCAGCGGCGGGCGGTGTCGGCCAGTTGGGCGCGGCGGGCGAAGACGTCCCACTCGACGGCCTCGGTGCCCAGGAAGGCGGCCGTGGTGCCCTGGGCGCGGTGCCGTTCGACCTCCAACTGCCAGGCCCGGTCCAGGGCGGTGGTGCGGCCCTGCGCGTGGACGAGTTCCAGCGCGTCGGCGGCGCGGAGATGCGGGATGCCCCAGGTGTCCCGGTAGACCTCGATGCTCACTCTTGTCCCGATCTTTTAGTTAGGCTGCCCTAACTTAAGCTCACGGTCGCGCGAGAAGCAATCCGTATCCTGTGGACACCCGTTGACACCCCGTGACGACCTGCCGCCGCCTGTCGTTGATTATTTTTCGCCACTTCGCGCAACGGGTGGGATTTCGGCGAACGTCCGTGCCGAAAGATTCGAATATGGGAACGGAAACCCCACTTTGGGGTGAACTCACGTCAGGCGGCCGCCCGTTCACTCTCCGTGCGTAAAGATTCCGGTGTCCCACGTCGCCGCCGCTCATGCGTTCCCCATGGGCCGGGGCCGGCGACGCCATGTCTCCCTGTGGGGGTTCCACACCTTGAACGGCACCACCTTGCGCCTGCCTGCCCGCCACCGCTCCCTCACCGCCGCGGCGGCCGCGGCGGCGCTCACCGCCGGACCCGTGCTCCTCGCCGCCGCGCCCACGGCTCACGCCACCGGCGGGGGAGAAGGGCGCGCGAGCGCCGTCGTCCTGCGCACCGACCTGGACGTGTCGCTGCTGGACAAGTCCGTGCACGTGCCGCTCAAGGCCACGCTCAACGAGGTCCAGGCGCCCGCGAGCGCCGAGAAGACCGCGCTGACCGTCACCCTGGACGGCGTCGAGCAGGGCAGGCCGGTCAGCGTCCTCCGGGCCGACGTCGCCACCGCGCGGGCGACCGCCGACGCGCGGCGTGCGGAGGGGCACACCCGGCTCGCCCACGCGAAGCTGCACGTCCCCGGGCTCCCGCTGCTGTCGCTGATCGAGGTCGAGAAGGCCACCTCCCGCGCGGTCTGCGAGGCCGGTAAACGGCCCGTCGCCGAGGCGAACCTGCTGGGCCGCGTCACCGTCCTCGGCAAGCGGGTCACGCTCACGGCGGGCGGCCCGACGAAGGTCGACGTGCCGGGCGTCGGCGAGGTGACGCTCGACCTGTCGAAGACGCACACCACCTCCCGTACCGCCGCCGCCACCGCCCTGACCCTCACGGTGTCGGTGAACCCGCTCAAGGCGAACGTCGCGGATGTCACCGGCACGGTCACCCTCGCCGGGGCCACCTGCGAGTCGCCCAAGGCGCCGCCGAAGGCGGCCCCCCGGCCGGCGGACGCCAAGCCCGCCGACGCCGGGCCCGCCGGCGTACGGCCCCAGACGGCCGCCGAGCCGAAGGAGGCCAACCTCGCCGAGACCGGCGGGAGTTCGCTCACGCCCTACCTCGCGGGCGGCTCCCTCGCCCTCCTCGCCGCCGGTGCCGGGGCACTGACCCTCACGCGCCGCGCCCGCGCGGCCCGCGAACGCGGCTGACAGAACGCCGCTGACGTACGGTGCACGGTGTTCCGGGGGGATGCCGTGCACCACTTCCGCGATTTCCGCGATTCTTGCGGTGGTGCCGAGAAGCGCACAGACTGGATGCGAGGGACGCCTGCCCCTGACAGAAAGAAGGGCGGCTTTCCATGGAAAACCAGTTGCAGATTCACCTTTTCGAGGAAGGGACCGATCCCGAACGGATCGACAGGATGACCGGCCACCTCCGCCGGGAACTCCTCGAACTCGACGTCGACAATGTGGAGACACTCCCCGCCGAGGAAATCCCGCCCGGTGCTCGGGCCTTCGGGCCGATGGAAATCGGCGCGCTGCTGGTCACCATCGGCCAGTCCGCCACCGCCATACGCCAGGTCGTCGGCGTCCTCCACGGCTGGTGGTCCCGGTTCCAGGAAGCCCGCCCATCCCTGCGCCTGACGATGGACGGCGACGTACTCGAAGTCTCCGAAGCCTCACCCGACCAGGTCGCGGACGCCTTCGAGGCATTCATCAAGAAACACTCCGCTGTTGAGGCATAGCCCGAGGCACCGCCATGGACGACTCCCGGCACGCCCTGATCATCGCCAACGACGACTATCAGGAAGGCGGCCTGCAAAGGCTCTCGTCACCCGCCGCGGACGCCGAGGCGCTCGCCGACGTGCTGGGGGATCCCCGTATCGGGGGTTTCGACGTGCAGGTCGTGCGGAACGAGCCGTCCTACGTCGTCCGCAGCCACATCGAGGACTTCTTCGCGGAACGCAAGACCACCGACATGCTGCTGCTGCACTTCTCCTGTCACGGTCTGAAAAGCGAATCGGGTGAGCTGTATTTCGCGGCGCCCGACACCCGCCCGAAGCGCCTCAAGGCGACCGGAATCGCGGCCGAGTTCGTTGAAGAATGCATGGCCGACACCCGCGCGCGTACCACGGTCCTGTTCCTGGACTGCTGCTACGGAGGCGCCTTCTCCCCGGGCACGGTGGCCCGCGCGGCCGGAGACGTGCACGTCCTCGAAAAGTTCGCCGGTGAGAAGCTCGGCAGCGAAGGCCGCGGATGGGCGGTCGTCACCGCCTCCGACTCCATGCAGTACGCCTTCGAGGGCGCCCGGCTCGCCGACGAGGGGAACCCGAAGCCGTCCGTCTTCACCAGCGCCCTGGTGTCCGGCCTCTCCACCGGGGAGGCGGATCAGAACGAGGACGGCAAGGTCTCCCTCAACGAGCTGTACGACTACGTCTACAACCGGGTGATCCGGGAGAACAGGAACCAGACGCCGAGCTGCAAGTCCGACCTCCGGGGCGACCTGTACCTCGCGCGCAGCGACCGGCGGCGGATCGTCCCGGCCCCCCTCCCGGAGCGGCTGCGAGCCGCGCTGACCAGCGAGGAGATGTTCACCCGGCTGGGGGCCGTCACTGAGCTGAGCAACTGGATGAGGCACACCGACCTGCCCATCGCCGCGGGCGCCCGCCAGGCACTGGAGCAGGTCGCCCGCAACGACATCCACGCCGTGGCGGAGCAGGCGAGCGCCGCCCTCGACCTGGTGCGGATCAGCCCCGAACCGGCGACGGTCCGCTTCGACCCGGTGGACCAGCACGCGGTCCCGCCCGCGCGGCACGTGCGGCTGCTCGGCCCGCCGCTCGCCCGCAGTTGCACACCGCGCCCCAAGGACGACCGGCTGCACGCGGTCCCGGCGGGGGACGGGCTGGACGTCACCGTCGACACGGCCACCCCGGGACGCCTGAGCGACGACATCGTGCTGAAGGGCTTCGTGGGCGAAGCCGTGCTCCACGTCGAGGCGGAGGTACGGGAGCCCAAGACGGTGCCCAAGGACATCCCCCCGCCCATGCCCGAGCCCCCGACGCCCGAGCCGCCCGGGCCCGAGCCGCCCAGACCCGGGCCCCCGCCCCCGCCCAAGCCCAAGCCGCCGCCCTCGCCACGGCCGCCTCAGCCACCGCCACCCCAGCCACCACCCCAGCCTCCGCCTCCGCCGCAACCGACGGGCATCAAGACCTTCCGCGCGCCGGCGCTCGCCACGGCCGCCCTGGGGACGGCCATCGCCTCCCTGGCCATGGGCATCAAGGCGGCCGTGGAAGCCGCCCGGCTGCAGCAGGCAGGGGAGACCTGGGCCGACATCCAGGCCCACTTCGCCCAGGAGTCGACCCGCGACCTGGTGATCTGCCTGGTCATGGCGCTCGTCTCGCTCATCCTCGTCGGCGTGGCGCGCTATGACCTCCGCTCCTCGCCCGGGCTGTACAGCAAACCGCGAGCAGCCGCCACGAGCCTGCTCGACTGGTCCGCGAAGGTCCTCGCCCTCCCGGTGTTCGTCCTGGCGCTGCTCGGCGTCATCGCCGTCATGATCGCGGCCAACATCAACTGACGTGATCGACCGGACGCGTCAGCGGCCCTTACCGCACCCCGATCCCGCCATCACCAGCGCCTGGTCCAGGGCCTGGAGGAACCGGTTCGTCGTCACCCGGTCCCGGACCGCCAGCCGCAGCCACTGCGGGCCCAGGCCCGGGAACGTATCGCCCCGCCGGGCCGCGAAGCCCAGCGACCGCAGCCGGTCCCGCACCACGTCCGCGCCCTCCATGCGGACCAGCACGAACGGACCCTCCGCCGCCGTCACCGCCCGCACCTCGTCGAACTCCGCGAGCCCCGCCAGCAGATGCGCGCGCTCCACCGCTATTCGGCGCGCCGCGTCCTCCGCCTCCGCCAGCGCCGCCCGCGACATGCACGCCTCGGCGGCCGCCAGCGCCGGCGACGAGACCGGCCACAGCGGCTGCGCCCGCTCCAGGGCCGTCACCGTCGCGGGATCGGCCAGTACGTAGCCGATCCGCAGCCCGGCCAGGCCCCACGTCTTGGTGAGGCTGCGCAGTACCACCAGGCCCGGCACATCGGTCCGCCCCGCCAGCGCCTCCCGCTCGCCGGGCACCGCGTCCATGAACGCCTCGTCCACCACCAGCGTCCGCCCCGGGCGGGCCAGCTCGGCCAGCAGGGCGGCCGGATGCAGCACGGACGTCGGGTTCGTCGGATTGCCGACCACCACCAGGTCGGCGTCCTCCGGGACCGCCTCCGGGGCCAGCCGGAACCCGTCCTCCTCGCGCAGCAGCACCCGCCGCACCTCGTGCCCCGCGTCCCGCAGCGCCGCCTCCGGCTCCGTGAACTGCGGGTGCACCACCACTGGTCTTCGCACCGGCAGCGCCCGTGCCAGCAGTACGAACGCCTCCGCCGCGCCCGCCGTCAGCAGCACCCGCTCGGCGGGCAGGTCGTGGCGTGCCGCGACGGCGGCCCGTGCCGCCCGCCCGTCCGGATAGGCGGCGAGCCCGGTCAGCGAGGCCGCGATGCGCTCCCGCAGCCAGTCGGGCGGGGTGTTCGTCCGGACGTTGACCGCGAGATCGGTCAGCTTCTCGTCGCGGACCTCCGCGTCACCGTGGTGCCGCAGATCGTGAGTGTCGGTGTGGGTATACATGGCCGCCAGCGTGTGGGTGAAGTGGGGGGTGGGGGACGGGAGACATACGGCCTCCCGGTAGCGCTCCATGAACAGGGTCTAACACTCCGGTGTCTCCCCACCGGTGTACCCGTGACCCACATTCAACAACCGCCCGCGCGCCACCGCACATGTCACCCGCGCCTTCCTCGACACCCGCTTCGGCACGAGGAGTTCGCCCCCGCCCGCCAGCGCCGCCGCCTCCGCCACCGACGGCGTCCCCGCCGCCGCCCTCACGGCCTCCGACGGGTGCGGTACGGCGACCAGCGCCAACTCCCGCGCGGGGTACGTGCGCAACGGCACGCCCAACCGCCGCGCGGCGCCCACGATCCCCGGCTCGTCCGCCTTGGAGTCGACCGTCGCCAGCTCCCCGACGGCGGACGCGGCCAGCCCCGCCTCCCGCAGCGTCTCCTCGACCAGCCCGAGCACCGCGTCGGCGGACACGCCCCGCCCCGCGCCCACACCGACCACGATCGTCATCCCGTGCAGTGCTCCACGAACCGCCGCGCCGTCTCCGGCACGGCCGCCCAGTGCGTGTGCACGTAACTCGCGTGCACACCGCCCCGTACGAAGCCCTCCACCCGGCGCTCGGGCTGCCGCAGCCCCCACGCGGGCGCCGGGCCCGCGCCCGGCTCGATCACCGTGCGGTGGAATTCGTGCCCCCGCATCCGCGTCCCGGCCGCCGCCAGCGGGCTGTCGCTCACCGCCACCGCGTCCCGGTAGCCCAGCGTCAGCCGTTGCGACATGCGCGCGTCCGCGTCCAGGACGCCGCACATGGGCTGCCCGTCCAACGAGCGTGCCAGGTACAGCAGTCCCGCGCACTCGGCCGCGACGGGCGCCCCGGACGCGGCGAGGTCCGCGACGGCCTTGCGGAGCGGCTCGTTGGCGGACAGCTCGGCCCCGTACATCTCCGGGAACCCGCCCCCGATGACAAGCCCGCTCGTCCCCTCGGGAAGGGCCTCGTCCCGGAGCGGGTCGAACGTGACGACCTCGGCCCCGGCGGCGCGGAGCAACTCGGCGTGCTCGGCGTACGAGAACGTGAAGGCAGCCCCACCGGCGACGGCGACCATGGTCCGGCCCGCGACCGGCTCCAGAGCCGGATCCCACGCCTCCACGTGCAGCTCCGGCGCCGACCGCGCAAGGGCCAGCAGCCCCTCCAGGTCGCACCCCGCCCGCACCTGCTCCGCCTGCGCCGCCACCGCCTCCACCGCCGCCGCCTGCCGCTCGGCGACCGGCACCAGGCCCAGGTGCCGCGACGGCGTGGCGACGGAAGGCGCCCGCCGCAGCACGCCCAGCACCGGCACGCCCGACTCGCCGAGCGCCTCCCGCAGCAGGTGCTCGTGCCGGTCGGTGGCCACCTTGTTGAGGATGACCCCGCCGATCCGCACCTCCGGGTCCCAGGACGCGAAGCCGTGCACCAGCGCGGCCACCGACCGGGACTGCGAGGACGCGTCCACCACCAGCACCACCGGTGCCTTCAGCAGCTTGGCGACCTGCGCCGTGGACGCCAGCTCGCCCTGGTCGGCGGCACCGTCGTACAGGCCCATCACGCCCTCCACGACCGCCAGGTCGCAGCCGCGCGCGCCGTGCGCGAAGAGCGGCGCGATCAGCTCCGTACCGCACATGTAGGCGTCGAGGTTGCGGCCCGGGCGGCCGGTGGCGAGCGCGTGGTAGCCCGGGTCGATGTAGTCGGGGCCCACCTTGTGCGGGGACACCGCGAGACCACGGCCGGCGAACGCGGCCATCAGGCCGGTCGCGACCGTGGTCTTGCCCGCGCCCGACGAGGGCGCGGCGATGACGAGACGTGCTACCACTCGATGCCCCGCTGGCCCTTCTGACCCGCGTCCATCGGGTGCTTGACCTTCGACATGTCGGTGACGAGATCGGCGAAGTCCAGCAACTCCTGCGGAGCGTTACGGCCGGTGATCACCACGTGCTGCTGACCGGGCCGGTTCCTCAGCACCTCGACGACCTCGGCGGTGTCGATCCACCCCCAGTGCAGCAGGTACGCGAACTCGTCGAGGACGTAGAACTTGTACTTCTCCTCGGCGAGGTCACGCTTGACCTGCTCCCAGCCCTCACGCGCCTTGTCCTCGTGCGACTGCTCGCCGTCCTTGGGGTCGCGCTGGATCCAGGACCAGCCCTCGCCCATCTTGTTCCAGGTGACGGTCCCGCCCTTGCCGGTCTCGCCGAGCGCCTTGAGGGCGTTCTCCTCGCCGACCTTCCACTTGGCGGACTTGACGAACTGGAAGACCCCGATCGGCCAGCCCTGGTTCCAGGCGCGCAGCGCCATCCCGAACGCGGCCGTCGACTTTCCCTTGCCGACGCCCGTGTGCACCATCACCAGCGCGCGGTTTCGGCGCTGACGGGTGGTGAGTCCGTCGTCCGGTACGACGGTCGGCTGTCCCTGCGGCATTAAGCGGCCCTCCCAGTAGTTGCTCTGACATCCCTGACGAGACCCGCGATGGCATCCGCCCGCAGTTCGTCCAGTGTGACGGCGGTGCCGCCGAGGTTACGGGCCAGTTCGGCAGCCATGCCCAGCCGTACCGGGCCGGTCTCGCAGTCCACCACCACCGACGCGGTGCCCTCGGCGGCGTGCAGGCCGGCCGCGCGGGCTGCCAGCGCCACCGGCTCCGGCCCGCCGGTCGCCCGGCCGTCCGTGACGACGACCAGCAGCGGGCGGCGCGCCGGGTCGCGCAGCCGCTCCACGCGCAGTACGTCGTGGGCCTTCAGCAGCCCCGCCGCGAGCGGGGTGCGCCCGCCGGTCGGCAGTTGCTCCAGGCGGGCGGCGGCCGCGTCGACGGACGACGTGGGCGGCAGGGCCAGGTCGGCGGACGAGCCCCGGAAGGTCACCAGTCCCACCTTGTCGCGCCGCTGGTAGGCGTCCAGCAGCAGCGACAGTACGGCGCCCTTCACCGCGCCCATCCGCTGCCGGGCCGCCATCGAACCGGACGCGTCCACGGCGAACAGCACCAGGTTTCCCTCGCGCCCCTCGCGCGTCGCCTGGCGCAGGTCGTCACGCCGTACGACCAGCCCGGGACCCGACCGGCCGCGCGCCCGCTGGTGCGGGGCGGCCGCCTGCACGGTCGCCGCCAGGTGCAGCTTGGTGAGCGTCCCCTGGGGGCGCCGCGCCCCGGTCGTCCTGCCGTGTTCGGTACGGGCCCGGGAACGGCGTCCCGCCGCGCCCTCGCCCAGGCCCGGCACGCTCAGCACCTTGGTGCGGAACGGCTCGGCGGCCTTGACGGGCGCCTGCTCGGGCGAACCGCCGCCGGGACCGGGCGCGGGAGCCGGGGTTTCCTCGGGGGAGGCCTCCGGCTCACCGCCCTGCGGGGGCACGCCGCCACCGCCACCGGGGCCGCCACCCGGCCCGTCGGGCCCGTCGGGCTCCGGGTCCGGCTCGTCGTCCCCGCCGCCGAACTCCTCCAGCGTCTCGTCCAGTTTGTCCTCGTCGAGCCCCGGCGCGTCGAAGGGGTTGCGCCTGCGCCGGTGCGGCAGTGCCAGCAGCGCCGCCTGCCGTACGTCGTCGGAGGTGACGTCCGTCCGCCCCGCCCACGCGGCCAGCGCCGTCGCGGTACGCGCCATCACGATGTCGGCGCGCATGCCGTCCACCTCGAACGCCGCGCACGTCGCCGCGATCTGCCGCAGCGCCGCGTCGCCGAGCGTCACGGACGGCAGCAGCGCCCGCGCGGCCACGATCCGCTCCCGCAGCGCGGCCTCCTCGTCGGCCCACCGCGCCGCGAAGCCGGCCGGGTCGTCGTCGAACGCCAGCCGGCGCCGCACCACCTCGACCCGCTGCTCGGGCTCCCGCGAGGCGGCCACCTCCACGGTCAGCCCGAACCGGTCCAGCAACTGCGGCCGCAGCTCGCCCTCTTCGGGGTTCATCGTCCCGACGAGCAGGAAGCGGGCGGCATGCCGTACGGAGACGCCCTCGCGCTCCACGTACGAGGCACCCATGGCGGCCGCGTCCAGGAGCAGGTCGACCAGGTGGTCGTGCAACAGGTTGACCTCGTCGACGTACAGCACACCCCGGTGCGCGTCCGCCAGCAGACCCGGCTCGAACGCCTTCACGCCGTCCGCCAGCGCCCGCTCGATGTCGAGGGCGCCCACCAGCCGGTCCTCCGAGGCGCCGACGGGCAGCTCGACCATCCGGGCCGGGCGGCTCACCGCCTCGGCGACGGTGTGCGGCCCGTCGGGGCAGGCCGGGTCGGGGGAGCCGGGCGGGCAGGAGAAGCGGCAGCCCGCGATGACGTCGACGTCCGGCATCAGGGCCGCGAGGGCACGGACGGCCGTCGACTTGGCGGTGCCCTTCTCACCGCGTACCAGGACACCGCCGACGGCCGGGGACACCGCGTTCAGCAGCAGCCCGAGCCGCAGGTCGTCCTGCCCGACGATGGCGGTGAAGGGGTAGTGGGGTGCAGCGCTCATGAAGGTGCTCCGGGTGCGATGAAGGGAAGTCCTGTGGGCGGGCCCTGCTCGATCAGTTTCCAGAGCGCGTCCGTGTCCGCGTGTTCCTCGATCAGGTCGCCGAGCCGGTCCAACTGCTCCTCGCGCAGCGCGCCGAACGACGTGTCGGGCGCCGGGACGAAACGTCTGCCGGCCGCCCGCGCCACCTGAGTGAGGAATGCCCGGCGGAAGCCGTCGCTCTCCAGGGAGCCGTGCCAGTGCGTGCCCCACACGGCCCCGACGCGGCACCCGTCCAGGAACGGCTCGCCGCCGCCCACCTCCGCGACGCCGTGGTGGATCTCGTACCCGTCGACGTGCTCGCCGAGGGCCTCGCCGACCGGCCGGGCGAGGGTCTTGTCGGGCGCGAACCGCACCCGTACCGGCAGCAGCCCGAGGCCGGGGACCTCGCCCGCCCGGGACTCGACCTCGTCGTCGATGTGCTCGCCCAGCGCCTGGAAGCCGCCGCAGATGCCGAGCACCGGACGCCCCTCGGCCGCGCGCCGTACCAGCGCGTCCGCCAGGCCCCGTTCACGCAGCCACGCCAGCGCCTTCACCGTCCCGCGCGTGCCCGGCACGACCACCAGGTCCGCGTCCACGAGCTCCTCGGGCCGGTCCACGAAACGGACGACCACGCCCGGCTCGGCGGCCAGCGCGTCGACGTCGGTGAAGTTGGACATCAGCGGTACGGCGCAGACGGCGACCCGCAGCACGTCCTCACCGACCGGCGGCGCGACGACCGATTCGCGCACCGCGCCCCGCATCGACACGCGCAGCCCGTCCTCCTCGTCGATGCCGAGCCCGTGCGCGTACGGCAGGACCCCGAACGTCCGGCGCCCCGTCAGGCCCAGCAGCATGTCGAGGCCCGGCTCCAGGAGCGTCACGTCGCCCCGGAACTTGTTCACCAGGTAGCCCGCGACCAGCTCCTGGTCCTCGGGCGCCAGCAGCGCCGTCGTACCGAAGAACTGCGCGAAGACCCCGCCCCGGTCGATGTCGCCGACCACGACCACGGGGAAGCGGGCCGCCCGCGCGATGCCCATGTTGACGATGTCGGTCCGGCGCAGGTTGATCTCCGCCGGGCTGCCCGCGCCCTCGCAGATCACGGCGTCGTACGTCTCGCGCAGCTCCTGGAGGCAGGCCAGGACCGGTTCGAGCAGCTCACGCTGCTTGCCGCCGTGGTAGCCGCGCGCGCTCAGCTCGCCGACCGGCTTGCCCATCAGCACGACCTGACTGGAGCGGTCGCTGCCCGGCTTGAGCAGCACCGGGTTCATCAGCGCGGTCGGCTCCACCCGGGCCGCCTGCGCCTGCATGGCCTGCGCCCGGCCGATCTCCGCGCCCTCGCGCGTGACGAACGAATTGAGGGACATGTTCTGCCCCTTGAACGGCGCGACCTTCACGCCCTGCCGCACCAGCCAGCGGCAGATGCCGGCCGTGACGACGCTCTTGCCCGCGTCGGACGTGGTGCCCGCGACGAGCAACCCCCCACCCTTGCTCATGTACGCCTCCGCTTGATCGCCCCGTACGCCAGTCGCCCACCCGCGCACACCGCGAGCGTGAGGGCGCTCACCCGGCGCGACAGCCGCACCGCGCGCTCGATGTCCGCCACCTCGACGGCCCGCCCCTCGGCGTTGAGCACGGGCCGGTGCTCGACGCGGCCGCCGTACGAGAGCGTCCCGCCGAGCCGTACGCCCAGGGCGCCCGCGAACGACGCCTCGACCGGGCCCGCGTTGGGGCTCGGGTGCCCGGCCGCGTCGGCCCGCCAGGCCCGCACCGCGCCGCGCGGGTTGCCGCCCGCGACGGTCGCCAGCGCGGCCGTCAGCCGGGCGCCCGGCCAGCCGGCCACATCGTCGAGGCGGGCGGACGCCCAGCCGAAGCGGCGGTAGCGCGGCGACTTGTGACCCACCATCGCGTCCAGGGTGTTCACCGCCCGGAACGCCACCAGCCCCGGTACGCCCCCGATCGCGCCCCATACGAGGGCGCCGACCACGGCGTCGGAGGTGTTCTCGGCGACCGACTCCACGACCGCGCGGGCCATGCCCGGGCCGTCCAGGGCCTGCGGGTCGCGCCCGCACAGGTGCGGCAGCCGCTCCCGGGCCACCTCCAGGTCACCGGCGGCCAGCGCCCCGCCGATGGCGCGGGCCTCGCGGCCCAGCGTCGTACCGCCGACGACCGCCCACACGGATGCGGCGGTCAGCGCGACGGGGAGGACGCCCCGGTTCCGTACCGCCCGGGCCGCGAGTGCGGCCGCCCCGGCCGCGCCCCCGGCGCACACCACGGCGTGCAGGGCGCCCCATGCCCGGTGGTCGCGCCACAGCGCGCCCTCCACGCGGGCCGCCGCCCGTCCGAAGGCGGCCACGGGGTGCCCCCGGCGGGGGTCGGCGAGGAGCAGATCGGCGGCGAGCCCGGCGGCCGCGCCGTACGCGAAGACGCGGTCACCGCGCATGGGTTCTCGATGCGCTGGGCGCTGTGCTGGGCGCAGTACTGGGCGCTTCCGGGGCAGCGCGAAGGCAGCCGGGCATGGCGAATGTCCTCACTCAGGGTCCGCGCCCTGGCTCGACGTGACCGGCGGCGAGAGTTCCTGACTCATCCGCCCGTCGGGGCGGACTCACAGTGGCGGGACCGCGCCGGATTCGCACCGGCTTCCTCTCCTGCCGCCGTAATGGCCCCGGCAGTCCACCACGCCCCGCGAACGCCCGTCAACTCGCCGTTGACCTGCGGCGGGAGGTTGTGCTGAGGCACACACCGGCGCACGACGGCGCCCCTGGAACGAAAAGCGTTCCAGGGGCGCCGTGGGGCCTGTCGTCGTCAGGTGACGATCAGGAAGATCCCGTACGCCACCGCTGCGGCGCACAGCGCGAAGCACGCGTACGCGCCCGTGCGGGCCAGGGTGGCGGACCCTCCGGCCGCCGAGGCCGTCTCCTGCTTGGAGAGGCCGACGATGCCGAGGGTGAACAGGCCCACCAGTGCGACGGTGGCCAGGAGGCTGACACCGAAGACGGAGCCGAGAGCTGCCCAGTCGATCTTCATGCTGTTCTTTCCTTACACCGTGGCGGCGGGAGCCGGGGCGGCCTCGCCGGCCGGAGCCGGGATACGGGCCTTGAGGTCGTCCAGGTCGTCGAGGTCTTCGGAGGCGGTGGCCGCGACGGCACCGGCCGGCGGCGGGGTGACGGCCGCGATCGCGGTGGTCACGACACCCGCGGGCTCGCCCGCCGGCTCGACGTCGTTGACGTTGGTGTGGTCGACGACCTGGCGGCGGGAGATGAACCAGATCGCGGCGCACGAGGCGACCAGGAAGACCACCACGGCGGCGACGCCCCAGTCACCCTGCCGGGTGACGAGCTCCGAGCCGGCGGCGACCAGACCGGCGGCCGGCAGGGTCAGGCCCCAGGCGACGAACATCCGGGTGGCCGTGGACCAGCGGACCACACCGCCCTTGCGGCCGAGGCCCGCGCCCATCACGGCGCCGGAGCAGGAGTGCGTCGTCGAGAGCGAGAAGCCCAGGTTGGACGAGGCCAGGATGACGGCCGCCGCGCTGGTCTGGGCGGCGAAGCCCTGCTGCGGCTGGAGGTCGGTGAGGCCCTTGCCCATGGTGCGGATGATGCGCCAGCCGCCCAGGTAGGTGCCGAGCGCGATGGCCAGACCGGCGGAGACGATCACCCAGACCGGCGGGTTGGAGCCGGGCGCGAGGGCGCCGGCGGCGACCAGGGCCAGGGTGATGATGCCCATGGTCTTCTGCGCGTCGTTGGTGCCGTGGGCGAGGGAGACCAGACCGGCGGAGGCGATCTGACCGGCGCGGTAGCCCTTGCGGCCGGTCTTCTCGTCGATGTTCGCGCCGGCCTTGTACGTCAGGCGGGCGGCGAGCATCGCGGCGAGGCCGGCGACCAGCGGTGCGGCGACGGCCGGGATCAGGACCTTGGTGACGACGACGCCGCCGTTGACGCCGCCCAGGCCGACCGAGGCGATGGTGGCGCCGACGAGGCCGCCCATCAGGGCGTGGGAGGAGCTGGAGGGCAGGCCGACCAGCCAGGTCAGCAGGTTCCACAGGATCGCGCCGACGAGCGCCGCGAAGATCACTTCGGGTTGGATGCCCTCTTCGTTGACGAGTCCGCTGGAGATCGTCTTGGCGACCTCGACGGAGAGGAAGGCGCCGACCAGGTTGAGCACGGCGGACATGGCCACCGCCGTCTTGGGCTTCATCGCGCCGGTCGAGATGGTGGTCGCCATCGCGTTGGCGGTGTCATGGAAACCGTTCGTGAAATCGAACACGAGAGCTGTCACGACCACAATGGCGAGCAGCAGCGTGATGTGTTCCATTTACCCAGGCAATCGTTCGACGTCAGTGGCTCGCCGAACGTAGGCAACCTGAGTGAACGGAAGGTGAACTGGGTCGGGCGTCATGGTGACCCCGAGTGGGGTCCGGCCATTCCGCTTCCGGTTCCCGGCGACCGCCCCGGAGGGCGCCGACCCGGCAATACGGGCGTTTGGGGCCCCGGCTCCGCTCCGGACACCCCTTCGCGACGCCCCGGGGCGGACCCCGCCGAGCCGCCGAACGAGATACTTGTCACCCCCGGCGGCCGACGCGAACGCGGCACCGGCGACCGGGCCGGCTGACAGGATCGGCCGCATGACACAGGACGCGATCGCTCGGGCATGGGACGCCCTGGTGGACACCGCCCGCAGGACAGTGGCGGACGGGCTGGTCGTCGGCACGTCGGGGAACGTCTCCGTACGGGTGGGGGACCTCGTGCTCGTCACGCCCAGCGGCGTGCCGTACGACCGGCTCACCCCCGCCGACACCGTCGCCGTCGACCTCGACGGCACCCAGGTGCGCGGCCGGCTCACCCCCACCAGCGAGCTGCCCATGCACCTGGAGATCTACCGCCACACCACCGCCCGTGCCGTCGTGCACACCCACGCCGTCCACGCCACGGCCGTCTCCACCCTCGTCACCGAACTCCCACTGATCCACTACATGGCCGCAGCCCTCGGCGGCCCCGTCCGGGTCGCCCCCTACGCCCTGTACGGCACGGAGGAGCTCGCCGGGCACATGCTGGGCGCCCTCGACGGCCGCACCGGCTGCCTGCTGCGCAACCACGGGACGATCACCTACGGGGACTCCCTGGACCAGGCCTACGACCGCACGGCCCAGCTCGAATGGATGTGCCGCGTCTGGCTCACCGCGAGCTCCGTACCCGGACACACGCCCAGCCTGCTGTCCGCCGCCGAACTGGACCAGGTGGCGGAGAAGTTCCGCGGGTACGGCCAGCCCCGCTGACCCGTCGGACCACCGCCCCGCAGCACACCACCTGCATCACCCGCACCACCGCCCGCACCGGTCGCACGCGCCCGCCACCCCGCCGGACCCGCCCACTGGCAGGCGGCCACGTCCGCGCCGACACTGGAACGGTGCGCCCGGCTACAGCGACGGCAGCGGCCGTCACCACCCTGATCGGTGTCGGCGCGGCCACGGTCGCCGCCGGCCGGTACGCCAGCAGCGCCGCGCTCAAGGTGCCGCCCGGCAAGCCCCTGCCCGGCGAGCCCCGGCTCACCGTGCACGCCACGGCCGCCGGGCAGATCACCCTGACCCGCTGCCTCGCCTCCCGGCGCCCCGGCACCTACGGGCTGGCCGGCCCCGGCGTCCACGCGGTCGTCGGCCCCGTCCTGGACGACGTGCCGCACTCCGCCGACACCGTCGTACGCCGCCTCGAACGCGTCGTCAGCGGCAAGCTGGAGGTCGGCAGCCGCGTCACGCTCACCCCGCAGCTCCACACCGGCACCCCCGCCGCGCTCGGCCTGGGGTACCAGGACGTCGAGGTGCCCGGCGAACTCGGCGTCCTGCCCGCCTGGTTCGTCCCCGCCGCCCGCTCCACCTGGGTCGTCGCCATCCACGGCATCGGCACCACCCGCGAGCACCCCATGAACCTGATGGGCTTCCTCCACCGCATGCGCCTCCCGGTGCTCGACCTCGCCTACCGCGGCGACCCCGGCGCACCCCGGCCCGCCGGCGGGCTCGGCCACCTCGGCGACTCCGAGTGGCGCGACCTGGACGCCGCGATCCGCCACGCCGTCCGCTCCGGCGCCGAACGGGTCATCCTCCACGGCTGGTCCACCGGCGCCTCCATGGCCCTGCACGCCGCCGCCAACTGCGGCCTGCGCGACCGGATCAGCGGCCTCGTCCTCGACTCACCCGTCCTGGACTGGGAAGCAACCCTCCGGGCCCTGGCCACCGCACGCCGCGTCCCCGCCCCGCTGCTCCCGCTCGCCGTCCGCGCCGCCCGGGGCAGCACCGGAGTGCACGGCGACCGGCTCGCCGAGGCGGCCGACCCGCAGGGGCTGCGCGTCCCGGCGCTCGTCTTCCACGGCCCCGACGACCACCTCGCGCCCTGGCAGCCCTCCCGCGAGCTCGCCTCCCGCCGCGCCGACCTGGTCACCCTCCACACCGTCCGGGACGCCCCCCACGCCGCCATGTGGAACGCCGACCCCCACCGCTACGAAGAGGCCCTGCGCCGCTTCCTCACCTCCCTCGTGTGACCCACCGGGCCTCCCGCACGGGAACCCCCCGACCGCCTCCTCCCGGGCCGCGAACCCGGCGAAACGGATTCCGTTTGGGCTTTCGGGGCGTCAGCGGGAAGACTGCCCCCGTGACGTCTCGAAAGCCTGATGAGCAACTGGCGCGCAACTCCAGACTCCGACTCGTCCGTCCGCGGCCCCTGACCACGGCCCGACGGGCCGTGACGACCCGGCGCACCCGGCCGATGCCGCGGCCGCCGGAGGGGACACCGCCGCCCGCCGAGCTGGCCCGACAGGCGAGGGCGGTGCTCGCCGACGCCGTGCGCATCGCCCGCTGGGCCGCCGTCGAGCGCGACCGCGACCACGGCCGCGACGCCACCTCCGCGACGGAACGGGCGGCCGCCGCACTGGACCTGACGCCCGCCCAGGTACGGGCCGGCTGGGACCGCGCCCGGCTCGCCGGACTCGTCGAACTCCACGGCGACACCGCCCGTCCCGGCTGGCGGCTGCGCGCCTGGGACCGCGACGACTCCGCCGTACTGCGCGGCTGGGTCGCCCTCTTCGACGCCTGGTCGCTCGTCCACCCGGCGCCCGCCGACGTCGCCCCCGCCGCCGTCGCCGAGGTCGTGGAAGCCGTCCCCCAAGTGCTCTCCCTCCTCCAGCTCTCCGCCGGGCCCGTGCCCGTACCGGCCCTGCTCGACCTGCTCCAGCAGCGCGTCGCCGAACTCCGCGAGGAGCGCTGCGAGGTGCCCGACGGCCCGAGCCCCCAGCCCCTGCCCGGCCCGGACTCCCTCTCCCGGCTGCTCGACTGGGCCCTGGAGGGGCTGGCCGCCGTCGGCGCGCTGACCCTCGGCGAGGGCCAGGCCACCCTCACCCCCCTCGGCAACTGGGCGGTGTGGGTCAAGCTGGAGCAGATCTGCGTCGCCGCCCAGAGCCCGGCCGGCCACATCGAGCAGTCCGCCGAGGACATGCTGCGCGGCTGCGCCCGCCTCACCCCCGGCCCGGCCCGCGTCGAGTACCGCGCCTGGCTCGCCGCCCGCCCCGTCGGCAGCGCCGTCACCGAGCTGCTCGCCGTCGCCCGTGGCGAGGACGCCCTGCTGCGCGGCCTCGCCTTCGAAGCCCTCCGGGTCGTCGGCGCGCCCGCCGAGGCGGAGGTGCGGGCCGCCGCCGAGGAGGTCAGCCTGCGCCCCTACGCCCTGCTCTGGCTCGCCGAGTACGAAGGCGCCGACCCGGACGAGGCCCCCGACGTCCTGACCCGCGAGGAGGCCACCTGGCTCTGGGTGGACACCGCGGCGGCCGTCGCCGACCACGGCGAGAGCGCCCTGCTGGTCCGCCACCTGGAGTCCGCCGTCCAGGGCACCGTCCCCGCCCTGCTCGACGAGGTCCGGGCGGTCGGCCACCCCCGCACCGTCCAGGTCCTGGTCGCCCTGGCCGCGGCACACCCCGACCCCGCCCTCGCCAAGGCGATGCGCCGCGCCGCCTTCCAGGTCCACACCGGCGGGGCGTGACCGGGCCCTATCCCGCGCCGCCGGGGGCGTACGTCCCGAAGCTCCAGACGTTGCCCTCGGCGTCCCGCGCCATGTAGTCCCGGGAGCCGTACTCCTGGTCCGTCGGCGGCATCAGGATCTCCACCCCGTGCTCCACCGCCCGGGCGTGGTGCGCGTCCACGTCCTCCACCACCACGTACACCCCCACCGGGCCGCCGCCCGCCATCGCCTTGGCGAAGACCCCGTCCCCGCCCTTGGTGCCCAGCATCACCATGCCGTCGCCATAGGCCAGCTCGGAGTGGACGACGTAGCCGTCCTCGCCCTCGTACACACTCACCTCGGTGAAACCGAAGGCTTCCTTCAGCGTTCTGATGGCCGCCTTGGCGTCCTCGTACAGGATCGTCGGATAGATGCTCGGTACGTTCGCCATGCTGATCACTCTCCGATTCCGCGCTCGACTTTCCGACCTTGCGACTGTGATCCGGATCTCAGCTTTTCCTCAGTCTGGCACCCGGCACTGACATCTCCGCCCCGAGCGGCATCCGGCTCACCGGAAGGTGTTGCACCGGTTCATGTCGCCCGTCCGGTAGCCCGCGCGGAACCACCGCTGCCGCTGCTCCGCCGAGCCGTGCGTCCAGCTCTCCGGAGTCACCCGCTCCTGAGGCCGCCCATGAGGCCGCTCATGAACCCGCCCCCGCACCAGCCCTTCAAGCCGCCGGCTCCGGTCCCCGCCCACCGCCGCGGCCGCGGCCAGCCCCTCGCGGACGTCGGCCTCCGTCAACCGCGCCGGCACCGGCCGGCCCGTCCTGCCGTCCGGGGCCGCCGCCGCGTGGCGCGCCCACACGCCCGCGTAGCAGTCCGCCTGGAGCTCCACCCGCACCGCGCCGCCATCCGCCCCCGGCCGGCCGTCCCGGGTCCGGCGCAGCGTCCCCATCAGGTCCTGCACGTGGTGCCCGTACTCGTGCGCCACCACGTACGCCCGCGCGAACCGTCCGCCCGTCGCACCGAAGCGCGTCCGCAGCTCCCCGAAGAACCCCAGGTCCAGATAGACCCGCCCGTCACCCGGGCAGTAGAACGGCCCCACCGCCGGGGCCGCCGTCCCGCACCCCGTACCGACCCGGCCCGTGAACAGCACCGTGCGGGCGTCCGCGTACCGCCCGCCCCGCCGCGCGTACTCCCCGCGCCAGTAGTCCCGCACGCTGTCGGCCAACCCGACGACCCGGCAGTCCTCCCGCGCGTCCGCGTCCGAGCGCTCGCGGCACTCCCGGGCGACTTGCGCCGCCGGGGCGACCTGCGCCGCCGGCGAGGCGCTCGCCGCCGGGTCGGAGCCGTCCTCCGTCAGCCCCAGCTCCTCCGGGCCCACGCCGAAGAAGACGCCGAGGACCAGTGCGACCAGCCCGGCGATCCCGCCGCCGACGGTGGCCCGGCCGCCCGGGAAACGGCTGCCGCGCGCGTCCCGGACCTCCGAGGTGCCGGGGCCGGCGTCGTCGAACCGCATGGGCCACCACCCTCCGCGCGTCTCCCAGCGCTCCAGCATGGCCGAAAACCAGTTGCACACGCCCGTTAGACTGGCCCGTATGGCCATTCTCCCTGTGCATTAGACCGGCGTCGAAGCCACCGCACCCGCCGTCCTTCCGCCGTCTTCCCCACCGCCCTGGAGTCTGTCCGTGATCACCGCTTCCGGTATCGAGCTGCGCGCCGGCGCCCGCGTTCTCATCGAGTCCGCTTCCTTCCGCATCGCCAAGGGCGACCGCATCGGCCTGGTCGGCCGCAACGGCGCCGGCAAGACCACGCTCACCAAGTGCCTCGCGGGTGAGGGCATCCCCGCCGGCGGCACGATCGCCCGCTCCGGCGAGGTCGGCTACCTCCCGCAGGACCCCCGCACCGGAGACCTCGACGTCCTGGCCCGCGACCGCATCCTCTCCGCCCGTGGCCTGGACGTCCTGCTCCGCAAGATGCGGCAGAACGAGGAGCGCATCGCGGGCGGACAGGGCGCCACCCGCGAGAAGGCACTGCGCCAGTACGAGCGCCAGGAGACCGAGTTCCTCACCAAGGGCGGGTACGCCGCCGAGGCCGAGGCCGCCACCATCGCGCACGCCCTCGGCCTGCCCGACCGGGTGCTGGGCCAGCCGCTCCACACCCTCTCCGGCGGTCAGCGCCGCCGTGTCGAGCTCGCCCGCATCCTCTTCTCGGACGCCGACACCCTGCTCCTCGACGAGCCGACCAACCACCTCGACGCCGACTCCATCGTCTGGCTGCGCGACTACCTCAAGACCTACCGCGGCGGCTTCATCGTCATCTCCCACGACGTCGACCTCGTCGAGACGGTCGTCAACAAGGTCTTCTACCTGGACGCCAACCGGTCGACGATCGACATCTACAACATGGGCTGGAAGCTCTACCAGCAGCAGCGCGAGGCCGACGAGAAGCGCCGCAAGCGCGAGCGTGCCAACGCCGAGAAGAAGGCCGCCGCCCTCAACGCCCAGGCCGACAAGATGCGCGCCAAGGCCACCAAGACCGTCGCCGCGCAGAACATGGCCCGCCGCGCCGAGCGCCTGCTGTCCGGCCTGGAGGAGGTCCGCGCCTCCGACAAGGTCGCCAAGCTCCGCTTCCCGGAGCCGGCGCCCTGCGGCAAGACCCCGCTGACCGCCGAGGGGCTGTCCAAGTCGTACGGGTCCCTGGAGATCTTCACCGACGTGGACCTCGCCATCGACAAGGGCTCCCGGGTCGTCATCCTGGGCCTCAACGGCGCGGGCAAGACGACGCTGCTGCGCCTGCTCGCCGGGGTCGAGCAGCCGGACACCGGCCAGGTGACACCGGGCCACGGCCTCAAGCTCGGGTACTACGCCCAGGAGCACGAGACCCTCGACCCGGACCGCACCGTCCTGGAGAACATGCGCTCCGCCGCGCCCGACCTCGACCTCGTCGAGGTGCGCAAGACGCTCGGCTCCTTCCTCTTCTCCGGCGACGACGTCGACAAGCCGGCGGGCGTCCTCTCCGGCGGTGAGAAGACCCGGCTGGCGCTGGCCACCCTGGTCGTCTCCTCGGCCAACGTCCTGCTCCTCGACGAGCCGACGAACAACCTCGACCCGGCCAGCCGCGAGGAGATCCTGGGCGCCCTGCGCACCTACAAGGGCGCCGTCGTCCTCGTCACGCACGACGAGGGCGCCGTCGACGCCCTCCAGCCGGAGCGGATCATCCTGCTGCCGGACGGGGTCGAGGACCTGTGGGGCGCGGACTACGCGGATCTCGTGGCGCTGGCGTAGCGGCACGGGCGCGGGGGACCGCCGCGATCACGGCCTGATCGTCCCCGTATGGATCATTCGGCTTACGCGTGATCCATCATCTGAGTGAGGACGTCTCATACTGCGGCGTGGCGCCGGGCGGATTTCCCGTCCCGGCCACACGCCGCGCCTCCCCTCCTCCCACCTCCCTGACCTGGTGTTTCGTCCCCAGGTGCGCTCCTGGCGCGGAAATGCCGCCCGGAATACCGCCGCCGGGCGGCGAAACCTTGCGGCACAGACCTTGTCGAATGGCTGGCCAGGAAGCGCCCGAGGGGTGATCATGAGAAGACCAGAGCGCACTTCCCATGAGGAGGCACGGGTGGCCGAGACTCTGAAGAAGGGCAGCCGGGTGACCGGCGCCGCGCGCGACAAGCTCGCGGCAGACCTGAAGAAGAAGTACGACTCCGGTGCGAGCATCCGGGCATTGGCCGAGGAGACCGGCCGATCCTATGGATTCGTCCACCGGATGCTGAGCGAGTCCGGAGTCACGCTGCGTGGACGCGGCGGAGCGACGCGAGGCAAGAAGGCCGCTTCGGCCTGACGGCCCCAGTGACCTGACAGTTCGAGCGCGGCTCGTCCGGCCCCACCGGTTCCGGCAGGGCCACCCGGTCGATCGCAGTGTCGGCCGGGTGGTTACTGTGCAGTCACTTGATGGCTGCACTGCTGCACCGGACCCGGAGGCGCCCCATGACCTCGCTCGACCCAGTCCTCGAAGTGCTCGACAAGGACGGCGTACGGCTCACCGTCGAGGACGCCGTTGCCACGGTGACCCTGACCAATCCGGCCAAGCGCAACGCCCAGTCCCCCGCTCTGTGGCGGGCGTTGGCGGAAGCCGGACGGTCGCTGCCGGGCAGCGTGCGGGTCGTGGTGCTGCGCGGTGAGGGCAAGTCCTTCTCCGCCGGACTCGACCGGCAGGCGTTCACGCCGGAGGGCTTCGACGGCGAGCCGTCGTTCCTCGATCTGGCACGCGGCTCCGACGCCGAGCTCGATGCGGTCATCGCCGAGTACCAGGAGGCATTCACCTGGTGGCGCCGTAACGACATCGTGTCGATCGCTGCTGTCCGGGGACACGCGATCGGGGCCGGCTTCCAGCTCGCCCTGGCGTGCGACCTGCGGGTGGTGGGCCAGGACGTGCAGTTCGCCATGCGCGAGACCAGCCTGGGCCTCGTCCCCGACCTGACCGGGACGCATCCCCTCGTCTCGGCGGTGGGCTACGCCCGCGCGCTCGAGATCTGCGCCACGGGCCGGTTCGTCCACGCCGCCGAGGCCGAGCGCATCGGGCTGGCCAACCTCGTCGTGCCCGTCGACGACCTCGACGGCGCGGCACGGGACCTGGCGGCCGCGCTGCTGGCGGCGCCCCGTGACGCGGTCATCGAGACCAAGGCGTTGCTGCGGGGCGCGGCGGAGCGCACGTACGAGGAGCAGAGGACGGCTGAGCGCGCCGCTCAGGCCCGCCGCCTGCGCGACTTGGCGGGCCTGGCCGACTGACCTCCCGGCGCGATGTCCGTGACCACCACGGTCACGGGCAGCTCGCCGCCGACGGCCCCGCGTACCGCCAGTGCCACGTCCAGCGCACGGTGGTCCGGGGCCGTCGCCAGTTCGATACGGAGGTGGTCGGCGGCCCGGTGGACCGAGTGCCCCAGGACCGTCGTCAGCCGGGCCACGCCCGGGACGGCGGCGGCGACGGCGGCCACCGGGTCGTCGATCGCCGGTGCGGACGGGGCCGGGCTGTCCGCGGCCCCCGGTTGGGGAGCGGTGGTCTCCGGCGGGGCGTCCAGGAGGGCCGTCACCCGGAGGTCCACCTCCGACACGGTCAGCCCGAGCCGCCGCTCCGACGCCGTGTACAGCGCGGCTCGCAGCCGCTCGGCGAGGTCCGGCAGCGGTACGCCGTGCCCGGCGGCGAAGTCCGCCTCGATCCGCAGCGGGCCGGGAGGCACCGAACCCGGGGGAGCCGGAAGGGCCGGCGCGGTCGCGGCCTGTGCGTCCGCGAGGGTGATCCGCAGCCGGCCGGGCTCCACCCCCGGCACCTCCCGCGCCACCCGGCGCAATACTCCGTCGGCGGCGCGCTCCGCGAGCCAGGCGCCGTCCGCCGGGCCGCCCAGCGGAAGCAGGCGCCCCAGTCCGATCCGGCTCCGTACCGCCGCCACCCATCCGTCAGCCGTCGTCATTGCTCCAGCCTGCCGCATCCCCGGCGCGAGATCAGCGAACCACCCTTAATGTGAGCAAAGGAGCTGAAAACCTCCCGAAGGGATCACGGTGATGACCGACGCGTCGCAGTCCGAGCCATCCGCTCAGGCCGCCCAGGCGGCGAAGGCCGCGCGGGTGAAGGAACCGGCGGCCGAGGAGGCCAGGCGGACGTCCGTCGCCAAGCGGGGCGGTGCCGGCGGCGACCCGGCGTCCCGGGGCCGTACCACCATCGCCGACGGGGTCGTCGAGAAGATCGCCGGGCTGGCGGCCCGCGACGTCGTCGGCGTCCACGCGATGGGCAGCGGCATCTCCCGGACCTTCGGCGCGGTGCGCGACCGGGTCCCCGGCGGCAGACCCAGCGTCACGCGTGGCGTGAAGGCCGAGGTCGGAGAGGTGCAGACGGCGCTCGACCTGGAGATCGTCGTCGAGTACGGCGTCTCCATCCGCGACGTCGCCCGGGCGGTGCGGGAGAACGTGATCTCGGCGGTGGAGCGGATGACCGGCCTGGAGGTCGTCGAGGTCAACATCGCGGTGAGCGATGTGAAGCTGCCGGAGGAAGAGGAAGAAGAGCCGGAGACACGGCTTCAGTAGCGAGCTGCTGAGGAGAGCGCGATGAGCATGGCGATGGTCGGCCTGTTGGCCGGAATGGCGCTCGGCTTCGCCGGATACTTCGGCGGCTTCGGGGCGTTTTTGCTGGTGGCCGCGTTGGGAGCGGTCGGATTCGTGGTGGGCCGGTTCCTCGACGGGGACTTGGAGCCCGGCGACCTGTTCCGGAGCCGTGACCGCGACGACCGGCGGCGGTGACGCGGTGACGGGGGTCCTGGCTGCCGAACGGGGCGCGACCACCATCGCCGACCGCGTGGTGGCGAAGATCGCCGCGCACGCGGCGCGTGAGGCGCTCGACGAGGTCCCGGAGGACCAGCGAGGCACCGGCACCGGGGAGGCCGGCCGGCCGCCGCACGCGACGGTCCTCGTGCACCGGGACACCGCGCGCGTCCGCATCAGCCTGGAGCTCCGCTACCCCTCCGACATCGGCGCCCAATGCGGCGCGGTACGCCGCCAGGTGGTCCGGCGCGTGCGGACGCTCGCGGGCATGGAGGTGCCGGAAGTGGCGGTCCAGGTGGAGCGGCTGCACTCCGCGTACACGCGCGACAAGGGCCGCGGGAGGGTCCGATGAGCACGACCGCGCCCGCCGAACCGGCGGCCGACGAGCCCGTGCCCGTGCTGGAGGGCACGCCCGGCGGCGCCGCGCACCGCTTCTGGTCCGTGCGGCGCGTCCCGGCCGCGCTGCTGGCGCTCCTGGTGCTCGCCGGCGCGGGCCTGCTGCTGTACGACGTCGCCGCGGTACGCGCCGGACGGCCCGGCATGCGCTGGCGCCGCGTCCTCGCCGACGACCTGGCCACCCGGCCGCTGGACGACGTGGCGGTGCTCGCCGGAGCGGTGGCCGCGATCGGGCTGGGCGTGTGGCTGCTGGTGCTGGCCTGCACGCCCGGGCTGCGCGCCGTCCTGCCGATGCGGCGCGGCGACGGCCCGCTGCGCGCCGGGCTGGGCCGGGAGGCGGTCGAGATCGTGCTGCGCGACCGGGCGATGGCGGTGGCGGGCGTGCGGTCCGTACGGGTCCGGGCGCGGCGTCACAAGGCGGTGGTGCGGGCCGTGTCCCACTTCCGCGACCTCGACGACGTACGCACCGACCTGGACGCCGCCCTGCGGGCCGCGGTCGAGGAACTGGGCCTGGCACGGCCGCCGGACGTGTCCGTGCACGTCGCCCGGCCGTCACGGAAGGGGTGAGCGGACATGCTGCGGACCGTCAACCGGGTGCTGCTGGGCCTGGCCGGGGCCGTGCTGGTGTGCGCGGGCGGCGGGGTGCTCGCGGCCGGCCTGGACCTGGGCGTGCCGTCGTGGTGGCCGTGGCGGGGCCCGGACGCCGTGCTGCTCGGCGCGTCGACCCGGCGGGGGTGGGCGTGGGCTGCCGTCATCGCGGTCCTGGCGGTGGTGGTCCTCCTGGCGCTGTGGTGGGTGCTGGCGCAGTTGCGGCGGCCCCGGCTGGCGGAGGTGCTGGTCGACAGCCGGGACGGGGAGAGCGCGGTGCTGCGCGGCCGGGCGCTGGAGGACGCCGCCGAGTCGGAGGCCGAGGCGCTGGACGGCGTGGCGGGCGCCCGCGTCCGCCTGACCGGCCGCAGCACCGCACCCTCGGCGCGCGTATCGCTGCTGCTGGAGCCCCACGCGTCACCGGCCGATGCCCTCGCCCGCCTCCGCGACGGCGCGCTCCGCCACGCCCGCGACTCGGCCGGCCTCCCCAGCCTCCCCACGGAGGCCCACCTCCGCGCCGCCAGACACCCGGCACGCCGGGTCACCTGACGCCACGCCAGGTCACGCGGCCGGCCCGGGGCACACCGCCCCGAAGGGAGACCCCGTCCGGAGGGAAGCCGCCGCGGAGCAGCCCCCCCGCCCCGGCCAGAAGCCCCCCGACCCCGTCAGCAGCACCCCGCCCGGCCACAAGCGCCCCGATCGGCAGCCCCCGCCCCGGCCAGAAGCCCCCCGACTCCGTCAGCAGCACCCCGCCCGGCCACAAGCGCCCCGACTCCGTCAGCAGCACCCCGCCCGGCCAGAAGCCCCCCGACCCCGTCAGCAGCACCCCGCCCGGCCACAAGCGCCCCGATCGGCAGCACCCCGCCCCGGCCAGAAGCCCCCCGACCCCGTCAGCAGCCCCCCGCCCCGGCCAGAAGCCCCCCGCCCGATCAGCAGGACGCCCGGTCAGAAGCCCTCCGCTCCCGGCAGCAGCGCTCCCTCCCCGTCAGAAGCCGTGCCGGGCGCCGCCGTCGATGGGGAGCATGACGCCCGTCAGGTAGGAGGCCGCGGGGGAGAGGAGGAAGGCGGCCGTGGTGCCGAACTCCTCCGGGGTGCCGTAGCGGCGTAGCGGGATGCGGGACTCGGAGGCCGCGCGTGCCGCGGAGGCGTCGCCGGACAGGGCGTCCAGCTCGCGGACGCGGTCCGTGTCGATGCGGCCGGGGAGCAGACCGACCACGCGGATGCCGCTCGGGCCCAGGTCGTTGGCGAGCGACTTGGCGAACCCCGCGAGGCCCGGGCGCAGGCCGTTGGAGATGGTGAGTCCCGGGATCGGCTCGTGCACCGAACCGGACAGGACGAACCCGATCACCCCGCCCTCCGGCAGCGCGGCGGCCGCCGCCCGGGCCATCCGTACCGCGCCCAGGAACACCGCGTCGAACGCCGCCTGCCACTGCTCGTCCGTGTTGTCCGCCGCCCATCCCGGGGCCGGGCCGCCCACGCTGATGAGGATGCCGTCGAAGCGCCCGAAGTGGGACCGGGCGGCGCCGATCAGCCGGTCGGCGGCCGCCGGGTCGGAGTTGTCCGCCGCGACGCCCACCGCACCGGCGCCCAGCTCGGCCGCGGCCTCGGCCACCGCCTTCTCGTCGCGCGAGGAGACGACGACCTTCGCGCCGTCCGCCACCAGGGCCCGTGCCGAGGCGTTGCCCAGTCCCCGGGACGCGCCGGTCACGACGTACACACGGTCCTTCAGTCCAAGATCCATGGCCCTATCCTGCTGCGTCGCCCTCCTCCCGCGCCAGCGCGAGGGCCGTCCCCACGAGGCCGATGTGGCTGAACGCCTGCGGGAAGTTGCCGAGCTGCCGCCGCGCCGCCGCGTCGTACTCCTCGGCCAGCAGCCCCACGTCGTTGCGGAGCGACAGCAACCGCTCGAACAGCTCCCGCGCCTCCTTCGTCCGGCCCGTCATGCGCAGCGCGTCCGCCATCCAGAACGAGCAGACCAGGAACGTCCCTTCGTCGCCCGGCAGCCCGTCGACCGCCACGCCCTCGGTGCTGTACCGCCGGATGAACCCCTCGTGGCTCAGCTCCGCGCGCACCGCGTCCACCGTCCCGATCACGCGCGGATCGTCCGGCGGCAGGAACCCGACCCGGGGGATCAGGAGCGTCGCCGCGTCCAGTTCCCGGGAGCCGTACGACTGCGTGAAGGTGTTCCGCTCCGGGTCGTACGCCTTCTCGCACACGTCCCGGTGCACCTCGTCGCGCATCGCCCGCCACCGGTTCGCGTCGCCGCGCAGCGACGGGTCCTTCTCCAGCGTGCGCACCGCGCGGTCGGCGGCGACCCACGCCATCACCTTGGAGTGCGTGAAGTGGCGGCGCGGCCCGCGCACTTCCCACAGTCCCTCGTCGGGCTGCCGCCACGTCGACTCCAGGAACCCCAGCAGGCTGAGCTGGAGGTTCCACGCGTGCGACTGCGCGGCCAGCCCCGCCTCGCGCGCCAGGTACAGGGAGTCGATGACCTCCCCGTACACATCGAGCTGCAACTGCCGCACGGCGGCGTTGCCGATGCGCACCGGCGCCGACCCGGCGTACCCGCGCAGCCACGGCAGCTCCGTCTCCGGCAGCCGGCGCTCGCCCGCGAGCCCGTACATGATCTGGAGGTCCGCCGGGTCACCGGCCACCGCCCGCAGCAGCCAGTCCCGCCACGCCGCCGCCTCGTCCAGGTACCCGGCCGACAGCAGCGCGCCGAGCGTGAGCGTCGAGTCCCGCAGCCAGCAGTGGCGGTAGTCCCAGTTGCGTACGCCCCCGATGTCCTCGGGCAGCGAGGTCGTGGGCGCGGCGACGATCCCGCCCGTCGGGGCGTACGTCAGCGCCTTGAGGGTGATCAGCGACCGCAGCACGGCCTCGCGGTACGGCCCTTCGTAGCTGCACTGCGCCGCCCACGACTTCCAGTCCTCCAGCGTGTGCTCCAGCGCCTCGTGCGGGTCGATCAGCGGGGGCCGGGGCCGGTGCGAGGGGTGCCAGGTCAGCACGAACGCCACCTTCTCGCCCGCGCCGACCGTGAACGACGAGCGGGTGCTGAACTGCTGACCCCACGTCTTCACCTCCGGCTCGCTGCGCAGCCATATGGAGTCGGGGCCCGCGACCGCCACCCGGTGGCCGTCGGTCCGGCGCACCCACGGCACGATGTGGCCGTAGTCGAAGCGGAGCCGCAGCACCGCCGCCATCTCGACCGTGCCGGTGACACCCTCCACGATGCGTACGACGTCGGGGGCCTCGTCGCGCTGCGGCATGAAGTCCAGCACCTTGACCGTGCCGGTACGGGTCTCCCAGACGGACTCCAGGACGAGCGAGTCGCCGACGTAACGGCGCCGGGTGCAGCTCTGCGCGTCCTTGGGGGCGAGCCGCCAGTGGCCGTTGTTCTCGTCACCGAGCAGCGCGGCGAAACAGGCCGCCGAGTCGAACCTCGGCAGGCACAGCCAGTCGATCGAACCGTCCCTGCCCACCAGGGCAGCGGTCTGGAGATCGCCGATGAGCGCGTAGTCCTCGATGCGTTGCGTCACGCTCTGGCGTGTTCCCGCGCGGACGGACGGCTAAGCAAGGGCGTACGGCGTGCGCCGCGGGTGGCCGCCGGGCGCTCTACGCGGCGGCGTGCGCGGCCGGTTCGGAGTCGCCCGGCGTTCCGGTGGCGGCCGCCGCCGCGCGGTCGCGCTTCTCGCGGCGTACCAGCACCACCCAGCCGACCGGTACACCGGCCGCGAACAGCCACCACTGCACGGCGTACGCCATGTGCGCGCCGATGGAGTCGTGGTCCGGCTCGGGGATCAGCTCGGGGGTGTCCCCGGCGGGCCGCGGCTCGGTCTGCTCCAGGTAGCCGCCGAGGACCTCGCGGCCGAGGCGCTCGGCCTGCTGCTCGCTGTTGATCAGCATCACCTGGCGGGGCGGCAGGCCGCTGAGGTCCTTGATGCCGCTGGCGCCGGTCGTCTCGTCGGCCTTGAGCCGGCCGGTGACGGTCACCTTCCCCTTGGGGGCGGGCGGCACGTCGGGGAAGGACACCTGGTCGGCGGCGGCCGGTACCCAGCCCCGGTTGACCAGGACGGTACGGCCGTCGGTGAGGACCAGGGGGGTCAGGACGAGGACGCCGACCTTGTCGTCGGAGTTGGTCCGGCGGCGTACGACGACCTCGTGGGCCGCGTCGAAGGTGCCGGTGGCGGTGACGCGGCGCCAGTAGTCGGAGCGGGGGACGGTGTGACCGGGGGAGGTGAGCTCCGTCACGGGGACGGGCTTCGCCTTCAGGTTGTCCTCGATCAGTTGGTTCTGCGCGACCCGGTGCTCATGCCGGTGGAACTGCCAGAAGCCCAGCTCGATCATCACGGGGATGAGGACGAGGGCGATGAGGGTGAGGATCACCCACTGCCGGGACAACAGGAAGCGGTACACGGCTTCGACCGTACCTGTTCCGGTTTGGGACCCCGATGGGGGGTCCCTTCCGGGCTCCCGTCCGGCTCTCCGTCCGGGCCTGTCCGTCCGGCTCTCCGTCCGGGCTGGGTCACACTTTGTCGACGATGCCCACCTGGCCCTTCTCCGCGCGGGCGCAGTGCGCCCCGCAGAACCACTGGCCGTCGGCCTCGACGCCCTGACCGATGATCTGGACCCGGCAGTGCTCGCAGATGGGCGCCATGCGGTGAATGGCGCAGGCGAAGCAGTCGAAGACGTGCACGGCGCCTTGCGCGTGCACCTCGAAGGACATGCCGTAATCGTTTCCGCAGACCTCACAACGTGCCATGCGCCACAGGGTGCGGTCCGGCGCCCCGCAGGGGGCGGCGAAACGCCCGGCGGTCACCCGTCTGCCTGGTCGCCTGCCGGGGCCACGTCACGCAGCAACTGGGTGAACGCCGCCTCGTCGACGATCGGCGTGCCGAAGGACTTGGCCTTGACCGTCTTGGAGGTGGCGGCGTCCGGGTCGTTGGTGACGAGGAGGCTGGTCAGCCGCGAGACGCTCGTCGCCACATGGAGGCCGGCCTCGACGGCGCGGTCCTCCAGCAGTTCGCGGTCGATGGACGTATCACCCGAAAACGCCACCCGCATGCCCTGCTTGAGTGGTTTGTCCACTTCGTACCGCCCGGGGTTCGGGTACGGGCAGGCCGGCCGCTTGCGGGACGGCCGCCAGCCGTTGGAGCGGTACGACGCCTGCTGCCCGATGCGGCCCAGCGGCGTGGACGCCCACTCGGTGAGCGGACGGCACTCCAGCAGCGGCAGCCGTACGCCCCGCTCGGCCGCCGCGTGCAGGCTCGGGCGGAACGCCTCGGCCAGCACGCGCGCGTCGTCCAGCGCGTTGTGCGCGCGCCGCTGCACGACGCCGAAGTGCGCGGCCAGCGTCTCCAGCTTGAAGTTGGACAGCGGCAGCCCCAGCTCCTTGGAGAGCGCGATGGTGCACAGCCGCTGCCGCACCGGCGCGGTCCGCTCCGCCCGTGCGTACTCGCGGGCGATCATCGACCAGTCGAACATGGCGTTGTGCGCCACCAGCACCCGGCCGTCGAGCCGGGCGGAGAACTCCGCCGCGATGTCCGCGAAGAGCGGCGCCCCCTCCAGCACGTCGCTCGTCAGACCGTGGATCCACACCGGGCCGGGGTCACGCTCCGGATTGACCAGCGTGTACCAGTGGTCCTCCACATCGCCCTGCGCGTCCAGCCGGTAGACGGCAGCGGACACTATCCGGTCGTCGCGGGCGAGGCCGGTGGTCTCCACGTCGACGACCGCGTACCCCTGCGTCGGGTAGGCGGTCGGCCACGGTGCTGCTGTCGTACGGTCGTCGAGCATGGTCACTGAGAATAGAGGCCGCCACTGACAACGCCGCCGCCGGGCATGCCCCGCCGGTACGCCATGTTGACGCCCCGAGCCCGTAAGGCGGTGCGCCGCACGGCAGTTGGGCCCGTCGGCCGGGCGCGGCGGCGATCCGAGCCCGCGCGGCCACCGGCACCGCTCATCGGGCGCCCGGTCGTCTCGCCCCGGGCCGATGGCAGCGGGGCGCACGCCCTCCCGGGTGCGCGGGTCCGGCGGCAGGCTGCCCAGGTCCGGCCCCCGGGGCGACGGGGACCCCCGGCGGCCGGGGCGTCACGGGGACGGGGCCCGGCCCTGCCCGGCCCCCAACAGGCCGTCCACCAGGGCTCGTACGGAGACCGTGAACAGCCTCTCCGGGTCCACCGGGCGGGCAAGCGCGCGGGCCAGCGCCTGGTCGTGCTCGGCGGTCTCCGTGTCCCACAGCTCCTGCTCGCCCGGCGACTGCACCGGTGCCCGCTCGCGGTTGCGCTCCACCAGGACGTACCCGACGACCTGGAACTGCACCGCCCGCACCACCTCGGCCGCGCGGGCGCCGCGCAGGCCCGCCGCGTGGACCTCGTGGACCAGGACGCGCTGTGCGGGCAGGAACATCCGCTCCGTCAGACCGCGTTCGTGGACCATCGCCACCAGGTGCGGGCGGTCCAGCAGCTCGCGGCGCAGCGTGCGGGCCACCGAGACGATCCGCGCGGCCGGCGTGGTGCCCCGGGGCGTGATCGCGCCGAGGTCGGCCACCGTGCGGGCGGCGAGGGCGTCCAGGAGCGACTCGCGGTTGCCGACGTGCCAGTAGATCGACGTGACGGCCGTGCCCAGCTCGGCGGCCAGTTTGCGCATGGTCAGTGCGGCCGGGCCGTCCCGCTTCACCAGGCGGGCGGCGGCGTCCAGGACCTCTTCGCGGGTCAGTGACGGCTTCCGCATCGGTGCTCGACCCCCCGTACGTACGCGCACGACTGTTCCCACTTCATCGCGAGCGGTGTAACAGTGTTACAGACTTGCTCCTCACCCGCCGACGAAGGGTGGTACGCCATGGCACGCGTACGGTACGGCGCCCGCACCGAGCAGGAGATCGCCGCGGCCCGCGCCGCGAGCACACGGCTCCCCGACATCTGGTCCACCGGCGTGGTCGCCGTGTGGGAGACGGACCCCGACGTGGTCGCGGCCGTGCTGCCGCCACCGCTCAAGCCCGCCCCGCGCCCGCTCGTACGGGCCGCCATCAGCAAGGTCGACCTGCCGGGGTACCCCCTGGGCGCGGGGTCCGTGGCGGTCGCCGCCACCCACGACGACCAGGACGGCTGGTACCCGCTCGTCATGCCGATGACCCACGAGCGGGCGCTGACCGGTGGACGGGAGGTGTTCGGAGAGCCGAAGAAGCTGGGCGAGGTGACCGTCGAGCGGGACGGTCCGGTGGTACGGGCGGCCCTCGCCCGGCACGGCATCGCCTTCGTCGAGGTGCGCGGCGCCGTGGACGGCCCGCTTCCGCTGCCCGCCGAGCCCGTCGGGAAGGTGGACTTCTACTTCAAGTTCCTGCCCGCCGTGGACGGCTCGGGACTGGACACCGACCCCGTCCTGGTGCACTGCGTACGCCGGGAGAAGGTGCGCACGCTGGAGCGGATCACGGGAGACGTGGTGCTGCGCGAGTCGATGTACGACCCGGTCGCCGACCTGACCGTACGCCGCCTCGTCGAGATCACGATCGGGGAGAAGACCACCGACCAGCGCGGCAGGGTGGTGGAGCGGGTCAGCGCCCAGGCCCTCCTCCCGTACATCCACCAGCGCTACGACGATCCGCAGCAGGTCCTCGACGCCCCGCCGCCGCGAGGGGGCGGACGGTGAGGCTGGCAGCGGGCCAGGTCGCCGTCGTCACGGGTGCCGCGAGCGGCATCGGCCTCGCGATGGCCCGCCGCTTCGCCGCCGAGGGGCTGAAGGTCGTCCTCGCCGACGTGGAGGAGGCCGCCCTGGAGAAGGCGTTCACGCGACTGCGCGACGAGGGCGCCGAGGTCCTCGCCCGCACCGTCGACGTCGGCGACCGCACGGCCGTGCTGTCCCTGGCCGACGCGGTGTACGACACCTTCGGCGCCGTCCACGTGCTGTGCAACAACGCGGGCGTCGGCTCCGGGGCCGAAGGCCGGATGTGGGAACACGACCCCAACGACTGGAAGTGGGCCTTCTCCGTCAACGTCTGGGGCGTCTTCCACGGCATCCAGGCCTTCGTCCCGCGCATGATCGCGTCCGGTGAGCCCGGCCATGTCGTCAACACCTCCTCCGCCGACGGGGGCATCGCCCCCCTGCCCACCGCGTCCGTGTACGCCGTCACCAAGGCGGCCGTCGTCACCATGACCGAGTCCCTGTACGCCCACCTCAAGGCGGAGCACGCGCGCGTGGGGGCCTCCGTGCTCTTCCCCGGCCCCCACATGCTCCGCACCGGCCTGTGGGAGTCGCACCGCAACCGGCCCGGCCGGTACGCCAAACAGCGCCCCCGCAAGACCCCCTACCGCAGCCTCGACCAGTGGGAGGCCGCCATGAAGGAAGCCGGCCACGAGGTCGCCTTCACACCGGTCGAAGAGGTCGCCGAGCACGTGGTGGAGGGCATCAGGGCGGACCGCTTCTGGATGCTGCCACCGAGCGAGCACAGCGACCGGCAGATCAGGGCGCGGGCCCGGTCCATGCTCGACCGCGCCGACCCGACGTACCTGGAGAGCTTCGTACTCGACTGAGGGGTGTGCCCCATGACCGACGCGAACGATCCGTATCTGATCATCTCCTCCGACTGCCACGCCGGACTGCCGACCGAGCGGTACCGGCCCTACCTGGACTCCCGCTTCCACCGCGCCTTCGACGACTTCCTCGCCGGACGGGACGCCCGCCGCGCCGAGATGACCCGCCTCGGCGTGCGCAACGAGGCCTTCGCGGACAAGTGGTTCACCGACCACGAGGAGGGGCTGCGGGGTGGCTGGGAGCCCGCCCAGCGGCTCAAGGAACTCGACGGCGACGGGGTGGCCGCCGAGGTCGTCTTCCCCGACGCGGACGCCGTCGACAGCCGGACCGCCGCCCCCTTCGGCGTGGGCCTGGGCCTGTCCGGCGACCAGGACCCCGAGCTGGGCATGGCGGGCGCGCAGGCGCACAACCGCTGGCTGGCCGAGTTCGTCTCCGAGAACCCCGAGCGGCACTGCGGGGTGGCCCTGCTGCCCGTCACGGGCGAGGTGGACCGGGTCGTCGCCGAGATCCACCGGGCCAAGGAGTCCGGGCTCGGCGCGCTGATGATCCCCGCCATGTGGGTCGACAAGGCGCCCTACCACGACCGCCGTTACGACCCGGTGTGGGCGGCCGCCGCCGAGACCGGCATGCCCGTGGTCACCCACTCCGGCGCGGCGCCACGCCACGAGTACGGCGACCACCTCGGCATCTACGTCAGCGAGGTCACCTGGTGGCCGGCCCGGCCCCTGTGGTTCCTGCTCTGGTCGGGCGTCTTCGAACGCCACCCCGGACTGCGGTTCGGCGTCGCCGAGTCGGGCTGCTGGTGGCTGCCGAACCTGCTGTGGTTCATGGACCGGCTCTACCTCGGCGCCCACGGCGGCAAGAAGCTCTCGCCCTTCGCCGAGCTGAAGCGCCCGCCCAGCGAGTACCTCGACCGCCAGGTCTTCATCTGTGCCACCAACACCAAGCGGCGGGAGCTGGCCCAGCGGTACGAGATCGGCGTCGACAACATCCTGTGGGGCAGCGACTTCCCCCACCCCGAGGGCACCTGGCCCGACACGCGCGCGTGGCTGCGGAAGACGTTCCACGACATCCCGGTCGCCGAGACCCGGCGCATGCTGGGCCTCGCGGCGGCGGAGGTCTTCGGCTTCGACGTGGCGGCCCTGCGGCCCCTCGCCCGCCGGATCGGCCCCACCCCGGCCGACCTGGGCCAGAGCGACGACCAGGCGGCCGTGGAGGCGTCCTGGGCGCGCTCGCGGGACGTCGGCCGCCACTGGCTGACGGACCACGACTTCCCAGTCCTGGGGGTGGCCCATGAGTGACCGGTACACGGTCATCTCCGCCGACTGCCACGCCGGCGCCGACCTCCTGGACTACAAGCCGTACCTGGAGAAGAAGCACCACGACGACTTCGACGCCTGGGCGGCCACGTACGTCAACCCCTACGAGGACCTCCTCGCCGACACCGCCGACCGCAACTGGAACTCGGAGCGGCGCCTCGCCGAACTGGAAGCCGACGGCATCGTCGCCGAGGTCGTCTTCCCCAACACCATCCCGCCCTTCTTCCCGTCCGCGTCCCTGATGGCGCCCGCGCCGACCCGTGAGGAGTACGAGCAGCGCTGGGCGGGCCTGCGCGCCCACAACCGGTGGCTCGCCGACTTCTGCTCGCTGGCCCCCGGGCGGCGGGCGGGCGTCGCCCAGATCCTGCTGAACGACCCGGAGGAGGCCGCCCGCGAGGTGCGCCGCACCAAGGAGGCGGGCCTGACCGGCGGCATCCTGCTCCCGGGCGCCCCGCCGGGCTCGGGCGTCCCGGAGCTGTACTCGCGGGCGTACGACCCGATCTGGGCCGTGTGCGAGGAGCTCGACGTGCCCGTCAACCACCACGGCGGCTCGGCGTCCCCGCCGCTGGGCGACGAACCGGCCGCTCGGGCGGTCTTCATGGTGGAGACGACATGGTTCTCGCACCGCGCCCTGTGGCACCTGGTCTTCGGCGGGGCGTTCAGGCGCCACCCCGGGCTGAAGCTCGTCCTCACCGAACAGGGTTCCGGCTGGATCCCCGGCGTCCTGGAGATGCTGGACTACTACCACGCCCGCCTGGTCGCGGCCTCGGCGTCGGCCGAGTCCAAGTTCGGTGCCGGACTGGCGGCCTCGATGGGCAAGGGCCCGAGTGAGGTGTGGCGGGACAACTGCTTCGTCGGCGCGAGCTTCATGCGCCCGCACGAGGTGCCGCTGCGGCACCGGATCGGCCTCGACAAGATCATGTGGGGCAGTGACTACCCGCACGACGAGGGCACGGCCCCGTACTCCCGCGAAGGGCTCCGCATCGCGTACGCGGGTCTGCCGCGCGCCGAGGTCGCCGCCATGGCCGGCGGCAACGCGGCCCGCGTGTACGGCTTCGACCTCGCGCTCCTCGACCCGATCGCGGCCGTCCACGGCCCCACGGTCGCCGAGATCGCCGAACCGCTGGCCGAGGCCCCGCCGGACGCCACCAGCCCGGCGTTCGCCCCGGGCGGGTCGGTCCGGGTCTGGTGAACCGGACGATGAGACCCTCCCGTGGTGACTGACGCACCCCATGAAGAGGAACACGGCGGCGCGCTCGGCACACGCCTCAACTGGCTGCGTGCCGCCGTCCTCGGCGCCAACGACGGCGTCGTCTCCACCGCGGGCCTCGTCGTCGGCGTCGCCGGCGCCACCGACGACCGCGCCACGCTCCTCACGGCGGGCCTCGCGGGCCTGCTGGCCGGCTCCATGTCCATGGCGGCCGGCGAGTACGTCTCCGTCTCCACCCAGCGCGACTCCGAGAAGGCCGCGCTCGCCCAGGAGCAGCGGGAGCTGCGCGAACAGCCCGAAGCGGAACTCGACGAGCTCACCGACCTCCTGGAAGCCCGCGGCCTGACCCGCGACGTCGCCCGCGAGGCCGCCGAACAGCTCTCGGAACGCGACGCACTGCGCGCCCACGCGCGCGTGGAGCTGGGTATCGACCCCGAGGAACTGACCAACCCGTGGCACGCGGCGGCCGCCAGTTTTCTGGCCTTCACGATCGGCGCCCTGCTCCCGCTCCTCGCCATCGTCCTGCCGCCCCCGTCCGTCCGCCTCGCCGTCACGGTGCTGTCCGTCCTCGCGGCCCTCACTCTCACCGGCTGGTCCAGCGCCCGCCTCGGCGACGCCCCGGCCCGCCCGGCCATCCTGCGCAACGTGGGCGGCGGAGCGCTCGCGATGGCCGTGACGTACGGGGCCGGGTCGCTGCTGGGCGCGGCGGGGGTGTGAGGGTCAGGCCCGGAGCCACTCCGCGCGGTCCGTGCCCCACAGGCCCGGCGGGCGCGCCCAGTTCGGCGGGCCTCCGTCGTAGGAGACCGGGGGCAGGGCGTGCCGGAGCCGGCCCATCGGGCTGTCCGTCTCGGTCATCCAGCGCTCCGGGTCGTACGAACGGCCGCCCTCAGGGCCCTTGGACAGGTCGTGCACCAGCCAGTGCGCGGTCTGGGTGAGGGCCAGCCGGGCGAGCCACGTACCGCCACCGGCCCCGCCGTGCCGCTCGGTCAGCGCCCGCAGCACGGCGGCGGCCAGGAGGTACCCGGTGCCGTGGTCCAGGGCCTGCGCGGGCAGCGCGCCCGGCTCGTCCTCGGTGCCCTCCAGCAGGGCGATGCCGGTCGCCGCCTGGACCAGGCTGTCGAAGCCGCGCCGCTCGTGCCAGGGCCCGTACCGGCCCCATGCCGAGAGCTGGGCGACGACCAGGCCGGGGCGGCGCCCGGCCAGCGCCTCGGGGGAGAGCCCGAACCGGTCCAGCGCGCCCGGCCGGTAGCCGGTCACCACCACGTCGGCGCCCGCGAGCAGCTCCTCGAACGCCTGGCGGTCCGCGCCGCGCCCGAGGTCCAGGGCCGTCGACCGCTTGCCCATGCCGGTGTCGTTGTGGGCCTCCTGGCTCTCCGGCAGGTGCGGCGGGTCGATCCGCAGGACGTCCGCGCCCAGCAGCGCCAGCGTCCGCGTGGCGACCGGCCCGGCCAGCACCCGCGTCAGGTCCAGCACCCGCAGCCCGGCGCAGGGCAGCAGCGGCGTACCGGAAATCCGGCTCCACGCGCGCGTGGGCCCCGCCCCCCGCCCCGCCCCCGGTCCCGCCTCCCCGATCCGCTCCAGCGTCAGCAGCGGCTGCCCCGCCACCAGGGCGCCCTGCTCGTGCGCCGCCCACTCCTCCGTGCCGCGCACCGCGACGGCGAGGCCGCCCGCCGCGTACACCATGTCCTCCACGTCGACGGCGCGGCGCCCGGCGATCGCCCCGGCTACCGCGTCGACCGCGTCGGAATCCCCCGAGCCGTCCGGCAGCCCGAGCGCGGCGAGCAGCCGGGCCCGGTGGTGCGGGTAGTTGGCGTGCGTACGCACCCACCCGTCGGCCGCCCGCCAGAACCGCGACAGCGGCGCGAACGTCGTCCACGCCCGCCCGTCCACCCTGACCAGCCGGTCGCTGAGGAACGCGGTGGCGACCGCCCCGTCGTCGACCCGCACGCGCGGCACCCGGCCCCCGGTGCGTACGGCGGTGAGCTCGGCGGCCGCTAGCGCGCACACCGCGACGGTCGCGCGGGCCAGCTCCATCACGGGCACCCGCGCGGGCAGGCCGTCCGGCGGACCACCGTAGGAGACCCGCTCCAAGAGCACCGGATCGGCACCGAGTGCCGCCCAAGCTCGGGACATTCCGGCAGGAAGTTCAGTGTCCATACCAGCACTATGGCACTCAGTGTCATGCGGGGGAACCCCTGTGATCACACGGCAGAGCCCCGCGCGCGGCACCCCACACCGCGCCCGGGGCTCAGTGAGCCGTGGGTCCCGTTACCTCCGCACCGCGTCCAGCGCGTCGGTCATGCCCGTTCCGTAGAAGCCGTTGTCGCGCTTGCCGCCCTCGCACACCGCGTCGACCTTGCCGTCGCCGTTGATGTCGTACGGGTTGGTGCACGCCATGTCGTCGGCCTGCTTGTACAGCAGCGCCTTCACCTCGGCGGCCGAGGCGTACGGGCGCGTCGACTTGATCAGTGCGGCCACACCGGCCACGTGCGGCGACGCCATCGACGTACCGCCCTTGTAGCCGTACTTGCCGCCCGGCAGCGTCGACAGGATCAGCCCGCTGGTGGCCGGCGCCTCCGGCGGCTGGTACGCCGTCGAGTCACCGCCCGGGGCGGCGATGTCCACGACCCCCAGGCCGTAGTTCGAGTACGAGGCCTTCAGGCCCTTCGCGCCCGTCGCCGACACCGTCACCACACCGTCGAGCATGGTCGGAACGTCCGGGCACTCGCTCGGGTCGACGACCCGCTCGACCGGCGTGGTGTCGTTCGGGCTGGTCTTGTCGACCACCTCGTCCGACGCCAGGTCCGTACGGGAGTTGCCCGCCGCGGCGACATTGACCGCGCCCTTGCGCTCCGCGTACCGGGTGGCCCGCTGCAACGCCTCGACCAGGGCGCCCTGGTCGGGGTCGTTCTTGCACGTGTACAGCCACGGGTCGACGTAGTAGCTGTTGTTCGTCACCTCGACGCCGTGCTCGGCGGCCCAGATGAAGCCGCAGACCACCGACTCGGTGTAGAAGAAGCCGTCGGGGTTGGACACCTTGATGCCGGAGACCTTCACACCCGGGGCGACACCGGTGATGCCGACGCCGTTCTTCGCGGCGGCGATCGTGCCGGCCACGTGCGTGCCGTGGTCGCTCTCCGTGGGGCCCGGCCGCCAGGAGCCCTCGGTGGTGTCGGGCGCGCCGGTCACGCAGTTCGCGGAGGCGGCGCGGTCGAAGTTGGGCGCCAGGTCCGGGTGGGTGTCGTCGACACCGGTGTCCAGGACGGCGACGGTGACCTTCTTGTCGCCGAGGGACTTCTGGTGGGCCTTGTCGGCCTTGATGGCCGGCAGGTCCCACTGGAGGGGCTCGAACGGGTCCTGGCCGTCGGTCGCCTGGTCGGCGGCCGCCCGTGCCTCCTTGGCGGACAGGGGCTGCTCGGCCCCGATGTCGGTGGTGGACTGGGCGGCCAGCGGCGTGGTTCTCGTGGCGCCCGCCGACTTCACGCCCCGCACCTCGCGGATGGTCTTGGCGAAGTCGGGGTTCTGCGAGTGGACGACGATGACACCGATCTGGTCATACGCGATCACCACGGTGCCGCCGGCCTCGGATATCGCCTTCTTCACCGCCTTGACGGTGGAGTGACCACCCGTCACATTCACGACGTACGACAGCTTCGGGCCGTTCGTGGCGACGGCAGGGGCCGTGGCCGGGGCCCCCTCCAGCGGGGCCGCCGAGGCCGCGCCGGCCGGCAGCAGACCGAGCGAGGCCGTGAGGGCCAGACCGGCGGGCAGCGCGAGTATGCGGCCGCGTCCGGATCCCAGATGAGCCATGGGTTCTCCACATCATCCGTGAACGTCCGCCCACACACCGGGTGCGCATGGGCGGGTACATGACGAGCGAAGCTATCGCCGATCATCCCGGCCCATCAATGACTTGGAGGGATTGAATGACTGGAAGAGAGATTGGAGGAAGAAAACGCCGCAGGTGAACCGCGTCGCCATGGCTTCCGTGCCGTTGACAGGGGAGGAGTACGAGCGAGCACCAGCCCCCGACCCTGAGGTCCTTGTCCATGCCCAGCGCACCCGCGTCGCGAGGAGTTCCCGTGGTTACCGATGCACCGCCGCCCGAGGGCGGTACGGACACAAGTCCCGCCCAGCCCACGACGGAGTCGTTCGTCGAGGTGCAGGAGAGTGCGGAATTCGGCGAACTGCGCCGCACGTACCGCTCCTTCGCCTTCCCCCTGACCGTCGCCTTCATCGCCTGGTACCTGCTGTACGTCCTGCTGTCCAACTACGCGGGCGGCTTCATGGGCACCAAGGTGTTCGGCAACATCAACGTGGCACTGGTCCTCGGCCTCGGCCAGTTCCTGACCACCTTCCTCATCGCCTGGTTCTACTCCCGGCACGCCGCCGAGAAGCTCGACCCCAAGGCGGAGGCCATCAAGTCCCGCATGGAGGCCGACGCATGAACACCACCACCGGTACCGTCCTGCTGGCGGCCGCGTCCGACGCCTCGGAGCACCGGCCGCTGATCATCACCCTCTTCGCGGCCTTCGTCGTCGCGACCCTCTTCATCACCGTCTGGGCCGGCCGCCAGACCAAGAACGCGTCCGACTTCTACGCGGGCGGCCGCCAGTTCACCGGCTTCCAGAACGGCCTCGCCATCTCCGGCGACTACATGTCCGCGGCGTCGTTCCTCGGCATCGCGGGCGCCATCGCCCTCTTCGGTTACGACGGGTTCCTCTACTCCATCGGATTCCTGGTCGCCTGGCTGGTCGCCCTGCTGCTGGTCGCCGAGCCGCTGCGCAACTCCGGCCGGTACACCATGGGCGACGTCCTCGCCTACCGGATGCGCCAGCGTCCCGTCCGTACGGCCGCCGGCACCTCGACCATCGTCGTCTCGATCTTCTACCTGCTCGCCCAGATGGCCGGCGCGGGCGTCCTCGTCTCGCTGCTGCTCGGCATCACCTCGGACGGCGGCAAGATCGCGATCGTCGCCCTCGTCGGCGTACTGATGATCGTGTACGTGACCATCGGCGGCATGAAGGGCACCACCTGGGTGCAGATGGTCAAGGCCGTCCTGCTCATCGCGGGCACCCTGCTCATCACCTTCCTGATCCTGCTGAAGTTCAACTTCAACCTCTCCGACCTGCTCGGCACCGCCGCCTCCAACAGCGGTAAGGGCACGGCCTTCCTCGAACCGGGCCTCAAGTACGGCGCCACCGGCACCTCGAAGCTGGACTTCATCTCGCTCGGCATCGCGCTGGTGCTCGGCACCGCGGGCCTGCCGCACATCCTGATCCGCTTCTACACGGTGCCCACGGCCAAGGCCGCCCGTAAGTCGGTCAACTGGGCCATCGGCATCATCGGAGCCTTCTACCTGATGACCATCGTGCTCGGCTTCGGCGCCGCCGCCCTGCTCAAGCCCGGCGACATCATCGCCTCCAACAAGGCGGGCAACACGGCGGCCCCGCTGGCCGCCCTGGAGATCGGCGGCGGTGGCGACTCCGCGGGCGGCGCGATCCTGCTCGCCGTGATCTCCGCGGTCGCCTTCGCCACCATCCTCGCCGTCGTCGCCGGCCTCACCCTCGCCTCGTCGTCCTCCTTCGCGCACGACATCTACGCCAACGTCATCCGCAAGGGGAAGGCCACCGAGAAGGAGGAGGTGCGCGCCGCCCGCTGGGCGACCGTCTTCATCGGCATCGTCTCCATCGCCCTCGGCGCACTCGCCCGCGACCTCAACGTCGCCGGCCTGGTCGCCCTGGCCTTCGCGGTGGCGGCCTCCGCCAACCTGCCGACGATCCTCTACAGCCTGTTCTGGAAGCGGTTCACCACCCAGGGCGCCCTGTGGTCCATCTACGGCGGTCTCACCGCCTCCGTGGCGCTCGTGCTGTTCTCGCCGGTCGTCTCCGGCAAGCCCAGCTCGATGTTCCCGCAGGCCGACTTCGCCTGGTTCCCGCTGGAGAACCCCGGCTTGATCTCCATCCCGCTGGGCTTCCTGCTCGGCTGGCTCGGCTCCCTGCTGTCGAAGGAGGAGCCGGACAAGGGCAAGTACGCGGAACTGGAGGTCAAGTCCCTCACCGGTGTCGCAGCGCACTGACGCGCACACCCTGTGCCACCGTTCGCGGCCGCGCCGTGGGGATCGTCGTAGATCCCTACGACGCGGCCGCGCCGCTGCTGTGGACAATGGCCCGTGTTGTTGTCAGTGGTCTCACGTAGGCTCCTTGATAGACGGAACCTGGAAACCGGGGGAGGCGCCCACAGTGCTCATCGACACCTACGGCCGCGTGGCCACTGACCTGCGCGTCTCGCTCACCGACCGCTGCAATCTTCGGTGCACGTACTGCATGCCCGAAGAGGGCCTGCAGTGGCTGGCCAAGCCCGACCTGCTGACCGACGACGAGATCGTCCGCCTGATAGACATCGCCGTCACCGACCTCGGCATCACCGAGGTGCGCTTCACCGGCGGCGAACCGCTCCTGCGCCCGGGCCTCGTCGGGATCGTCGAGCGCTGCGCCGCCCTGGAGCCCCGCCCCAAGATGTCGCTGACCACCAACGGCATCGGTCTCCGGCGCACCGCGACCGCCCTCAAGGCCGCCGGTCTGGACCGGGTCAATGTCTCCCTCGACACCCTGCGTCCCGACGTCTTCAAGACCCTGACCCGCCGCGACCGCCACAAGGACGTCCTGGAGGGCCTTCAGGCCGCCCGCGACGCCGGGCTCACCCCCGTCAAGGTCAATTCCGTCCTGATGCCGGGTCTCAACGACGACGAGGCCCCCGACCTGCTCGCCTGGGCCGTCGAGAACGACTACGAGCTGCGCTTCATCGAGCAGATGCCGCTGGACGCCCAGCACGGCTGGAAGCGTGACGGCATGATCACCGCCGGTGACATCCTGGAGTCGCTGCGTACGCGCTTCACGCTCGACCCCGAGCCCGACGAGGCGCGCGGCTCGGCCCCCGCCGAGCGCTGGATCGTCGACGGCGGACCGCACCGGGTGGGCGTCATCGCCTCCGTCACCCGGCCCTTCTGCCGCGCCTGCGACCGGACCAGGCTCACGGCCGACGGGCAGGTGCGCACGTGCCTGTTCGCCCGGGAGGAGACCGACCTCAGGGCAGCGCTGCGCTCGGACGCGCCGGACGAGGAGATCGCCCGCATATGGCGGCTCGCGATGTGGGGGAAGAAGGCCGGCTCCGGGCTCGACGACCCGAGCTTCCTCCAGCCCGACCGCCCGATGTCGGCGATCGGCGGCTGACCCGGCCCGGCGGCCGCGTCGGCCCGGCCCGGTGGCCGGCCAGGCCCGGCCCGGTCACCCCTCGGACGAGCGGGACTCCCACTCGGCGAGCGTGACCACGTCCTTCAAGAAGCCCCGCACACCCAGGAATTGGGACAGGTGCTCGCGGTGGTCGTCACAGGCCAGCCAGGTCTTGCGGCGCTCCGGCGTGTGCAGCTTCGGGTTGTTCCACGCCAGCACCCACACCGCCGCGGTGCGGCAGCCCTTGGCGGAACAGACCGGAGTGGTGGTCTCGTCGCTCACAACACGTCCAAAGAAAGCCCGAACAAGCCCGACACAAAGGCGACGCCGGGCAGCCACGGGGGGAGCTGCCCGGCGTCGGTCCGTCGCTCCGACGGGGGATGCGGAGCGCCTACGAAGTATGTCACGGGGACCGGGGTGGAGTGCACTGAAACCACATGATTGATCTGAGCTTTTCTTGAGCTTTGCAGACCGGTGACGGCTCAGCTCTGCTCGTACTGGCGTTCCTGCCGGGGTGTTCGGTCGTCCCGGCGGTCGTCCGCCACCGATTCCGCAGCGGGTTCCGCGTGCGCCCGCGCCCCGGGTTCCTCCGCCGGACGCCCCGGCGCCAGCATGGGTCGCTCGATCATAGGCGTCGCCACGAACGTCTGCGGCGGCGAAGGCGCCGTCTCCCGGCCCGCGTTGGCGATCACCACCGCGATGTACGGGAGCACCGCGCCCAGGACCAGGGCCACGATCGCCACGTGCCGTTCGACGTTCCACAGGGACGCGGCCGCGATGACCGCGACGGTCCGTACCGACATCGAGATGACGTAGCGCCGCTGCCGGGCCCGCACGTCGTCCGCGAGCCCCTGACGGGCCCCGGTGATCCGGAAGACCTCGTCGCTCCCATGCTTCCGCATCACATTCCACCACCCGACGTCAGCGCCGGATCGCTCCCCGGACCGGCCTGCTTCCACGGTACGCCCGCCCTCCGCCGCGTACGAGACCGGGTCCCCCTCACCTGGCCGGACGCCCCGGGCCGTCGCACGTACGGAGCCGTCCGACATGCGCCGTACGCAGAGTGGGCCGAGACTTGTCGGGACTGCTCACGTCAATCCGTACCGAGGAGGCAGCCATGGGCTGGTTGTGGGCGATTATCGTCGGATTCGTACTGGGTCTGCTGGCCAAGGCGATCCTGCCGGGCAAGCAGCACAGTCCGCTGTGGCTGGCCACCATCTTCGGCATCATCGGCGGCATCGTCGGTAACGCCCTCGCCAGGGCATTCGGCATCGAGGCGACCCCCGGCATCGACTGGGGCCGGCACGCCCTCCAGGTCGCGGCGGCGGTCGTCATCGTCGGCCTCGGCGACATGCTCTACATGTCGATGCGCGGCAACAGACAACGCGCCTGACGTCAGGCCTGACGTCAGCGGCGACGTACACGACGAGCCGACGCACACGACGAGAGGCGGCGCCCCGGGTGCTCCACGCACCCGGGACGCCGCCTCGTCACGTCCGGCGCGGGTCAGCCCGCGGCGACCTCGATCGCGGCCAGGTTCTTCTTGCCGCGCCGCAGCACCAGCCAGCGCCCGTGCAGCAGCTCGCCGGCGGACACCACGGCGTCCTCGGCGGTGACCTTGACGTTGTTCACGTACGCGCCGCCCTCCTTGATCGTGCGGCGCGCCGCCGACTTGCTCGGCGCCAGGCCGACCTCCGCGAAGAGGTCCGCCACCGGGCCGGGCTCGGCGACCCGGGCGTGCGGCAGCTCCGCGAGGGCGGCGGCCAGCGTCGCCTCGTCCAGCTCCGCCAGGTCGCCCTGCCCGAACAGCGCCTTCGAGGCGGCGATCACCGCGGCGCACTGCTCGGCGCCGTGCACCAGCGTCGTCAGCTCCTCCGCGAGCGCGCGCTGGGCCGTACGGGCCTGCGGACGCTCCTCGGTGACCTTCTCCAGCTCCTCCAGCTCCTCACGGCTCTTGAAGCTGAGGATGCGCATGTACGTCGAGATGTCCCGGTCGTCCACGTTCAGCCAGAACTGGTAGAACGCGTACGGCGTGGTCATCTCCGGGTCCAGCCAGACCGCCCCGCCCTCGGTCTTGCCGAACTTGGTGCCGTCCGACTTGGTCATCAGCGGGGTGGCCAGCGCGTGCACACTGGCGTGCGGCTCCAGCTTGTGGATCAGGTCCAGGCCGGCCGTGAGGTTGCCCCACTGGTCGCTGCCGCCCTGCTGGAGCACACAGCCGTAGCGCCGGTACAGCTCCAGGAAGTCCATGCCCTGGAGCAGTTGGTAGCTGAACTCCGTGTAGCTGATGCCCTCCTGGGACTCCAGCCGCCGGGCGACCGAGTCCTTGGTGAGCATCTTGTTGACCCGGAAGTGCTTGCCGATGTCACGCAGGAACTCGATCGCGGTCATGCCCGCGGTCCAGTCCAGGTTGTTGACCATGATCGCGGCGTTCTCGCCCTCGAAGGACAGGAACGGCTCGATCTGCGAGCGCAGCCGCGTCACCCACTGCGCGACGGTCTCCGGATCGTTCAGGGTGCGCTCCGCGGTCGGGCGCGGGTCGCCGATCTGACCCGTCGCCCCGCCCACCAGCGCCAGCGGCCGGTGCCCGGCCTGCTGGAGCCGGCGGACGGTGAGCACCTGCACCAGGTGCCCGACGTGCAGGCTGGCCGCGGTCGGGTCGAAGCCGCAATAGAACGTGATCGGACCGTCCGCGAGAGCCTTGCGCAGAGCGTCCTCGTCGGTGGACTGGGCGAACAGCCCGCGCCACTTCAGCTCGTCGACGATGTCCGTCACGGTGTCGTGTCTCCTTGAACGATTCCATTGATGCGCTGTGCAACGGTGCGGCGATGCGAACAGCGACGTGAACGCCAGTCTATGGGGGTCACACGCCCTGGCTGACCGAACTCATGTTGAAATCCGGCACCCGCAGCGGCGGCATGGCGGCCCGGGTGAAGTAGTCGCTCCACTCGCGCGGCAGCGTCCGCTCCGTCCGGCCCGCCTCCGTGGCCCGCGACAGCAGGTCCACCGGTGACTCGTTGAACCGGAAGTTGTTCACCTCGCCGACGACCTCGCCGTTCTCGACCAGGTACACACCGTCCCTGGTCAGCCCGGTCAGCAGCAGCGTCGCCGGGTCGACCTCGCGGATGTACCACAGGCACGTCAGCAGCAGCCCGCGCTCCGTGGCGGCGACCATGTCCTCCAGCGACCGCTCGCCACCGCCGTCCAGGACCAGGTTGCCGATCCCGGGGGTCACGGGCAACCGGGTAAGGCCGGCGCTGTGCCGCGTGGTGATCAGGTGCTCCAGCCGGCCCCCGCGCACCCAGTCGGTCGGCGCCAGCGGCAGCCCGTTGTCGAACACCGACGAATCGTCGCCCGACGAGTGCGCGATCACGAACGGCGCCGACTCCAGACCCGGCTCGTTCGGGTCGCTGCGCAACGTGAGCGGCAGCGGGGACAGCGTCTCGCCGATCCGGGTGCCGCCGCCCGGCTTGGAGAAGACGGTGCGGCCCTCCGCCGCGTCCCGGGCGGCCGACGACCAGAGCTGGTAGATCAGCAGGTCCGCCACGGCCGTGGGCGGCAGCAGCGTCTCGTACCGCCCGGCGGGCAGCTCGATCTTGCGCTCCGCCCAGCCCAGGCGCTGCGCCAGCTCCGCGTCCAGCGCGGTCGGGTCGACGTCCTTGAAGTCCCGCGTCGAGCGGCCGGTCCACGCCGAGCGCGTCCGGTCCGGCGACTTGGCGTTCAGCTCCAGCGTCCCGGACGGCTGGTCGTGCCGCAGCCGCAGCCCCGTCGACGTACCCAGGTACGTGGACGTCAGCTCGTGGTTGGCGAACCCGTACAGCTCCCGGCCGCCCGCACGGGCCCGGGCGAACGCCTCGCCCAGCGCGGGCGCGAAGTCCGCGAACACCGCCGACGAGGTCTCGGCGGGCGCGTCCGTGAAGTCGGGCGACGCCTCCCCGCCGGTCACCAGCGGCTGGGCGTCCTCGGCCGGCCCGGCGCCCCGCGCGGCGGCCTCGGCCGCCCGTACCAGCGGCTCCAGCTCCTCGGCGGTGACCGCCGAGCGGGACACCACGCCGGACGCGGTGCCCTCCGCCCCGTCGACGGTGGCGATCACGGTGAGGGTCCGGCCGCGCGTGACGCCGTTGGTGGTCAGGGCGTTCCCGGCCCAGCGCAGGTTGGCGGACGACTCCTCGTCCGCGATGACGACGCACCCGTCCGCGCGGGACAGCTCCAGGGCCCGCTCGACGATCTCGTACGGCTTCGCTACGGGGCTCATCGGCCACCCTCCTGCGCGGTGTTAAGGATGTTCACGCCCCGGAACAGGGCCGAGGGGCAGCCGTGCGAGACCGCCGCGACCTGGCCCGGCTGGGCCTTGCCGCAGTTGAAGGCGCCGCCCAGCACGTACGTCTGGGGGCCGCCGACCTTCTCCATGGAGCCCCAGAAGTCCGTCGTCGTCGCCTGGTACGCGACGTCGCGGAGCTGACCGGCGAGCCGCCCGTTCTCGATGCGGAAGAACCGCTGACCGGTGAACTGGAAGTTGTACCGCTGCATGTCGATCGACCACGACCGGTCGCCGACCACGTAGATGCCGCGCTCCACCCCGCCGATCAGGTCCTCCGTCGACAGCCCGCCCGGGTCCGGCTGCAACGACACGTTCGCCATGCGCTGCACCGGCACGTGCCCCGGCGAGTCCGCGTACGCGCAGCCGTTGGACCGGCCCAGGCCCGTCAGCTTCGCGATCCGCCGGTCGAGCTGGTAGCCGACCAGCATGCCGTCCCTGACCAGGTCCCAGCTCTGCGCCTCGACGCCCTCGTCGTCGTACCCGATCGTGGCCAGCCCGTGCTCGGCGGTCCGGTCACCGGTCACGTTCATGATCGGCGAGCCGTACACCAGTTTGCCGAGCTGGTCGAACGTGGCGAACGACGTCCCCGCGTACGCCGCCTCGTAACCCAGCGCCCGGTCCAGCTCCGTCGCGTGCCCAATCGACTCGTGGATCGTCAGCCACAGGTTCGACGGGTCGACGACCAGGTCGTACGTCCCCGCCTCCACGCTGGGGGCCCGCATCTTCTCGGCGAGCAGCTCCGGGATCTGCTCCAGCTCGGCGTCCCAGTCCCAGCCGGTGCCCGTCAGGTACTCCCAGCCGCGCCCGACCGGCGGCGCGATCGTCCGCATCGAGTCGAACTCGCCCGTCGTCCCGTCCACCGCGACCGCCGTGAGCTGCGGGTGCAGCCGTACGCGCTGCTGCGTGGTGACCGTGCCGGCCGTGTCCGCGTAGAACTTGTTCTCGTGGACGGTCAGCAGGGAGGCGTCCACGTGCGCCACCCCGTCCGCCCGCAGCAGCCGCGCGCTCCACTCCGCCAGCAGCCCGCTCTTCTCGGCGTCCGGCACGGTGAAGGGATCGATCTCGTACGACGACACCCACGTCTTGTCCGCGTGCACCGGCTCGTCGGCGAGCTCGACTCGCTCCGCCGACCCCGCCGCCGCGATCACCTGCGCCGACAGTTGCGCCATGGCCACCGCCTGCGAGGCCACCTTCGCGGCCGCGTCCATGGACAGGTCGACCCCGGAGGCGAATCCCCAGGCCCCGCCGTGCACGACCCGCACCGCGTACCCGAGATCGGTGGTGTCCGACGATCCGGCCGGCTTGGCGTCCCGCAGCCGCCACGAGGCGCTGCGCACCCGCTCGAAACGGAAGTCGGCGTGCTCGGCGCCGAGCGCCCTGGCCCGCGCGAGCGCCGCGTCGGCGAGCGCCCGCAGCGGCAGCGCCGTGAAGGCTTCGTCGATGGAATGAGGCACGAATGTCTCCTGTCGTATGAGACCGGTCGCCCCGATCATGTCGCGCCGCACGCCCCCGTGCCCAGTGCTTTCCGCAGGGCTTTCTGTAGGGACCCGACAGTGACACCCGTACGCCACTGTCAGGGGTCGATTCTCCGTAGCGGGGGCCGGACCGATAGGTTTTCGAGGTACCACACCGCTATGGAAAGGGTGATCCGTTGAGCCGCTCGGTTCTCGTCACCGGAGGTAACCGGGGCATCGGCCTCGCCATCGCCCGCGCTTTCGCCGACGCCGGCGACAAGGTCGCGATCACGTACCGCTCCGGCGAGCCCCCGGAGGGGTTCCTCGCCGTGCGGTGCGACATCACCGACGCCGAGCAGGTGGAGCAGGCCTACAAGGAGATCGAGGAGAAGCACGGTCCGGTGGAGGTGCTGGTGGCCAACGCCGGCGTCACCAAGGACCAGCTCCTGATGCGGATGTCCGAGGAGGACTTCACGTCCGTCCTCGACACCAACCTCACCGGCACCTTCCGGGTGGTCAAGCGCGCCAACCGCGGCATGCTGCGCGCCAAGAAGGGCCGCGTCGTCCTGATCTCCTCCGTCGTCGGCCTGCTGGGTTCGGCGGGACAGGCGAACTACGCCGCCTCCAAGGCCGGACTGGTCGGCTTCGCCCGCTCCCTCGCCCGCGAGCTGGGCTCGCGCAACATCACGTTCAACGTCGTCGCGCCCGGCTTCGTCGACACCGACATGACCAAGGTGCTGACCGACGAGCAGCGCGCGAACATCGTGTCGCAGGTACCGCTCGGCCGCTACGCGCAGCCCGAGGAGATCGCCGCCGCGGTCCGCTTCCTGGCGTCCGACGACGCCTCGTACATCACTGGAGCCGTCATTCCCGTTGACGGCGGATTGGGCATGGGTCACTGAGTCACATGAGCGGAATTCTCGAGGGCAAGCGCGTCCTGATCACCGGTGTGCTGATGGAGTCCTCCATCGCCTTCCACGCCGCCAAGGTGGCCCAGGAGCAGGGCGCCGAGATCATCCTGACGGCCTTCCCCCGGCCCACGCTGACCGAGCGCATCGCCAAGAAGCTGCCCAAGCCCGCCAAGGTCATCGAGCTGGACGTCACCAACGACGAGCACTTGGCCCGCGTCGAGGACGTGGTGCGCGAGGAGCTCGGCGGCCTCGACGGCGTCGTCCACTCCATCGGCTTCGCCCCGCAGGACGCGCTCGGCGGCAACTTCCTGAACACGCCGTTCGAGTCGGTGGCCACCGCGATGCACGTCTCGGCGTTCTCGCTGAAGTCGCTGACGATGGCCTGCATGCCGCTGATGCAGAACGGCGGCTCGGTCGTCGGCCTGACCTTCGACGCGCAGTTCGCGTGGCCGCAGTACGACTGGATGGGCCCGGCCAAGGCCGCGCTGGAGGCCACCAGCCGCTACCTGGCCCGTGACCTCGGCAAGCAGAACGTCCGCTGCAACCTGATCTCGGCCGGCCCGCTCCGTTCGATGGCCGCCAAGTCCATCCCGGGCTTCACCGAGCTGGCGAAGGTGTGGGACGAGCGCTCTCCGCTCGAGTGGGACATGAACGACCCCGAGCCGGCCGGCCGCGGCATCGTCGCGCTGCTGTCGGACTTCTTCCCGAAGACGACCGGCGAGATCATCCACGTCGACGGCGGCGTGCACATCATGGGCGCCTGACCCTCTCTGCCTCCGGGCCACGAGGCCGCGCACCGCTCCGGGGGAGTGGTGCGCGGCTTTCGTCTGTGTTCGCGCGTATTCGTACTCGTGTACGCTCCGGAGCCTCCTCAAGTCGAAGAGTCACCGATCTCACGGCAGACTGGTGCACAACGGACATTCGCGTCCGTTGTTCGGGGAGGAGGTGTGGCTGTGCGTACGAAGCGCCGAGCACAACACCGCAGAGCGGTGGCCCTGAGCGCCACCGCGGCCCTGCTGGCGGGCCTCGCCGTCAGTGCCCAGGCATACGCCGCCGAGAGGGACGCGTACGTCGCCTCATGCCGTACGTCGGTCGAGGGCTCCCGCGTCACCGCGTACTGCCACAACCCCTATCCGGGCACGGACCGCGTCCAACTGCACGTCGAGTGCGCCCGGTGGTGGGACATCGACTCCGACAGCGCGCCCGTCGACGTCGGGCCCACGGCCTATGCCGAGCTGACCCAGCGCTGCTGGAAAGAGGTCGACGACGCCTGGATCAGCCACCAGCCGGTGCCCGATCGCCGCTGAGGCACACGAACGGGTACCCGGCCGCCTCGGTGGCCGCCGCGTCCGCGTCCCCGGCGCGGATCGCCTCGACCAGCCGGCCGTGGTCCATGTGGTTCTCCGGCCGCAGCTCCTGGCCCACGTCGTCGCGCAGCCAGTCCCGCAGCAGGTGGCCCAGGTCGGCGTAGAGCTCGGTCATGACCTCGTTGTGCGAGGCGGCGACCACGGCCAGGTGGAACGTCGCGTCGGCCGCGACGAACCGCTCCGCGTCGCCCGCCGCCCAGGCCTCCTCGCGCCGGGCCAGCAGGGCGTCCAACTGCTTCATGTCCCGCTCCGTACGCCGCTCGGCGGCCAGCCGGGCGGCCGACGACTCCAGCGTGGAGCGCAGCTCGGCGATGTGCCGGGGGTCGGCGGACGCGAACCGCCGGTGCATCACCCCGGCCAGCTCGCTGGTCGCGATGACGTACGTGCCCGAGCCCTGGCGGATGTCCAGCAGGCCGTTGTGGGCGAGCGCCCGGACCGCCTCACGAACCGTGTTGCGGGCCACGCCCAACTGCTCCACCAGCTCCGGCTCGGTGGGGATCCGGGAGCCGACCGGCCACTCGCCCGAGGTGATCTGGTTCCGTAGCTCGGCGATCACCTGGTCGGAGAGCGCGGATCGGCGGGGGGAGCTGAGCGCCATGGTGTTCCCTGGCTCCTTCGAAGAGGCCTCGGAGAGGAGGATTGGACAGCCAATCATCCCATGATTCTATGATGGATCCATGTCCGACGAGCCGCAGACCGAGACCCTCCCGCCCCGCACCCCCGCACCTACCCCCTCCGAGGCTCCGCCACAGCCCGCGCTGCCGGTCTGGCTCACCCGGCTCCTGATCGTCGGCCTGGTCCTCGCGGCGCTCAACCTCCGGCCCGCCATCACCAGCCTCGGCGCCCTCCTCGAAGAGGTACGCGAAGGCCTCCACATGAGCGGCGGCGTCGCCGGCGTCCTCACCTCCGTACCGCCGCTCTGCTTCGCGGTCTTCGGCATCACCGCGCCCCGGCTCGCCCGCCGCTTCGGCCCCGGCGCCATCGTCTTCGCGGGCATGGCCGCCATCACGGCCGGCCTGGTCATCCGGCCCTTCACGGGCGGCACCGCCGCCTTCCTGGCCGCCAGCGCCCTCGCGCTGATGGGCATAGCCGTCAGCAACGTCCTCATGCCGGTGATCGTCAAGCGGTACTTCCCCGACCGCGTGGGCACCATGACGGGCCTGTACTCCATGGCCCTCGCCCTCGGCACCTCCCTCGCGGCCGCCGCGACCGTCCCCGTCACCGACGCCCTCGGCGGCAACTGGCGCACCGGCCTGGCCGTCTGGGCGGTCCTCGGCGCCCTGGCGGTGGCGGCCTGGCTCCCGCTCGTCCGCGACCGGGGCCGCGGCGCGACGGAGACTCCCGCCGGGGGCGCCGGGGGCGCCGGGGGCGCCACGGGCGCGACGGACGCTACGGGCGCGGACGGCACGGGCGGCCAGGGGGCGCCCGCCCGGCGGATCACTCGGAGCCGCACCGCATGGGCGCTCGGCTGCTTCTTCGGGATCCAGGCCACCGGCGCTTACATCACCATGGGCTGGATGCCGCAGATCTTCCGCGACGCCGGGGTCTCCGCCGGTACCGCCGGAGTGCTGCTCGCCGTGACCATGGTGATGGGCGTGCCGCTCGCCTTCGTCATCCCCCGGCTGGCCACCCGCATGAAGAACCAGGGCCCCATCGTCGTCGCCCTCGGCCTGTGCGGACTGAGCGGTTACGCCGGCCTCCACTTCGCCCCCGCGGCCGGAGCGTGGGCCTGGGCGCTCCTGCTCGGCGTCTCCAACTGCGCCTTCCCGCTCGCCCTCACCATGATCGGCATGCGCTCGCGGACCAGCGGCGGTGTCGTACGCCTCTCCGCCTTCGCCCAGAGCGTCGGCTATCTGATCTCCATCCCCGGACCGATCCTGATCGGCGCCCTCTACGAGCACACCGGCGGCTGGGAGACCCCGCTCACGCTGATGGCGGGGCTGATGGTGCCGCAGATGATCGTCGGGGTCATCGCCGGCCGGGACCGGACCATCGAGGACGAAACCTGAGATGCGAGACTGGGCCCATGCAACCTGTGCTCGACCCGAACCCCCAGAACGGCCAGAAGAAGCTCCTCATCGTGGTCGGCACGATGCTGGCGATCGGCGTGGTCATCGGCATCATCGCGAGCATCGCCTCGCCGTGAGCCGGTGAGCCGGTGAGCCGGTGGGCCGGTGGGCCGGTGGGCCGTGTCCCGGCGGGATGGTGGGGCTGGCCCCACCATCCCCTAGGGGGTCAGGCTCAGGGTCAAGTGGGTGGCTTGCCGGATGGGCCCGGCGACCCATGATCCGTAGCGTTGATGTCACCTCGACCTCGGCATCACGGACCCACTCACGGAGGCGGCCATGTCGGCCCGTACGCACCAGCGATGGACGCACGCCACCAGCGGCAGCGGCGGCGCCGGCACCCGGCTGCCGTGGTGGGGCGTGGCACTGCCCGTGCTCGCGTTCGCCGTCCTCTTCGCCCTGATAGCCGGGGGTGCTGAGGCGCATGCGGCGGGTGGTGACCCGGCGGTCGCCCGGATCGTCGAGCAGATCCAGCACACGCTCGCGCGCTAGGGGCCGAGCTCGCCAACACCCACCGCTCCCTGGCGTGTTTCGTGCGAAGCTGGGGACCATGAGCGTCGATACACCCCGCAGGATCGTGCTACTCCGGCATGCGAAGGCCGACTGGCCCCAGGTGTCCGACCACGAGCGGCCCCTCGCCGAGCGAGGCCGCAAGGACGCCCCCGTGGCCGGCCGCCGTCTCGCCGAGACCGGCATCACCTTCGATCTGGCCCTGTGCTCGACCGCGGCCAGGACCCGCGAGACCTGGAAGCTGGCGGTGCAGGAGCTGCCCCAGCGGCCCAAGACCGTGTACGAGGAGCGGCTCTACGAAGCCTCGCTCGGCGAGATTCTCGCGCTGCTCAACGAAACCCCCGAGGACGTGAACGACCTTCTCGTCATCGGCCACAACCCCGGCATGCACGCCGTCGCCGACGCCCTCGCCGGCCAGGCCGACGGCGACGCCCTCGCCCGGATGAACCGGAGCGCCTTCCCGACCTCCGCCTTCGCCGTCGTCGGCTTCAGCGGCTCGTGGAAGTCCGTGGAGCACGGCGTGGGCCGGCTGCTGAGCTACTGGGCGCCCCACGACTGACCCGTGCCCTTGCGCGGGCGAAGGCCCGGACGCCAAGGGGCGTCCGGGCCTTTCCGGTCTTCCCGGCCATTCGGTCTTCCCGGCCCGTCCGGTCCACCCGGCCGTCCGGTCCAGCCGGTCAGGTCCGTCCGTAGCGCCTGTAGGCCGGCGCCTGTCGGCCGCTAGGCCTGCCCGGCGTCCGCCGCCTCGACCTCTTCGCGGGTGATGCCCAGCAGGTACAGCACCGTGTCAAGGAACGGCACGTTCACCGCCGTGTGCGCCGCCTTGCGCACCACCGGCTTGGCATTGAAGGCCACGCCCAGACCGGCCGTGTTCAGCATGTCCAGATCGTTGGCGCCGTCGCCGATCGCCACCGTCTGGGAGAGCGGTACGCCCGCCTCGGCGGCGAACCGGCGCAGCAGCCGCGCCTTCCCCGCCCGGTCGACGATCTCGCCGGTCACCCGTCCCGTCAGCTTGCCGTCCACGATCTCCAGCGTGTTGGCCGACGCGAAATCCAGCCCCAGCCGGACCTTCAGGTCGTCCGTGACCTGGGTGAAGCCGCCCGACACCACACCGACCTGGTACCCGAGCCGCTTGAGCGTCCGGATCAGTGTGCGCGCGCCCGACGTCAGCCTGACCTCGGCCCGCACCTTGTCCACGACCGACTCGTCCAGCCCGGCGAGCAGCGCCACGCGCGCGTGCAGCGACTGCTCGAAGTCCAGCTCGCCGCGCATCGCCCGCGCCGTCACCTCGGCGACCTGCTCCTCGCAGCCGGCGTGCGCCGCGAAGAGCTCGATCACCTCGTCCTGGATCAGCGTCGAATCCACGTCCATGACGACCAGCCGCTGAGCCCTGCGGTGCAGCCCCGCCGACACCACCGCCACGTCCACGCCGATCTCATGGGCCTGGGTGGCCAGCGCGGTGCGCAGGGGCTCCGTCTCCGTACCCGACACCGCGAACTCCACGGCCGTCACCGGGTACTTCGCCAGCCGGAAGATACGGTCGATGTTGCCGCCCGTCCCGGTGATCGTGGCCGCTATGGCCGCCGTGTCCTCGGCCGTCAGCGGGTGCCCCAGCACGGTGACGTGCGAGCGCCCCGAGCCGCGCGGCCGGTTGTCGCCCGTACCGGAGATGATCTCCGCCTGGAGCTTCAGGGACTCGGCCCAACTGTGCACGGTCGCCCGCAGCTCCCCCTCGGTGCTCACGGTGGGCTCCGTGACGAGCGCGCACAGGACGATGCGCCCACGGGTGACGACCTGCTCGATGTCGACGACGTCGACCGAGAAGGCGGCCAGGGTGTCGAACAGCCCGGCGGTGATCCCGGGGCGGTCCTTCCCGAAGATCTTGACGAGAAGGGTGGGAACGTCAGAGGTCTGCGATGCGCTCATGGTCCCCCCACCGTATCGGCCCCGGGAGTCCGGGGCGCGCCCCGTCCCGACCAGCGGACACCATCAGTGGCCGGGAAGTGCCCCGCGCCGCCTCATCCGCCCGGGCGCCCCTGCTCCGGCCCCTGCTCCGGTCCCTGCTCCGGCCCCTGCTCAGGCCATCCCTCCGGCCACCCCTCCGCCCGCCCGTCCGGCAGGGCGCCGGGGCCCGGTAGCCGCAGATACGGGTTCGTGTCCGGATTCGGCGGCCGGTACGGCACCGACGGTGTGTACGGCCCCGGCACGCCGGGTGCCCCGGGCCCCCACCACGGCACCGGAACCGCCCGGGCCGCCGCGGGCAACCGCGCCCCGCGCCCCGCCACGCCCGCCCCATGCGCCAGCAGCGCCCCGGCGCCGCCCGCCACCGCACCCCACCCCGCACCCAGCAGCAGCGCCATGGCCCCGTCGCCCCGCAGCTCCACGCCCCCGCCCACCCCACCAGCACCGGTGACACCCCCCAGCCCGACCCCCAGCACCGACAGCGACGCGCTCGCCGACACCCCCGCCAGCCACACCACCAGCGGCAGCGCCACCGCCGTCACCGCCCCCAGCCGCACCGCGCACCGCCCCGCGAAGGCCACCGCCCCGAGCCCGCCCCGCGCCGTGCGCACCGCGGTGAGCAGACCCGCGCCCAGCATCAGCAGCCCCGCCGCGACCACCAACAGCCACACGCCCCGGTCCAGTTCGGCCAGCCGCCCGACCGTCACGGCCTCGCCGGACGACACCCGCATCAGCTCGCCCAAGGGATCCGGCAACGCCCCCGCCAAGCCGCCGGACGCCCGCCCCTCCCAGGGCACGAAGAGCCCGACGGCGACCCCGAGCCACACCCCGTTCGGCGCGCCGAGCAGCGCGGCGCCCACCACCCGCCCCGGATGCTCGTCGCCGACCGCCGCGTACCCCGCCGCCGCCCACCCCGCGGCCACCGCCACCACCGCGACCGTCACCAGTGCGGAGACGGCGGGCCGCACCACACGCCGTACCGCGTCCCAGCCGCGCCCGGGCGGCAGCGGCGCGCGGGACGACGCGAGCAGGGCGAGCGTCACCACACCCAGCACCCAGAAGAGCGCACCTGTCAACGAGTCCGCCGTGTCCACCCGGAAACCGACCGGCGCCTCCACAGGCAGGACCGAAACCCCGCCGATGTCCTGGCCCAACCACGCCAACCCGCCCACCGCCGCCACGAAGAGTCCGGCCAACACCCCCACCCGGGCGGCGAGTTCAGCCCCCGGCACATACGCCGGCCCCGCCGCGGCCCGCAACGACCGCAGGAAGACGTACGACAGCGGCAGCGCCCCCACCAGGCCCACCCCCAGTGGCGTGAAGTCGATGGCCGACTCGGCCGCCGCGCCTTCCAGCCCGGACACGGACACCTCGGCCCATGGCGTCACGGAACCGCCCACCCCCAGCACGACGACGGCCACCGCACCCCTCAGCCAATGCGTCGTAACCGCCGTATCCCACGTATCCGCCCCAAGCAGGTGCAGACCGAGCGCCGCGACGCCCGTCATGGCAACCAGCGCCCAGCTCACGGCGGCGATCGAGGCCAGGATCACATCACCCCACCGGATGCCTCCGCCACCGCCGTCCTCGTACATCAGGACCCCCCGAAGGACCCGCGATCCGTACCGAGTTGTCCCATTCGCGCATGATCCGTACGCACTCATGGGTGCTTAACACTCTCCGGGTGCATTTCTCCGGAGTCAACGGCACGCGGATGCGGGGCGCCGCAGTGCCTGCGCGCTGTCTTCACACCGCCCGACTTTCGATTCCGGCACCGGGCCTGAAATAGTTCCCCCCGATGTTCGCCATCCCTAGACTCCCTGCCACGGGGGGAACTCGGGGGACAAGTAGTGGGGCATGGAGTGCCGGAACTCGTACTGGAATTGAACGGAAGGACCTGGACTCTCGATCCGTCCAGGCCGTACACCCTCGGACGTGATCCGCAGGGCGACCTGGTGATCGACGACGCCAGGGTTTCGTGGCGGCATGCCACGGTGAGCTGGAACGGCCGCAGTTGGGTCATCGAAGACCACGGCTCCACCAACGGCACGTATGTGCAGGGCCAGCGGATCCACCAGATGGAGATCGCCCCCGGCTCTGCCGTGCACCTCGGCAACGCGACCGACGGTCCCCGGCTGAGCCTGACCGACGCCGCGGCGGGCGCCGGCGCGTACAGCGCGCAGGCCGCAGCCCCGCAGGCCCAGGCGCACGCCCAGTCGGCCGCGCCGCAGCAGGCCTGGCAGCAGCAGGCCCAGGGCCAGGCCCCGGCCGCCGCCCCGCACCAGCAGCCCCAGCAGCAGGGCTGGCCCCAGCAGCCACAGCCCCAGCAGCAGCCACAGCCTCAGTACCCGCACCAGGCAAACGCGCAGGTACCGGCACAGGCACCGGCCCAGGGCCAGCCGCACCAGGGCCAGCCGCAAGCCCAGCCGCACGTCCCGCACCAGCCGCCCGGGCCCGCCGGTCACCCCGGCGGCCCTGTCGAGCAGTTCGCGCAGAAGGCGCCGGGCCAGGGCGGCGGCAGCGCCGCGGCGGTCCCGCCCGTCCACGCCGAGCGCAGCCCCACCACCTTCCACCAGGTGGCGCTGGGCCGCGTCATGCGCATCGGTCGTGCGCTCGAGAACGAACTGGTCGTCTCCGACCTCCAGGTCTCGCGCCACCACGCCGAGTTCCACGCCACGCCCGACGGCCGGTTCGAGATCCGCGACCTCGGCTCGCACAACGGTACGTACGTCAACGGTCAGCCGCTCGCCAAGTCCGGCTCCGCGCTCATCGGCCCGAACGACATCGTCGGCGTCGGTCACTCGACGTTCCGGCTCGTCGGCGACCGGCTCGAGGAGTTCGTCGACACCGGTGAGGTCTCCTTCTCGGCCCGCCACCTCACCGTCACGGTCGACGGCGGCAAGCAGATCCTGAAGGACGTCTCCTTCGGCGTTCCGGAGAAGTCGCTGATCGCGGTCATCGGCCCGTCCGGCTCCGGCAAGTCGACCCTGCTGAAGGCGCTCACCGGCTACCGCCCCGCCAACCAGGGCGACGTCCTCTACGACAACCGGAACCTGTACAAGCAGTTCGCCGAGCTCCGCCAGCGCATCGGTCTGGTCCCGCAGGACGACATCCTGCACAAGGAGCTGACCGTCCGCACCGCGCTCAAGTACGCCGCGAAGCTCCGCTTCCCCGCGGACACCACCGAGCAGGAGCGCGAGGCGCGGATCGACGAGGTCCTGCGGGAGCTCAAGCTCGACATCCACAAGACCAAGAAGATCACCGCGCTCTCCGGCGGCCAGCGCAAGCGCGTCTCCGTCGCGCTGGAGCTGCTGACGAAGCCGTCGCTGATCTTCCTGGACGAGCCGACCTCCGGCCTCGACCCGGGCATGGACCGCGACGTCATGCAGTTGCTGCGCGGGCTGGCCGACGACGGCCGTACGGTCCTCGTCGTCACCCACTCCGTCGCCGAGCTCGCGCTCTGCGACAAGCTGCTGGTCATGGCGCCCGGCGGCTCGGTGGCCTACTTCGGCCCGCCGGAGGAGGCGCTCAACTTCTTCGGCTACGACACCTGGGCGGACGTCTTCTCCGCGTTCGAGAACTACCGCGACTACGACTGGGCGGGCCGCTGGAAGGGCTCGCAGCACTACCAGATGTACGCCGCGGACCTCGACGCCGTCGCCCCGCAGGTGGTGGAGATGCCGTCGGCCCACGCGATGCGGCCGCCCAAGCCGCAGGGCTGGGGCGCGCAGCTCTGGACCCTGATCCGCCGCTACCTCTCGGTCATCGCCTCCGACAAGGGCTTCATGGCCCTGATGGTGATCCTGCCGGCCGTTCTCGGTGTGGTCTCCACGCTGATCAGCTCGAACTACGGGCTCCGGCCCAGCCCGCGCGGCCCGAACGGCAGCGCGGCGACGATCCTGCTGATCCTCGCGGTGGGCGCCTGCTTCGCCGGTGCCGCCAACTCCGTACGAGAACTGATCAAGGAACGGGTCATCTACGAACGGGAACGGGCCACGGGCCTGTCACGTTCGGCGTACCTCATGTCGAAGGTGATCGTCCTCGGTCTGATCACGATCATCCAGGGCGCGATCATCGGCGGCATCGGCTTCGGTATGCGTGACGTGCCGGACGAGGGCCTGCTCTTCGGCTCCTCCCTGGTACGGCTCGAACTGAGCCTGCCGATCATGGCGCTCGGCTTCACCTCGATGATGTTCGGCCTGATCATCTCCTCGCTGGTGAAGACCGCCGAGAAGACGATGCCGCTGCTGGTGATGTTCGCGATCATCCAGGTCGTCTTCACCGGCTGCCTGTTCACGCTGCACGGCCAGGTCGGCGTCAACGAGTTCTCGTACCTGATGCCGTCCCGCTGGGCCGTCGCCGCCGCCGGAACGACCGCGCAGCTCAACGTCCTGTTCCCCAACCAGGACGACCCCACCGACACGGACCCGCTGTGGGACCACGAGGTGGGCCAGTGGATGGTCGACATGGGCGCGCTCCTGGCGCTCGGCGCCATCTGCGGCGTGATCGTGGCGCGCCTGCTGCGCCGCCACGAGCCCGAGGTCATGCGCAAGTAGTACGCGTGGACACACGCGCCGAAGGGCGGCACCCGCACGGGGTGCCGCCCTTCGGCATGAGTGAACCGGCTCAGTAGGCGCTGTTCACGTTGTCCATGGAGCCGTAACGGTCGGCCGCGTAGTTGCAGGCGGCGACGATGTTGGCGACCGGGTCGTACTGGTCGAACTTGGTGCCCGGCACGTGGTAGGCCTTGAAGGTCGGGTAGATGACCTGCAGCAGGCCCTTCGACGGGACACCGTTGATGGCGTTGATGTCCCAGTTGTTGATGGCCCGGGGGTTACCGCTGGACTCCCGCATGATGTTGCGGTGGATGCCCTCGTAGGTACCCGGGATGTTGTGCTTCTTCATGATGAAGAGCGCCTCGCGGATCCAGCCGTCGAGGTTGTTGGCGAACACCGGCTTGCGGGCGGCGGCGCGGCTCGCGGCGGCCTTGGCGGCGGCGCGCTTCTTCGCGGCGGCCTCGGCCTTCGCCTTCGCGGCGGCGGCCTTGGCCTTGGCGGCAGCGGCGGCCTGGGCCTTCGCCTTCGCGGCGGCGGCGTCGGCCTTCGCCTTCAGCTCGATGGTGGTCTGCTGCTCGGTGATGCCGAGGTGCAGGGGCTTGCTCTGGGTGTTGGCCAGCGTGTGGGTCAGCGCGACCGGAGCGGCAGCGGGAGCGGCGGCGACAGCCTGCGGCTCGGTCTCGGCGGCGGCGTCGTTGCCCGGAACGACGGAGAACGCGAGCGCGGCGGCGCTCAGCGTGGCGATGCCGGCGAGGGAGAGCTTGTGGTTCTGCTTGAGACGGCTGAAGCCGGGGCGGCGGGTGCTGGACGCGGACATGCAGTCGTACCTCTTCGAATAGCGGGACGTCGCTTGGCCGGGGCGGCGCTACGCCTGCTGCGGCGGGCGACGGCTGCAATTCTTAGCGGCCGCAAAATCCTGTGGCAAAGGTGTGACGTACGAAGCCGGGTAGTGGATCAGCGGGTGCCGGAGAGCGCCTCCGCACCCGCCACGCACCCGCTGGACCAGCACTCATCCGCTACTTATGTCCTCCACTAGCCCGGTTCGTAAGTGACCTGGGTCCTATGTGCGGGCTCACATCGGGCACGTAACAGTCTCACCATCTGTTGCACGAGCAATGCGCTCAGTGAGGCCCCTCATCCGGCCTCGTCCGGCAGGATGAGGTGGACGTCGCCGAACTCGTGCCACAGGTAGAGCCGCCTCAGCGCCTCGGCGTACGCACGGCCCAGCGCCGCCCGCCCCGCGATCGCCTCCAGCATCAGCAGATGCGAGGCCTCCGGCTCGTGCAGCCCGGTCAGCAGCCCGTCCACGGCGCGCACCCCACGCCGCGGCGTGACCACCAGGTCCGTCCAGCCCTCGGCCGGGCGCACGACACCGTCGTCACCGGCCGCCGACTCCAGCGCCCGCACCGCCGTCGTCCCCACGGCCACGATCCGGCCGCCACCCGCCCGCGCCGCGCCCACCAGCCACGCGGTGGCCGCCGGCACCTCGAACCGCTCCGGGTACGGCGGCTCGTGCGCCTCCGCCGACGCCACGCCCGCGTGCAGCCGCACCGGCGCGAACTGCACGCCCCGGCTCACCAGCTCCGCCACCATCCCGGCCGTGAAGGGCCGCGCCGCACTCGGCATCTCCGCGGAACCCGCGCCGTCCCGGGACGGCCGCGCGAAGACGGTCTGGTACGCGGCCACCGGCTGGTCCCGCTCCGTGTACCGGTACCGGATGGGACGCCCGTACCCGGCCAGCAGCCCCGGCACACCCACCGAGACGGAAGCCCACCACAACCGCCCCGACCCCGGGCTCAGCGGCTCCTCCAGCACGAGCTGCGCCCCACCGGGCAGCCGCACCACCCCTCCCGCCGGCCCACCGGCCCTGGGCCGCGTACTGCCCCGCCCGTCCGGGTCCCGCAGCTCCACCGACCACCGCCCGTCGTCCCCGCGCGTGGAGAAGTGCACCACCACGGTGTCCCCGCCGAGCCGCCCGGTCACCGCCGCGGCCAGGGTCGGCGAGGTGTTCACCACCAGCACGTCCCCGGCCCGCAGCAGCCCCGGCAGCTCCCGGAACGCGTGGTGCGACACCTCGGTCCCGCGCGACACCAGCAGCCGTACGTCGTCCCGCCCCGCGCCCCGCTGCTCGGCCGGCACCCGCGCGGACAGCTCCTCGGGCACCCGCAGCGCCTCCAGCACGCTCACGCGTCCACCCCCAGCAGCGCCGCCGCCGCGAACCGCCCGTTCGCCGGCCGCTCCGCCAGCAGCCGCAGGAAGCCCGGCACCACCGACTCGGGGCTGGGGCGGCCGGAGTCGTCGTCGAGGGGGACGGCCGCCTGGTACAGGTCCGTCCGCATGTCGCCCGGGTCCACCGCCCACACCCGCAGCTCCGGCTCCTCCACGGCCAGGACCGCCGCGAGCTGGTCCAGTGCGGCCTTCGACGCCCCGTACCCGCCCCACGTCTCGTACGCCTCCGCAGCCGCGTCCGAACTGAGCGCGATCACCGTGCCGGACCCACTCGCCCGCAACAGCGGAAGGGCCTCCTGTACGAGGCCGAGGGCGGCCACCACGTTCGTCTCCAGCGCCGCCCGCAACCCCTCCAGCGGGAGCGCGTCCAGCCGTACGAGAGGCTCGGCCCCCAGCGCGCTCGCATTGCTGACCAACAGGTCCAGCCCGCCCAGCTCGCGCGCCGCCGCCACCAGCGCCGCCCGGTGCCACTCGTCCGTGACGTCCCCCGGCAGCGCCACCACCCGCGTCCCGTACGCCCGCGCCTCCCGCGCGCTCTCCTCCAGTACGGAGGCGGTCCTGGCGTCCAGCACCAGATCCCAGCCCTGCCGGGCGAGCCCTGCGGCCAGCGCCCGCCCCAGCCCCTTCGAAGCACCCGTGATGATCGCGACAGCCATGACATCCATCCCTTGTCCGAGTCGACTGCCCTCAGCCTGGAACCCGCCCCCCGGCGCCCGCCTCGGCCCCGGGACCCGGACCCGCAAGGGACTTCGGCCTAGGCCTTCCGCCCTAATCGACCGCCGTCCCCGGTCCGATACGGACTGTCACACCCCGCCGGTAACGTGAACGCATGACCGATCGACCGCCCCGCTCCGGCCTCGCCGCCGTCAGCACCGCCCTGCTCGCGATGAGCCGGCACCTGGAGGTGCGCGACGTCCTCAAGACGATCGTCGCCTCCGCCCGTGAGCTGCTCGACGCCGAGTACGCGGCGCTGGGCGTGCCGGACGACCACGGCGGCTTCGCCCAGTTCGTCGTGGACGGCGTCAGCGAGGAGCAGTGGAAGGCGATCGGCCCGCTGCCCCGCCAGCACGGCATCCTCGCGGCGATGCTTCACGAGGCGAAGACCGAGCGCCTCGCCGACGTCCGCAAGGACCCCCGCTTCGAGGGATGGCCCTCCGCCCACCCCGACATGTCCGACTTCCTGGGCCTGCCCATCCGGGACGGCGACGAGACGATCGGCGCGCTGTTCCTCGCCAACAAGCGCTGCCCCGATGGCCCGGTCCCCGAGGGCGGCTGCGGCTTCACCGAGGACGACGAGGAGCTCCTCGGCATCCTCGCCCAGCACGCCGCGATAGCCCTCACCAACGCCCGGCTGTACGAGCGCAGCCGCGAGCTCACCATCGCCGAGGAGCGCTCGCGCCTCGCCCACGAGCTGCACGACGCGGTCAGCCAGAAGCTGTTCTCACTGCGCCTCACCGCCCAGGCCGCCGCCGCCCTCGTCGACCGCGACCCGTCCCGCGCCAAGGGGGAGCTCCAGCAGGTCGCCGTGCTCGCCGCCGAGGCCGCGGACGAGCTGCGCGCCGCCGTCGTCGAGCTGCGGCCCGCCGCGCTCGACGAGGACGGCCTCGTCCACACCCTCCGTACACAGATACAGGTCCTGGACCGCGCCCACACCGCCCACGTGACCTTCGACAGCTCCGGCGTACGGGCCCTGCCCGCCGCCCAGGAGGAGGCCATGCTCCGGGTCGCCCAGGAGGCGCTGCACAACGCCCTGCGCCACTCCGGGGCCGACCACGTGGCCGTCTCCCTCGTACGGCGCGGCCAGGGCGCCCTCCTCAGCGTCACCGACAACGGCAAGGGCTTCGAACCGCGCTCGGTCCGCCGGGCCGGCCGGCACCTCGGCCTGGTCTCCATGCGGGACCGGGCGGGCGGCGTCGGCGGAAAGCTCACCGTCCAGTCCGCGCCCGGCAAGGGCACCACGATCGAGATGGAGGTCCCCGGTGGCTGACAAGACCATCCGCGTCCTGCTGGTCGACGACCACCAGGTGGTCCGCCGCGGACTGCGCACCTTCCTGGAGGTCCAGGACGACATCGAGGTGGTGGGGGAGGCGGCCGACGGTGCCGAGGGCGTGGCCCGCGCCGAGGAGCTCCGCCCCGACGTCGTCCTCATGGACGTGAAGATGCCCGGCATGGACGGCATCGAGGCGCTGCGCAAGCTCCGCGAGCTGGGCAACCCGGCCAAGGTGCTGATCGTCACCAGCTTCACCGAGCAGCGCACGGTCATCCCCGCACTGCGGGCGGGCGCGTCGGGATACGTGTACAAGGACGTCGACCCGGACGCGCTGGCCGGCGCCATCCGCTCCGTACACGCCGGGCACGTCCTGCTCCAGCCGGAGGTGGCCGTGGCGCTCCTCTCCCAGGAGGACACCAACGGCGGTACGGGCCGGGGCGGCACCCTGACCGACCGGGAGCGGGAGGTCCTCGGCCTGATCGCCGACGGCCGCTCCAACCGCGAGATCGCCCGGGCGCTGGTCCTCTCCGAGAAGACCGTCAAGACGCACGTCTCCAACATCCTGATGAAGCTCGACCTCGCCGACCGCACCCAGGCCGCGCTCTGGGCGGTCCGCCACGGCCTGACGGGCTGACCGAGTCAATCCGAGGCCCCTCACCGGTACGAGATTCATACCGTCGGGTGTATGTCACCCACTCGGCGCAACCCGAGCGCCGGGTGGGCGTTCTCCATGGCGTGCTGCGGTGATCGCCGCAGCGATAGTCAACGGAGGATTTCCGAAGTGAAGAACCTGAAGAAGGCCGCTGCCGTCACCATGGTCGCCGGTGGACTCGTGGCCGCCGCCGCGGGCGCCGCCTCCGCCACCGGTGGTGCGCACGCGGACGGCGCCGCCGTCCACTCGCCCGGTGTCGGCTCCGGCAACCTGGTGCAGGTCCCCGTTCACGTCCCGGTGAACGTCTCGGGCAACAGCGTCAACGTGATCGGCCTGCTGAACCCGGCCTTCGGCAACACCGCCGTCAACCACTGACGGCCGAACGACTCCCCCCGGCCCCCAGCCCCGCCTGGGGGCCGACCCCTTCCCCCACAATCCCGGCCACCACCCAACGGCCCCGGCCACCGGCCCGCCCGGACGCCGACCCCACCCGCGCCGCTCACCCCAGCCCAGCTACCGGGCCCGGATCCGCTCAGCTCGCCCCCTCTCCCGGTCACCCCCTATGCCCGGGCAGCGAAGGTACGGGGCGACTCGACACACACCGCCCCAGCCCGGCGCCGCTCGCTGGCTGCGCGCCGCTCACCCCCACCCCTACCGGCCACCCCCATGCCCGGGCCCCGAAGGGCGCGCCGTCCCCACCACGGCCGCCCCACCCCCCATGCCCCGAAGGGCGGGGCGTCCTCGCCCCGCCCACCCCCATCCGCTCACCCCCGCTCGCGTTCCTCCACCCACGCGTTGAACGCCGCCACCTGGGCCCGCCTGGCCACGCGTTCCACCGGGCGCAGGGCCTCCGCCCGGGCTGCCATTTCCGACGCGCTCACCGCCCCGCCGTGCGCGCCGCCCGACCCGTAGGCCGGCGAATAGGCCAGCGAGACCAGCAGCCCCACCCGCTGGGCCAGCTCCAGGACGCGCACCGCCCGCGGCGGATACCCCGGCGCCAGCACCTGGCGCCCGGCCTCCGCCCGCGCCCGGTACGCGTCCAGCGCCGCCTCCGCCACCGGCCCCGACGCCGCCACGTCCAGCCGCGTCAGCACCACCGTCGCGTCCCGCAGCGCCTCGGCCAGCTCCCGCTCCGCCTCGCCGAGCGACGGCACGTCCGCCGGCGGCGCCTCCCGCACGGGCAGGCAGTGCCACAGGACCTCCACATGCAGGTCCCCGGGCTCCGGCCCCGCCTCGTACACCTCCGGCACCAGGCCGAAACCGGCCCCGTACCCGACGACCGCCTCCTCGGCCTCCAGCGCCCGCGCGTTGAATTCCGGCGGGCCGCTCAGCCCCAGCGGATGCCCCGGCGCCGGCAGCGCCACCCGCCATCCCTTGACGCCCAGCGCCCGCAGCCGCCCCAGCGCCAGAGTCAAACCGACCGGCCCCTCCTCGCCCGGCAGGCCCTCCACCCGGTGCACGGCGTCGTCCCCGACGATCGCGAGCACGGCCTCATCCGGCGACACCAACCCGGCCAGCAGGGCGTTCCCCCATGCGGCCAACCGTCCTGAACGTGGTTCCGAAAGCATTCCCCCACCCTAGGCACTGCCACCGGGACACCGTGCCCCGAACCGGACCGAGCAGACAGGGCAGAACGACAGGGGAGAACCCGACAGGGGAGACCTAACGACCGGCTCCCGCCACCGGTGGCGTAGGTTTTCCCCTGGGAGCTTCGCCCACAGGCGCAAGCGACGACGAGACTCGACCGCATAGGGGAGACAACGCGCTCATGAGCGATGTACTGGAGCTGGTGGACGTATCCGTGGTCCGCGACGGACGCGCTCTGGTGGACGACGTCTCCTGGTCGGTCAAGGAGGGCGAGCGCTGGGTCATCCTCGGCCCCAACGGCGCCGGCAAGACCACCCTTCTCAACGTCGCGTCCAGCTACCTCTTCCCGAGCACCGGCACCGCCCGCATCCTGGGCGACCAGCTCGGCAAGGTCGACGTCTTCGAACTGCGCCCGCGCATCGGCATGGCGGGTATCGCCATGGCCGACAAGCTGCCCAAGCGCCAGACCGTCCTCCAGACCGTGCTCACCGCCGCGTACGGCATGACCGCGACCTGGCACGAGAACTACGACGCCGTCGACGAGGACCGCGCCCGCGCCTTCCTCGACCGCCTCGGCATGACCGAGTTCCTGGACCGCACCTTCGGCACCCTCTCCGAAGGCGAGCGCAAGCGCACCCTGATCGCCCGCGCGATGATGACCGACCCCGAGCTGCTCCTCCTCGACGAGCCGGCCGCCGGCCTCGACCTCGGCGGCCGTGAGGACCTGGTGCGCCGCCTCGGCCGCCTCGCCCGCGACGCGTACGCCCCCTCGATGGTCATGGTCACCCACCACGTCGAGGAAATCCCGCCGGGCTTCACCCATGTCCTGATGATCCGTCAGGGCAAGGTGCTCGCCGCCGGGCCGGTCGAGACGGAACTGACCTCCCGCAACCTCTCGCACTGCTTCGGCCTGCCGCTCGTCGTCGAGCGCGTCGGCGACCGCTACACGGCCCAGGGCCTTCCCTTGTCGTAACGCGGCGCCCGCGCCCTGTCCGCGAACCGATTCCCGGTCCTACCATGACCACGTGGACATCGACGCATGGGTCTGGTGGCTGATCGGCGCGGTGGGACTCGGCATCCCGCTCGTCCTGACAGCGATGCCGGAATTCGGAATGCTGTCCGTGGGAGCGATCGCGGGAGCCGTCACCGCGGGCCTCGGCTTCGGCGTCGTGGCCCAAGTGGTCGTCTTCGCCGCCGTCTCCGTCGCGCTCATCGCGGTGGTACGCCCGATCGCGGCCCGCCACCGCGACGGACGGCCACAACTCGCCACCAACGTCGATGCCTTGAGAGGCCGCCAAGCCCTCGTGCTCGAACGCGTCGACGGCGCCGGCGGCCGCATCAAGCTGGCCGGCGAGGTCTGGTCCGCCCGCGCCCTCGACGGCGACCAGACATTCGAACCGGGTCAGCAGGTCGACGTGGTCGAGATCGACGGCGCGACCGCCGTAGTGATGTGATGTGACCCGCGGTCAGGTCCCGCAACCTGGTCAACTCCCGCCGAACGGCGCACGCGAGAGCCCGCCGTCTGCGAAACTCGATCATCGAACCAACCGGCAACGAACCGGCAGACAACCGGCAGCGAAGGGCACGGGGAACACACGATGCCATCAGTCATCATCGTCCTGGTCATCCTGGTGGTGCTCGTCTTCATCGCCCTGATCAAGACGATCCAGGTCATCCCGCAGGCCAGCGCCGCCATCGTCGAGCGCTTCGGCCGCTACACCCGCACCCTCAACGCGGGGCTGAACATCGTCGTCCCGTTCATCGACTCGATCCGCAACCGGATCGACCTCCGCGAACAGGTGGTCCCCTTCCCGCCCCAGCCGGTGATCACCCAGGACAACCTCGTCGTGAACATCGACACCGTCATCTACTACCAGGTGACCGACGCCCGCGCCGCGACCTACGAAGTCGCCAGCTACATCCAGGCGATCGAGCAGCTCACCGTCACGACCCTCCGCAACATCATCGGCGGCATGGACCTGGAGCGCACCCTCACCTCCCGCGAGGAGATCAACGCGGCCCTCCGCGGCGTCCTCGACGAAGCCACCGGCAAGTGGGGCATCCGCGTCAACCGCGTCGAGCTCAAGGCCATCGAGCCGCCCACCTCCATCCAGGACTCGATGGAGAAGCAGATGCGCGCCGACCGCGACAAGCGCGCCGCCATCCTCACCGCCGAAGGCATCCGGCAGTCCCAGATCCTCACCGCCGAGGGTGAGAAGCAGTCCGCGATCCTCCGCGCCGAAGGCGAGGCCAAGGCCGCCGCCCTCCGCGCCGAGGGCGAAGCACAGGCCGTCCGCACGGTCTTCGAAGCCATCCACGCCGGCGACCCCGACCAGAAGCTCCTCTCGTACCAGTACCTCCAGATGCTCCCGAAGATCGCCGAAGGCGACGCCAACAAGCTCTGGATCGTCCCCAGCGAAATCGGCGACGCCCTCAAGGGCCTCTCCGGCGCCTTCGGCAACATCGGCAACGGCACCCCCGGCTTCAACACCGGCGGCGCCGCCAAGCAGCCGCCGCAACAGCGCCGCGAAGAGCCCCCGGTCGACTGAAACGCCCACCCCTTCGTGCATGATCAGTGCATCAAGCACCGATCCGGCAAGCACTGATCCTGTACGAAGGGCGAGGGCACCGCGTGACGATCTGGGAGATGCTCGCCGTCTTCGCCGCAGGCATCGGCGCCGGCACGATCAACACCATCGTCGGATCGGGAACGCTCATCACCTTCCCGGTCCTGGTCGCCACCGGCCTCCCACCGGTCACCGCCACCGTCTCCAACGCCCTCGGCCTGATCCCCGGCTCCATCAGCGGCGCCATCGGCTACCGCGCCGAACTCACCGGCCAGCGCCGCCGCATCCTCCGCCTGAGCATCGCCGCCGCCACCGGAGGCCTCGGCGGAGCCATACTGCTCCTCCTCCTGCCCGCCGCCGCCTTCGAGACCATCGTCCCGGTCCTGGTCGGCCTCGCCCTCGTGCTGGTCCTCCTGCAACCCCGCATCTCGCGCGCCGTCCAGCGCCGCCGCGACCGCGAAGGCACCCACGGCAACCCCGACGGCGGCCCACTCCTCTTCGCCGGCCTCCTCCTCGCCAGCGTCTACGGCGGCTACTTCACCGCCGCCCAGGGGATCATCTACCTCTCCCTCATGGGCATGCTGCTCCACGACACCTTGCAGCGCCTCAACGCGACGAAGAACATCCTCGCGGCAGTCGTCAACACCATCGCCGCGCTCTTCTTCCTCTTCGTCGCCCACTTCGACTGGACGGCCGTGCTGCTGATCGCCGTCGGCTCCACCATCGGCGGCCAGATCGGCGCCAAGGTCGGCCGTCGCCTGCCACCGGCCGTGCTACGCGCGGTGATCATCGTGGTCGGCGTCCTCGCGATCGTCCAACTCACCACCAGGGAATGACGACCCCGGAACACACGAGAAGCCCGTCCCGGTCCGACGACGAGTCGGACGACGAGACGGGCTTCCACTCACCGGGCGCCGTTCACCCGGCGGCGCGGTTCACGCGGCCGCCGAGGACAACCACTCCGGCAGCTCTTCCCGGCCCCGTACCCCGAGCGCGAGCAGCATCGCGTCGGCCGGCGACGGGATGAACGGCTGGTGCAGCAGCGGCATCCCCGCCTGCTCCGGCGTACGGTCCGCTTTGCGGTGATTGTCCTCCGCGCAGGACGCCACCGTGTTCAGCCAGTCGTCCCCGCCACCCTGCGCCCGCGGCACCACGTGGTCCACGGTCGTCGCCCGCCTCCCGCAGTACGCGCACCTGTGCTGGTCCCGAACCAGCACACCCCTCCGCGACCACGGGGCCTGTCTTCGGAACGGCACCCTGACGTACCGGCAGAGCCTGATCACCCGGGGCACCGGAAGTTCCACGGCGGCAGCCCGCATGCGCAGACGCGGATGCTCCTGCTCGACAACGGCCTTGTCCTGAAGCACAAGCACCACCGCACGGTTGAGTGTCACCGTCGACAGCGGCTCGAAGCTCGCGTTGAGTACCAGCGTGTCCCGCATCCTGCCCACCTCCCGTGTGCCGGCCCGGCCCTGTTCGGCGGGCCTTGGGCTGGGATCAACTCTGGCCGGGCGCGCCGGGTTGGACAACGCAATATCCGTGCGCAACGAAAGATGCCCGCTCCTGATCTCTCCAAGACCAGGAGCGGGCAAACAAAAAGCGAACGATCAGCTCTCCGCCGGTTCCGCGTAATGACCGATGAGCTGAGCACGCGCCAGCGTGTGGAACCGGAGGTTGAACCCGACCACGGCCGGCGACACGTCCGCGTCCGGCCCGAGCTTCTCCGTGTCCACCGCGTACACGGTGAAGACGTAACGATGGTCCTCGCCCGCCGGCGGAGCCGCCCCGCCGAAGTCCTTAGACCCGTAGTCGTTACGGACGTGCACCGCCCCTTCGGGCAGCCCCTCGAACTTCCCGCTGCCCGCACCCGCCGGCAACTCGGTGACCGACGCCGGGATGTCGAACAGCACCCAGTGCCAGAACCCGCTCCCGGTCGGCGCGTCCGGGTCGAAGCACGTCACGGCGAAGCTCTTGGTCTCCGCCGGGAAGCCCTCCCACCGCAGATGCGGCGAGGTGTTGCCCTTCGCGTAGACCTGCGCGTCCGCCAGCACGGCCCCCGCCGCGACGTCATCGCTCACCACGGTGAACGACGGCACCTGCGGATGGAAGTCGTGAGGGAGCGGCGCCCTCTTCTCCTCGGCCACGGTCACGTCAGAACCTCCGTCTCACTGTTCTTTCGAAGGGTTGGCATGAGCTCCGACGAGCCTAGAGCCAGTTGCGCCGGCCGCCGACATCGGCGAGCCACTGGTTGAGGTACGCGGCCCAGTCGGTGTTCTGGAAGTCGTTCAGCCCCACCTTGAACGCCCGGTACGAGTCGCTGCCCTCACTGAACAGACCCGGCTTCTTGTCCATCTCCAGGACGACGTCCATCTCGTGCTCGTCCGCGACGAACGTCAGCTCGACCTGGTTCAGCCCCCGGTACTGCTGCGGCGGCAGGAACTCGATCTCCTGGTAGAACGGCAGTTGCTGCCGCGTCCCCCGGATGTGCCCGCGCTCCATGTCCGCACTCTTGAAGCGGAAGCCGAGCTGGATGAAGGCGTCCAGGATCGCCTGCTGGGCCGGCAGCGGGTGCACATTGATCGCGTCCAGGTCACTGGAGTCCACGGCCCGCGCGATCTCCAGCTCCGTCGACACACCGATGTCCATCCCGCGGAGCTGCTGCCCGGCGATGGTCGTGACCGGCGTCTCCCACGGAATGTCCAGGCCGAACGGCACCACGTGCACCGCCCCGGCCTTCACCTCGAAGGCCCCACCGAGCCGCACCTTCGTGAACTCGATGTCCTGCTTGACCTCCTGGTCACCGCCCTCCACCTCGACGCGCGCCTGGAGACCGACCGACAGCCCCTCGATCCGCTGATCCACCGAGCCGCCCTGGATGCGCACCTCACCCTGGACGACGCCACCGGGCACCACGTTCGCCTCCGTGAGTACCGTCTCCACGGACGCGCCCCCCGCGCCCAGGCTCGCCAGCAGCTTCTTGAACCCCATGTTCACTCCTTTTCGGACCGGATCTGATCCTGACCCCTATACATACGCGCATACGCGGAAGGACCGCGGCCGGTTCCCAGTACGCTCGTACGACATGATCGAGAGCTCCGACCGTACGCCGCTGCCGCGGGCCTTCTTCGACCGCCCCGTACTGGAGGTCGCCCCGGACCTCCTCGGCCGCACCCTCGTGCGCATGACGGACGACGGCCCCATCGAGCTCCGCCTCACCGAGGTGGAGGCGTACGCGGGCGAGGCCGACCCGGGCTCGCACGCCTACCGTGGCCGCACCGCCCGCAACGCCGTGATGTTCGGCCCGCCCGGTCACGCCTACGTCTACTTCACCTACGGCATGTGGCACTGCCTGAACCTCGTCTGCGGCCCCGAGGGCACCGCGAGCGGTGTCCTGCTGCGGGCCGGCGAAGTCCGGGTCGGCCAGGAGCTCGCCCGCAAACGCCGACTCTCGGCCCGATACGACAAGGAATTGGCCAAAGGCCCCGCCCGCCTCGCCACCGCCCTGGACGTCGACCGCACCCTCGACGGCGCCGACGCCTGCTCCGGCCCGGCTTCCCCCCTCTCCGTCCTGCACGGCACCCCGGTCCACCCCGACCAGGTCCGCACCGGCCCCCGCACGGGAGTGGGCGGCGACGGGGCCACCCACCCCTGGCGCTTCTGGATCGACGGCGACCCCACGGTGAGCCCGTACCGGGCCCACACGCCACGCCGCCGGAGGCGGACTTGACTCGGGGGCCCGAAGCGTCTAACGTCTACCGAGCTGCAAGAGATGGGCCTGCCGTTCGAGGCACCCCAGGAGCAGCCATCCACCACCTAAGATCGACTTCCCGAATGGGTCGGCTTCCGGCGTGTCCGGAATTCAATCCAGCGACTCGATTATGAGTCGTAAGGGAAATGGTCTAAAGTGGTGGAGCGCCGAAAGGGCAAAGGCCTTCCAACGGCCACCGGAAACTGAATCCGAACCGGAAACGGAACGGAAAAGGAATCTGGTAAGGTTGGAAACAACGAAGGGAAGCGCCCGGAGGAAAGCCCGAGAGGGTGAGTACGAAGGAAGCGTCCGTTCCTTGAGAACTCAACAGCGTGCCAAAAGTCAACGCCAGATATGTTGATACCCCGTCCATCTTCGGATGGTCGAGGTTCCT